>CAIYYW010000060.1 GCA_903930515.1 uncultured delta proteobacterium | reverse complement strand
TCCCGATAATAAACCTCGCCCGATTCCGCCACCGCCCCGATCATCCCGTCCCCCAGCCGGACCGAGGGAAGAAGGTCCACCGGAATCCCCTCGCTCTTCACCGGCTTCAGCGCCCCCTGTTTTTCCTGGTGCAGCATAATCGCGAACTTGCCCGCGCCGATCAGGTTGATGATGATCTCGGTGATCACATCCAACACTTCCATAAAATCCAAAGTGCTGTGCAACTGATAGCTCGCCACATATAAATTGGCCAGATTATTATTCTCGGTCTCAATGTCATGATACCTTTTTAAAAAATCCGTGGTCTCCTGGCTCACTTCCTTATACTTGCCCAGCAATTCCTCTTTTTCCCGCTTCAATTCCTCAATCTTCTTCTGGAGGCCCTGCTCCTCTTTCCCCGCAAACTCTTTCAAGGCTTTATCCCGGTCGTCCTCCAACTTCTTGATCTGACCGCTCAGGTCCTTATTCTGTTCCAGCAGTTCCTGGGTGAAATGAGACACCTTGTTATACATCTGCAAAAATTCTTTGCCCTTCACGAATATCTCCTTCTCTTTCGGGCTGCTCGGCCCGGATTCCGAATTACCCCCGCTCATAGCTATATCTTAAAACCCCTTGCCAAAAAAATCAAGACCATCCCCCCCTGACCGATTACCACTTTCCCTTTTCAGTAAAATAGGGGACAGCCACCTATTACCGGACTGGGTGGGCCAGGCTCCGGCGGACCGTGGAGAAAGGCCGGTCAGTCGCTGTTTGGAGCCTGCATTTGTCAGTTGCCCAAAATCCGGTATAAATAGATTCAAATGAAGGCTGCAATGGTTGTCAGTTTGAGCGCGACCCGCTTTCAGGCCCTGGCCTTGCGGGAAGATTTGGAGCGGAATTTGGAGTTGCTCCATCATCTCGGTTTTGCCGGCGCGGAACTGGCGATCCGGAACCCGGCTGATTTTGATTTCAATACGGTGAAATCCCTGCTGGATCGGAATCAGTTGTCGGTCCCGGCCCTGGGCACAGGACAGGCCTTTGTGGAAGAGGGATTGTCCCTGACCGGTGCGGACCCGGAAATCCGGAGGCAGGCGCGGGAGCGATTGGTTTTGCACCTGGAGTTGTCGGCGCGTCTCCAGTCCTATGTGATCATCGGCCTGATCCGGGGGGTTCCGAAAAAGGAGGAGAAGGAGCAGGCGCTCGAGTTTTTGTCCGAAGAGTTGGGATGGCTTTGCGAAAAGGCCAAGGCTTTGGGCTCTCCCGGCCTGATCCTGGAGCCGCTCAACCGTTATGAGACCAGCATCATCAACACGGTTTTTGAGGCGCTGGATTTGATCCGGAAGATTGGCGCGGCAAACCTGGGAATCCTGGCCGACAGCTTCCATATGAACATTGAGGAAAAGAACATTTTTGAGAGCATCGCCTCGGCTTCCGGCTCGATCCGCCACATCCATTTGGCGGATTCCAACCGCTGGCCTCCCGGCCAGGGGCATCTGGATTTTGACTCCCTGTTCCAAACCCTGAAATCAATCGGGTACCAGGGCTGGGTTTCTGGAGAGTATCTGCCCAAGCCGGACCCGGAACAATGCGTGAAGCTGTTCGCGGATTTTTTGCGCGCCCGGCGAATTATAAGCTGAAGGAGACGAACTTGAGAATCAGGAAACCGATCGGGAAAGGCAAGACCAGTCTTTTGGACGGAGAGTTGGAGTTGTTGAAATTCAGCCTGGTCCGGCTGGAGGCCGGGGAAGAATATCTTGAAAAGCTGGGTGGAAATGAACTGGGAATCGTGCTGCTTTCGGGCAAAGTCACGATCCAGGCCGATGGCAAGGAATATTCGCTGGGGCCGAGAAAGGATGTTTTTTCCGATCCGCCCTGGGGATTGTATTTGCCGGGCGATTTGGAATGGAAAGCCAAGGCGGCTGAGAAGACCGAGTTGGCGCTGGCTTACGCCGGGGGCCCGGAACAGGCCAAGATCCAACTGGTCTCTCCCAAGGAAATCGCGGTCCACGAGCGGGGCCGGGATCATTTCCAAAGACGGGTGATGGATATTATGGTCTCGCAGGTGGAGGCGAAGCATCTCCTGATCGGCGAGACTTTCAATTATCCCGGGCAATGGTCGAGCTACCCTCCCCACCGGCACGATCAGCATCATCCGCCCGAGCAGTACCGGCTGGAGGAATTCTATCTTTACAAGCTCAAGCCCGAGCAGGGGTTCGGCATCCAGAGGATCTATAATGACGCGCGCACCCTGGACCAGGCCTGGGTGGTGGAGAATAATGATCTGGTCATCTTCCGCGAAGGATATCATCCGGTGGTGGCCGCGGCCGGTTACCAGCTTTATTACCTATGGGTCCTGGCCGGACCGGTCCGGCTGATGAAAGTCATTGACGATCCCAGGCACGCCTGGGTGCATAATATTTAGGAACGGGCAGAGACCCTGCTCCGCCCTTACGGACGCACCCGTGTGCGCGTCCTTCCTTGAAAATCCATAATTGTGCTGTAAAATCCAGCCATCCATTATGAGCAGTAAAGATTTGATCAAGTTATTTTTTAATCCCGAGACCGTGGCCCTGATCGGGGCGTCGGCCAATCCGATGCGGCCGGGCCATTTCCTGTTCAAGAATATGGAGTTGGGATTCAAGGACAAATTTTATCCGGTCAATCCCGGCGCGGATCGGATTGAAGGCAAGGTCTGTTACAAGAGCATCCTGGAAGTTCCTGCGAAAATAGACGCGGCAGTGATCTTCATCCCGGCTCAATCTATTCCCGAGGCGCTTACCCAATGCGGTGAAAAAGGGATCCGGGCCGTGATCATAGAGTCAGCCGGTTTTTCCGAGGTCGGCGCCGGGGGCGATCACCTTACCCGGAGCTGTTTGGCGCTCGCGGAAAAATTCGGGATGCGTCTCTGGGGTCCGAACTGTATGGGGATGCTCAATGTTCACCGGAACAAAATCCTCTCCTTTATGCACCCGGGTATGTGGAAGGACCGTTTGATTCCGGGCAAGGTCTCGCTGGTGGTTCAAAGCGGGATGCTCTCCGCCGGGTTCCTGATGCACATCCTGAGCAAGACCCCGTTCGGGCTGTCCAAGGTCTGCTCGGTCGGGAACAAGATGGATGTGGACGAGACGGACTTGCTGGAATATTTTATTGACGACCCCGAGACCGGGGTGGTGGCGATGTACCTGGAATCTTTGAACCAGGGCCGTAAATTTGTCAAACTGGCCCGGACCACCGACAAGCCGATCGTGGTGCTTAAATCCGGCCGGACCAACTTCGGCGCCCAGGCCGCCAGATCTCATACCGCGGCCCTGGCCCAGGACGATCAAATCCTGGACTCGGCCTTCCGGCAGGCGGGCATCATCCGCAGCTTTGAGATGAACGAGTTGATGGACCTGGCGCGATGCCTGGCCGTGGCGCCCAACCACCGCATCCCCGATCCCCGGATCGCGATGCTGACCTTTTCCGGAGGAGCAGGCGTGGTGGCCTCCGATGATATTCACGACCGGGGAATGAAACTGTCTAAGCTCCAGCCCGAAACCCTGGCCAGGATCAAAACCGTTTTCCCGGAATGGATGGACCCGGGAAACCCGGTGGACCTGTATCCGGCGATGGAAAAATTCGGTCCGCTCAAGGCCTTCGGGGTCAGCCTGGTCGCGGTGATGGAGGACCCGGGGGTGGACGCGGTTTTTGTGCACCTGTTCGCGCCGCCCGCGGAAATACCCTTATTGAACTATGACGACCTCGCCGGCCTGGCCCAAAAACACCGGAAACCGATCATCGCCTGGATCATCGGGCACGCCGCGACCGCGGCCCGGATGACCGCCGAGCTGGAGAAGCGGGGAATCCCGGTGGTGGACGAAATCGGCAAAGGCATCCGGATCATCTCCGCCCTGACCCGCGGCAGGTAAAAGGGGCCGGGTCTGGACTCAAGCGTTTTTGTAAAACATAAAATAATCTAAATAATAAATCAGAGGCACATTAAGTCCAAAGTCAAACCCTGATCCCTTTTGGCATTGATTCTTTGAGCAGCGAGATCAGGACGCAGTTCAGCGCCATCAGTCCCGCGGCCAGGAGCAGGGATGGGGTAAAGGATCCGAACCTGGCATTGATAAATTCCATTCCGAAGATGAAGACGACCGAGACCTGTCCGGCCAGCACCAGCAGGGCATTGGAAGAGCCTTCGGGCGCGGGGTATGTTATCTCCGCGGCATATTGGTATCCGATCGGCCCTAGTCCCATCATAAAGAAACCGAGGACAAAGACCGAGACCAGCAACATCCGGTAGGAATGGAAAAAGGAAAACCCGAGCAGGCCGGGAATGGCGCAGACCATTCCGATCAGGATAAAGGGCTTGCGTTTGCGGTAATGGTCGGAAAGCGTGGGAATGACAAAAGCCCCCGCGATCCCTCCGATCAGCAACAGCCCGCCCAGCATCCCGGCCTGGTTGATGGACATTCCCCGGGGCCGGACGATATTCTCAATCCAGGTGGCCAGCCCGTTGAAAACTCCGAACCCCACGAAAAAGATGACCATACAAAACCAGAAGTCGCGTTGCCGGAGAATCCGCCGGAGCCCGTCAAACATCAGGGACCTCTCCTGATACCCGGGCGGGCTTTGGGGCGTGGGCGCTTGCTCGCGGGCCAGGGCGAGAAAGACCAATGCCGAGAGAGCGGTGATTATGCCGTAAATCATCTGCGTGGAATCAATGCCATATCTGGTGACCAGGACCGGGGTCAGCATCAGGCCAACGGTGGTGCCGATATAGTTCGCGGCCATGGCCAGGCCGGAAACGGTGGCGCGCTGATCAGGCGGGAACCATTTTGCGGCCAGGGTGGTGAAGGAGTTCAGGAGCAGGGGCTGGGCGAGCGCGATGCCGATGGTGAAGATCAAGACTGTATGGTAGTCGCGGGAAAATATTCCCCGGAGCAGCCCGAACACCCCGAGCAGGACCGCGCCCAGGCCCACTCCCTTTCTAAACCCAAAGCGGTCTATCACCCAGGACGCGGGGATGGCCGCGGGGATGTAAACGATCATAAAGACCATTGCCAGAAAGCCGATCCGAAGGTCCGATACGCCGTAATGCTCCGCGGCCGGACCGGTGATGGTCGCGAAGCAAATCCAGAGGACCTGGATGGTCAGGTTGATGCCCATAAACGCGCCCAAAACCACCCAGCGGTATGGATAAACTTTGATTCCCGAACCTTCCATTCAAAACCTTTCCTCGCAGCCATCCTAATTCATCCCCATTGGAAAGCAAACAGTCTGAGTCAGGATTTGTCGGGGTGAATTTTTTGACTATTCGGGCTGGTTCTCGGGCGGAGATTTTTTCCGGGAACGGAAGCGCCTCTGGAGCGCGTCCATATAGATATAAACCACGGGCGTGACATAGAGGGTGAGGGCCTGGGAAAACAAGAGGCCCCCGACCACGGCCAGTCCGAGGGGGCGGCGGGAAGAGGCGCCGGCGCCGAACCCGACCGCGATGGGGAGGGTCCCCATCAGGGCGCTCATAGTGGTCATCATAATCGGTCGGAACCGGATCAGGCAGGCCTGGTAGATGGCTTCAGCCGGCTCCATTTTTTCCGTCCGCTCAGCCGCGAGCGCGAAGTCAATCATCATAATCCCGTTTTTCTTTACCAATCCGACCAGCATGATCACCCCCACGAAGGCGTAGATGCTGAGGTCGGTCCGGAAGATCATCAGGGTGATCAGGGCGCCGACCCCGGCAAAGGGAAGCGCGGAGAGGATAACGATGGGATGAATAAAACTTTCATACAGAATTCCGAGCACGAGGTAAATCACCAGGATGGCCAGGATCAGGAGCACCCATAATCCCTGGAGCGAGGCTTGGAAGGCCTGGGCGGCTCCCTGGAAACCGGTGACGATGGTTCCGGGAAGGGTCTGATTGGCGATTTTCTGAATTTCGGCAAGGGCGTCTCCCAGGGAAGCTCCCGGGGCGAGGTTGAAGGAGATGGTCACCGAGGGCAGTTGCCCGATATGGTTGACGGTGGCCGGCCCGACCGAAGATTTCAAAGTGGCCACGCTTTCCAGCGGCACCAGGGCCCCGCTTGAGGACCGGATATAAAGGCGCGACATCGCGGAGGGGTCCATCTGGTATTGGTCTTCCAGTTCCAGGATCACCTGGTACTCGTTGCTGGCGGTGAGGATGGTTGAGACCTGGCGGGTGCCGTAAGCGGTATAAAAGGCGTTTTCCACCTGCTCCGCGGTCACTCCCAGGCTGGAGGCTTTGTCCCGGTCTATTGCCACATTGACCCGGGGGTTGGCGATCAGGAGGTCGCTGTTAACATCCTGGAGCGCGGGTAATTCCTTTAGTTTCAATTCCAGGACCGGCTCCCATTTATAAAGCTCCTCTGAACTGGTGCTCTGCAAAGTGAATTGATACTGGCTCTTGGACTGCATCCCTCCGATCGCGATGGTGGGCGGATTTTGCAAATAAACCTTGATCCCGGGAACAGAGGCCAGTTTGGGACGAAGTTCCTGAACCACCTGGTCCGCGTTCAATTTCCTCATCTTGGCCGGCTTGAGCTTGAGAAAAAGCCGCCCGGCGTTGCCGGCTCCCCCGCCGGAGCCGACATTGGACATAAACGATTCCACATTCGGGTCCTGGCTGATGATTTTGGCTATTTCCAACTGATGTTTTTTCATTGACTCAAACGAGATTCCCTGGCTGGCTTCGGTGACCCCCCGGAGCAAGCCGGCATCTTCGCTGGGAATAAAACCTTTCGGGACGACCAGAAATAGGTATCCGGACAAGAAAAGGAAAATAATCGCCACGATCAGCGTGAGCAGGCGGTGGCGGATCGCCCATTTCAAGCTTGAATCGTATCCCCGGAGCAGGGTGTTGAAGGCCTGCTCGGAAACTTGATAGAGCTTGTGGCGCTCTCCCTCCGCCTGGGTCTGGTGTTTTAGGAACCGGGAGGAGAGCATCGGGGTAAGGGTCAGGGAGACCAGGCCGGAAACAAGAATGGCCACGGCAATGGTAATGGCGAATTCGTGGAACAATCTTCCCAGGATTCCTCCCATAAACAATACCGGCACAAACACCGCGACCAGGGATAGGGTCATTGAGATGATGGTAAAGGTAATTTCCTTGGAGCCGTCCAATGCCGCGTCCATAATCCCCTGCCCGGCTTCGGCGTGGCGCACGATGTTTTCCAGCATCACGATCGCGTCATCCACGATGAATCCCACCGCCAGGATCAAGGCCATCAGGGAGAGGTTGTCCAGGTTGAACCCGAGTAAATACATCACCGCGAAAGTGCCGATGATGGAGATGGGGAGCGCCAGGCTGGGAATGATGGTGGCGGAGAGATTTCTCAGGAACAGGAAAATCACCAGCACCACCAGGCCGATGGCGAGCAGGAGGGTGAACTCAACATCGTTAACGGATTGGCGGATGGTCTGGGACCGGTCATACATCAGGTCCAGGTTGACTGAGGCGGGCAGTTGCTGCTTAAAGGAGGGCAGTATTTTCCGGATGCCGTCCACTACCTTCACGGTATTGGTTCCGGGTTGGCGCTGAACCGCGAGCATAATCGCGCGGGAGCCGTTGTACCAGTTGGCCACCCGATCGTTTTCCACCGAGTCCAGCACCTGCCCCAGGTCCTGGAGCCTCACCGGCGAGCCGTTCCGGTAGGTGACAATCAGGGAACGATACTCGGCCGAGGTGGCAAGCTGTCCGTTCGCTTCAATGGTGTAGGCTTTGAAATTTCCCTGGAGCACGCCCGCGGGAAGGTTGACATTTTGCTGGTCCACCGCGGAGGCCACCTCATCTATGCCGATACCCCTGGCGGCAAGAAGATTCGGATCAAGCTGGATGCGCACGGCATATTTTTGAGAACCGAATACCTGCACCTGCGCCACCCCGCTGACCATTGAGATCCGTTGGGCCAGCAGTGTTTCCGCGTATTCGTCCACCGCGGAAAGCGGCAGGGTCGCCGAGCCGAGCGTCAGGTAAAGGATGGGCGAATCCGCGGGATTGACCTTCTGATAGGAAGGCGGGGTGCGCATCTCCGGGGGCAACTGGCGGGAGGCCTTTGCGATTGCGGCTTGCACATCCTGGGCTGCGGCGTCTATGTTCCGGCTGAGATTGAATTGGAGCACGATCTGGGTGGAGCCCAGTCCGGAAGAGGAACTCATCGAGTCCAGTCCGGCGATGTTGGAAAACTGGCGCTCCAGAGGGGTGGCCACCGCCGCGGCCATGGTGTCCGGGTTGGCGCCCGGCAGCGAGGCGGATACGGAAATCGTCGGGAAGTCCACATTGGGGAGGTCGCTCACCGGGAGCAGCCTGAAGCTGACCACGCCGAAGATCAGGATCGCAGACATCACCAGGGTGGTCATTACGGGACGGCGGATGAAAAGCTCCGTGATATTCATAGAGTCTCAGTTGCCCTTGGGGGTTTGGGGTTCCTGGATCTCTACTTTCGCCCCCGGGAATAATCGTAGTTGTCCGTCCGTGACCACTTTTTCCCCCGGAACCAGCCCTTTCTCAATCACCGCATCGTCATTGACCGTTCCGGAGGATACCACCGGGCGCATTTCCACGGACAGGTCCGGCTTGACCACATATACATATTGACCGTTCTGTCCGGTCTGGACCGCCTGTCCGGAAACCACCGTGGCATTCTTCCTGGTGGATAATTTCAGTTTGGAGTCCACGAATTGCCCCGGCCAAAGCAGCTCTTGCTCGTTGGCAAAAGTGGCCTTGAGCCGGATGGTCCCGGTGGCGCGGTCAACCGCGTTGTCAATGAAGCTGAGCTTGCCCGCAAGCTCCGGCCCGGCAGACCCCCGGCCTGGAATAGACACCAGCACTTCCAGCTCTCCGCTTTCATTATATTTCCTGATTTCAGCAAGGTATTGCTCCGGCACCGCAAAGCTGACATAAATTGGCTGCAACTGGTTGATCACGACCAATGAGCCGGTATCGTTCTCTTTCACCAGGTCCCCCTTGTGAGCGAACAGGGCCCCGGTCCTTCCGGCGATGGGAGCGGAAATGGCGCAGTAAGACAACTGAAGAGAAGCGTTCCTAAGCGCGGCTTGGTCCGATTTAACCACCCCTTTCAGGGCTTCCCAGTTGGTGCGCACCTGGTCGGATTGCTCTTTGGAGATCAAGTCCTTCTTGATCAACTGATCGTACCGGTCGGATTCCACCTGCGCGTTTTCCATCTGGGAGCGGTCTTTGGCGAGGTTGGCTTGGAGTTGCGCGAGATTATTTTGATACGGCCTCGGGTCAATTTGAAACAATAAATCCCCCCCCTTTACCTCCTGGCCTTCCTGGAAATAGATCCCGGTCAGATAACCGGTGACCTGCGACTTGATTTCCACCGATGAAATCGCTTCAACCGCGCCGATCTCCGAGACCTCCACCGGGATGTCCTTGCTCTGGACCACGGCGACCTTGACCGGGGCCTTCATTTCGTGAAGCGAAGCGTTGGATTGGCCTCGGGAACAACCGGACAAAACCGCCATCCCGGAAACAGCCAAATACCAGCCCAAGCAGCCTGCAATAATCCTGACCTTTAATTTTATCATCCAACTCCCCCGCTTTTTCAACTGGAACTGATTATAAAACATTTTGGGACTTTTTGAATAGATGCCGCGAAACCCGGCCTGGCAGCCGTAGTAGCTGAAGAAATTCTCCCAGTCATTGATCAGGGTCTGAAAACCGGGACAATGCCCTCTGGGGGGACAGTTTTCGGCGTGGCCCGAATCCACCCAAATTACCATCGCGGATTTTGGGGGAATTGCTTTACCTATTTATGTTTGATATATATGAATAGGGGAAAAAAGGCGCTTATGACTGGAAAATACCAGATTGGGAATCGGGGCCGCAATATTGTCATCGGGGGCATGGCCGCCCTCTATGTTTTTATTTCGTTGCATTGCATCCTCCACACCCGCACTTCCATTAACCGCCCGTTCCCTGGTTTTTTAATGCTCCGCAATAATTTGGTGCCGGTAATTTATCTGCCGCAATGGGAAGGCATTCAGCGGGGCGTCAAATTCGGAGACATTGTGCTCGCGGTGGACGGGCAACCGGTATCCAATTCCGAACAAGTCCGGGCCTTGGTACGGTCGAGCCGGCCGGGAACCCCGTTGACCTATACCATCAGGCGCGGAAACCGTGAGTTCCGTTTGACCATCCCGGTGCCACTGTTCACCCTCCGGGATTACCTGACCATCACCCTGATCTGGATGCTGATGGGCACCGCTTACTACCTGGCCGGCCTGACCGCCTTTTTTCTCAAACCCAACAACTCCGCCAGCCGGGCCTTTCTCCTGGCGGGAACCACCGGCCTGTCCATGGTGGCCACGCCCGGATATTGCATTGACAATTCCAACCTGTTCCCCCTGGTCTTTCTCACCATTCTGGGACCAACGGTCCTGCTGCTGAGCCTCTATTTCCCGGTTGAACTCAAATTCAAGAAACCGGTCATCTTTTTGATCGTCGTAACCACCGTTCCCCTGGTCGTCTTTTATATCCACTATGTGCCCCAGCTTTCCAAATTCCTGATCGTGGATAAAATCTTCCTCGCCGACCTCATACTCGGCTTCGCGCTCGGCTCCATCCTTATGATCCGGTCCTTTGTCATCTCCCAGGACGCGGTGGTCAGGCAAAGAGCCAAAATCGTGGTCTACGCCTTTGCGCTTACCGCAGTCCTGGGCGGCTTCGGCCTGTTCGCGTCCCTGGTCCTCAAGGTCCTCAATTTCTTCTGGTTGTTCATTCTGTTCGCGACCTTTCCCCTGAGCGTGGCCTACGCGATTATCAAACACAATCTTTTTGATGTGGATGTACTGATCCGAAGGAGCGCCGGGTACCTCATCGTCAGCATGTTCGTGATCGTGGTCTCGTTCCTGCTCATCAGCGGCCTGAGCCTGTCCCTGGAAAAAATCACCGGACAGCCCTCGCAGGTGGCCGCGGTCATAACCATTTTTATCATGCTGGTCATGGTCCGTCCCCTGCATAATAGGATTGATCAGGCTCTGGAGCGCAGGTTTTTCGGCGAGAAATATGAATATCAGAAAACTTTGCGCCGGGCCGCCAAGATCCTGAACAGCATTATTGAGCTGGAGCCGCTGCTCAAGCAGATCCTGGATATGGTGATGGACTCAATCAAGATTCAAAACGGCTGCATCCTGCTCCGGGACAAGGATCGCGGTTCCCTCAAGGTGGCCGTGCTTCGGGACCCGTCCCGAGGGGCGCAACTCCACGCGGACAATCCGGAAGACCAATTGCCGGTTGAGGTTCTGCCCAATACCGATCATCTTTTAAAATATCTAATGGAAACCAGCGGGAAAAGCATCCAGATCAATGACCTGGAACGGATGTTACCGCCCAATCCGGAACGCGGGCCGATGCTTGAATTCATGAAAAACCTGAAACTGGTTTTATTGATCCCCATTTATTATGAGATCCGGATGACTGGAATACTGGGGCTCGGGCCGAAAAATAACGGCGCCTGGTATTCCAGCGAGGATATTGAGTTGCTGCAGACCTTGATGATGCAGACCGCGATGTCCATTGAGAACGCCCACCGGGTCAAGGAATTAAAGAAATTGGTGGAACTGAAGATCTCCAACCGGGAGCTCAAGAAGATCAACGAATTGAAAGACAATTTCCTGTCCATGGTCTCCCATGACCTGCGCACGCCCATGACCGGGATCAAGGCCTATGCGGAAATCATGCGGGAACAGATCGGCCAAATTGATGAAGAGAGCCAGAAAAAATACCTCAATATAATTCTCCAGCAAAGCGACCGGCTCACCCGGCTCATTAACGACCTGCTAGACATCCAGCGCTTTGAGGCGGGAAGGATGGAGATGGACTTGACCGATCTGGGGCTCAGGGGGCTGGTCAATGAATCAGTGGAGGCCTTTATGGGGCTGGTCCGCGAAAAAAACCTAAAATTGGAAAAGAAGGTTCCGGAGCGGGAAATCATCATCCGGGGCAACCGCGACCGGATGCTTCAGGCCCTGGCCAATCTCCTGTCCAATGCCATCAAATTCACCCCGGAACAAGGCCGGATTCTGGTGGAACTGGAGGTGGCCTTGGAAGACGGAGCCCACTTGGCTCGGATTTCGGTTTCCGACACCGGTCCGGGCATTCCCGCGGAACTGCAGGATAAATTATTTGACAAATTCTCGCAATTGCACAATCCTTCTGAGAAGAGGCTCTCGGGGAGCGGATTGGGCCTCGCCCTTGCCCGACAGATCGTGGAATTCCACGGGGGACGGGTCGGGGTGAAAAGCGAGCCGGGAAAGGGAAGCAATTTCTATTTCCTGGTTCCGCTCGCCCAGGAGCAAAAATAGCAAAGGAGACACGCAAATGGTTAAAAAGATCCTGATTGCGGACGATGAAGAAACCATCCGGAAAACCGTTAAGGAATGCCTGAAAAGCGACCGTTACGAAATGTTTGAAGCGGCGGACGGCAATTCAACCCTGAGGATGGCCAGGGAACTCAAGCCGGATTTGATCATCCTGGATTTGATGTTGCCGGATAAATGGGGGTATGCGGTCTGCGAGGAAATCAAAGCCGACCCGGAGACTCAAGGCATTCGGGTGATCTTCCTGACCGGCCGCAAAAGTTCTCCTTCCCAAAGACTCGGCGAACTCAAAGGCGGAGACGATTACCTGGTCAAACCATTTACTCCGGCGGAACTTAGATCCAAAGTCCGGAAACTCCTGGAGCAAGAGTAGGGCACAGGCGCAAAGATGAAAAAAGAGAAGCGAACAAATCCAAGCCGCCGGAAAAAGATGAGGTAAAGATGGAAAACCAAGAACCCGGAGATCCAAAAAACCCAAAGGGCAAAGGCTTGACCGAGCAGGATGCGCGCCTCTTGAAAGAAACCGCGGGCGAATGCGACCAGCGACGCTGCGAGCAATTGCTCGCCCAAGGGGCGAAGGTAAATATCCAGGATGAGGATGGCAGTACCCCGCTTTTGTGGGCCGTGGTCTCGTGCAACCGGGAGGTGGTGGAACTCTTGCTCAACCATAAGGCCGATCTCAACTGCAAGAACCATGACGGGGAAACGCCGCTCCATTGGGCCGCCATAACCGGCGATGTTGAGATTGCCAAAATGCTTCTGGACCGGGGCGCGGAGGTGAATGCCCGGGATATTTTCGGGATATCCCCTTTGCGTACCGCGGTTTTGAATGAAAACCAGGAACTCATTGATCTGCTCCGCGGCAAAGGCGGCCTGGAATGACGGTCCGGGGGCTATCCGGGGAGAGATGGGGAAAAAAATTGAGCGCTGAGCGGGATAGAATATGGCAAAAAAAATCTTGATTGTGGACGACGAAGACTTCATCCGGCAGGCGATTAAAATCTGCCTCCAAATAGAGCCTTATGAATTTTACGAGGCCGGCGATGGCGTGGAAGCGCTGAATCTGGCCCGGACCGTCAATCCGGATTTGATTATCCTGGATATCATGATGCCGGGAATGACCGGATACCGGGTGTGCAAGGAACTGAAAAATAACCCGGAAACCAAAAACATCATTATTGCATTCATTACCGCCCGGGGCGAGGCCTCGGTGGAAGCCACTGCCAAGGCCAGCGGAGGAGACGACTTGATCCCGAAACCTTTTGATCCCAAGGAATTAAGGAACAAAGTTAAAAAACTATTGGGATCTTAGAACCTCATTGACGGCCGGCTCTACGACCTGCTGGAGCTGAAAAAATAAACACCCGCCTTGCTCCGGGCGCACCAATCGCGTCCTGATTAAAATCTCACCAGGGATTAGTCCCGCGGATCTACATCAGAGCGATTAACGGCCGCCGCGTTCGGAGCCGGGACTACGCTCGGTCTTGGGACGGGCTTCGCTGACATTGAGCTTGCGGCCTTTCAAGTCCGAGCCGTTCAGGCCGGCGATCGCAGCTTGAGCCTCGGTTTGGTTGGCCATATCCACAAAACCAAAGCCCTTGGATTTGCCGGTCTGCCGATCCATAATCACATTGGCCACGGCGACCTGCCCGAATCCGCCAAAAGCCTCGCGCAAATCATCACTGGTGACCTCGTACGATAAATTCCCTACATAGATGTTCATTTTCCCTACAATATCTCCTTTTCTTTTCTTATTTCAGGATTTTCTCCTGATCATCAAAAGCATATCGCAAATTTAGAAACTTGTCAAAAACGCAACCCCGCCCCGCCCGATTTTTTTGCTAAAGGTGTTTTTCGACCAAACCCTTCCAAGGCCGCGAGGCAAAACAGAGCGTTATCCCAGAGCTGGGGCCGGGGCTGTCCGGGGAAAATTTATCATCCAAAGCCTCCCTGATTCAACCCTGATTAAGATTGGCTCCATCTCCAAAAGCGTCACCTCTTGCTTTTACGGATGGTCGGCTGGGGCAGTTTATTTTTAGGAACCGCGGCCATTGTCAACAACGCCTTGGCCACCAGGACCGTTTCCTTCCCGCTGACCGCGAAGATTTCCGACTCCGCCACCAGGATTTGTTTTCCCGGCTTGAGCACCCGGGCCCGGCATTCCAGGTATTCCCCTTTGGCCGGCTTCAGGAAATTGATCTTGTATTCAATGGTCAGGATCCGCCGGTCCCGGGGGACCAAGGTGTAAGAGGCGTAGCCCGCGGTATGGTCGGCCAGGGTAGAGATCAGGCCGGCGTGAACGAAATTGTCCTGCTGAAGATACTGCTTTTTCAGCCGGACCCGGGTGACGAATTTGCCCGCTTCAATCGCCACCGGGATCAGGCCGATATATTCGGTAAAACCCTGGACCGAGTCCTTGAGCAAAAATTTCAGCCATCCCTTTTTCTTTTTCACCGTCATCCCCAGACCTCCCTTTGCCGATCAAAGTTCCTTTCCAAAATAAATCAATTCCCGGATCCGTTCAACCCGGTTCCGGCCCGGCCCGAATAAAAATCCTTTCAATCGCGCCCGAGCAAACCATCCCTTGAGATTTTTTCCAAAATTGGCATAATGAAACATCAACTGAATTAAAAAAAACGAGGGGAAAAATGGCGAAACCAAACAAGGACATTAAAAAAATCGGGATTTCAACCGGGGGCGGCGACTGTCCGGGCCTCAATGCCGTGATCCGGGCCGTGGTTCTCACCGCCACCAATACCTACGGCTGGGAAGTGATCGGGATCCTGGATTCGTTCAACGGCCTGATCTATCCCGACCAGATCATGCCGCTGACGATCCATGAGGTCAAGGACATCCATTACAAGGGCGGCACCATCATCGGCACCACCAACAAGGGCAACCCCTTCAAGTGGGAAAAGAAAAAACCCGACGGGTCCGTGGAGATCGTGGATTATTCGGACCGGGTGATGGAAAACTTCGAGCATTTGGGACTGGACGCCCTGATCGTGATCGGCGGGGACGGGACCCAGAAAATCGCGCTGCAATTTTTTGAAAAAGGGATGCCGGTGGTGGGCGTTCCCAAGACCATTGACAACGACCTGAGCGCCACCGATATCACCTTCGGTTTCAACAGCGCGGTCCGGACCGCGACCGAGGTTCTGGACAAGCTCCGGAGCACCGCGGAGAGTCATCACCGGGTGATGGTGGTGGAGATGATGGGGAGACATTCCGGGTGGATCGCGCTCCATTCCGGAATCGCCGGGTCCGCCCATGCGATCCTGATCCCGGAAATCCCCTTTGACATTGAATCCCTGGCCAAGGGCCTCAATGACCGCGCGGAGAAGGGAGACAAATATTCCATCGTGGTGGTGGCCGAGGGCGCCATCCCCAAAGGCGGAGAAATGAGCGCGATCGGAAAGAGCGCGGACGGGACCATTCATCTCGGCGGGATGGGACATAAGGTGGGAAAGGCCCTGGAAGAGCTTTCCGGCCTGGAAACCCGGGTGATGGTGGTCGGACATATCCAGAGGGGAGGGTCCCCGACCGAGTTTGACCGAATCCTGGCAACCCGCTACGGAGAGGCCTCCGTGCATCTGGTCGCCGCCCGCGATTTCGGAAAAATGGTCGCCCTTCGCGGGACCGCGATCAAGAGCGTGCCCATCACCGAGGCCATCGGCGAGACTAAAAAAATCTATCCCTCCGGCACCCTGGTCAAAGTCGCGCGTTCCCTCGGCATCCAATTCGGGGACGAGTAAGCTCAAATGCAAATCCTAAATATTTATTGCGCCGCAAAGGGCATCAAGAATTTTTAGCTTCCGGTTTCCGGTGAATTTCAACCGGAAACCCGGAACGCAAAACCGGAAAAAAATTATGGCGGCGCCCTCAGTTCCTCCAGGCGTGGATGATCAGGCCCTTAAATTCCTGATGGGGAGAGAGCGAGAACCGCAGGGTTTGAATTCGGCAGTCAAATCCCTGCTCCTCCGGTTCTGGTCGCTTAAGCTTAACCTCATTATTAAGCCTCAAGCTTATTCCTTTCAAGGCGATTCCAATTGTTCCAGCCGAATCCCCCCGGGAATCGGCCGATCCTGGTAATAGAATTTCCCGGACTCGTCGGTTTGGAAATTGCCGCGGGAAATTTCTTCAAGGGTCTTGGGGAAAACGATCCAGTCGCCTAACTCCTTGAGCCGGTCCTGGTTGAAATCGGAAATTTTCTGGAGCTGACCCGGATCTTTTAGGTCTGTTCCGGGAGGAATTTCAACCGGCATGGGATTGGAGATGATGAATATTTTTCCCAGATCACATTCCGGCTCGATCAGGTGGGTGGATGAGCGGAGGAATTTTTCTCCGGCCGAGATCTGGTCTTTGACCGCGTGCCCGCCGGTCCATTTGCGCTTGCCGTTTAGTTCCACCGACAGGTCCGCGGGATGGACATTGACGCCGATGAAGGCCTGGATCAAAGGCTTGGTTGCCAGGCTCATATAACCGCCGTAAGCGGCCACGGTTGCCTTAAAGGGCGAAAGCATCTTGACGGTCATTTGGTCAAATTTCCTTCTGAGATTGAGGTTGCTTCTGGGGGCGTTGCTCTTTTTATAAAATGCTCCCAGGTCGTGGATTACCACGGGAAGATCATAATCCTTCCCGATTTCCGGGGCCTGGCTCTGATGGTTGTCCGAAAAAATCGCGACCATCTGGAAAAGGTATTTGCCTGCCTGCTCTTTCATTTTTTCCTGATGCTCCAGGATTTTCCTGAGATTAGTCCCGGACCCGCTCATCAACCCGATGATCCGGAGCGGGCCGTCCTCAGGGTCGTGCAGGGGCTTCAGCGGCACAGACCTCTCCTTTCGCTTGATAAAAAGCAGGGAGCAGGCAGGAGATAGCAGGCGGGCGCTATCGGCCGGCAGCCGGGTTTAATGCCAATAGGGCTCATCATCAAATTCCTCGTCGTCTTCTTCATCTTCCGGGTCCATATTATATCCTGAATCCAGTTCCAATGCTTTTTGCCGGGTTTGAATCTTCTTCTTGATATAGGCGATGATGAATAGGATTGAAACCAGAAACCAGATCGAGCCGGAGCCGCCCAGCGCGAGCGCGAGTCCGTACCGGTATCTCAGCCGGTGCAGCCAGTTCTTCTCAAGCTCGCTGAAGGGCATACCCGAAAGCTTTGCAAGGGCCGTATAAAAATCATCCCCATCCGCAATCCGGCCCAGCAGTTGCCCGTATTTTTTCGGACCCAGGGTATCCATGATAAATGAGACCATATCCTCGCTCTCCAGGTAGGCGAGTTGGGCCAGGTTGGTGTTGAACGGGAAGCCCTGGTCAAGCTCGCTGAACCGAAGGTATTGGCCGGATACGCCGATCCGGGCCAGGGTCTGAAAACGATCAAAGCTGAATTCGCCGCTTGCGAGCACGGCCATGCCCTCGTCGAACCAGTGCGGAACCGGGCGTCCGTTCAGGCGCTGATGGATGAGCAGGTGGGCGAGTTCGTGGAGGAAGGTCTGGTTGAAATTTTCAATATCCTGCCGGGCCAGGGGTTTAAGGAAGATCAGGTTTTGGTCCGGATACGCGGTGGCGGAGGCCCATTCCGGAGGAGACCCGGGCTGGATTTTTCCGAACTCGGAATTTGATGATACCACGATCCGGATCGGCTGCTCAAAGGTCTGCTGCAACCGGCCTTCCATATATTTTTTCGCCTCCGGGGCCTGGCTCCGGATCATCCGGGCGAATTTTTCCATCCCCGGCTGATACCAAACCTGGAATCCCGACGCGTCCATTTCCGACCACCCGGCCAGGCCAATCAGCGCGATCAGGATCACCAGCATCGGCTTCAGTTTAGCGGGTTTGAACCGGGGCTGCAAGCCGGCTGATCGGGCGCCCGGGACATGAAGGCATGGGAAGAAAGGGATATACTGGTAATCATGGGAGCACCGCTGTTCCGGTTGCCGGTGATCTTGTTTATTATCTCCCTGGCATTGTTTTTCGGGCTGGAGATATTTCTGGGCCGGCGCCGGCAGGCCGGGGTGGACGACTCCGGCGATGCGGGCAGCCTGAAGCTGATCAGCCGCTGCCGCGACGCGTCGTTCCTGCTCGGAATCCTTTCGGCTTTCTATCCCGTCATTCCGCTCCCGGGCGGGCGCGATCTCCAGTTCATCACCGGCGCGGGTCTGATCTTCGCCGGTTTTTCGCTCCGGGTCTGGGCGATCACGCTGCTCGGGCCGTGGTTCACCACGGTGGTGGCCCATCAGGAAAACCAGAAATTGATCAAGACCGGCCCCTACCGGTTTCTCCGCCACCCGGCTTACACCGGCGGGCTGATGTTTTATCTGGGATTTGCCGTGGCCATGGGCAGCGTCTGGGGCGTGGTCGCGATCATGGCTTTGATCTCTTACGCGCTGCACAAGAGGATCCGGGTGGAGGAAAAGCTGATGGTGGCATGTTTCGGAGCCGAATACCTGGATTACATGAAACGGACCAAAAAGATCATCCCCCTGGTTTATTGAAAGCGCCCCGGCGCCGGGTTGAAGCGATGCACCGCTTATGTTAAATTTGAAGCCGGATGAGCGACGCGGCCGAACAATATATCCTGGGCATTGACATCGGCGCCAGCCGGACTGCGTTCGGGCTGGTCTCTTGGGATGGGAAGATTTTTTATCCGGAGATCATTCAGAGCAAGGTTGAAGGGGCCTTGCTGATTGACCGGCTGCTTTCGGTTTCCGAAAAGATTCTGGGCAGGGCTGAAGCGGAGCGCAAAGAAGTTCTCGGGATCGGGATCGGCTCTCCGGGGATAGTCAATTCCCAGGAAGGGATCGTAATCGCCGCGGGCAATTTGCCGGAGTTGTTCGGGGCGAGGCTGAAGGATATTTTCGAGCAAAAGTTCCAGCTCCCGGTTTCGGTGGAGAACGATGTGAACGCGGACGCGGTGGGCGAGATGGTGTTCGGGGTGGCCAAAGGGCAGAGACATTTCGTGGTGTTCTCGCTGGGCACGGATTTGGGAGGCGGGATCGTGATTGACGGGAGGCTGTATCGGGGGGCTGATTTTATCGCCGCGGAGTTCGGCCATCTCACACTGGACTTGGGTGGGAAGAGGTGCGTTTGCGGCGGGTATGGATGCGCGCGGGAATATATTTCAGGAGCGGGATTGGCGGAGCGCGGGAGGGAGGAACTGCCGGGGGAATCCCTGGCCTTGAAGATGGTTGGCGGGGACCGGGAGAAGTTGACCAGCAAGGAGATTTTTCAGGCCTGGCAAAAGGGAGACCCGGACGCTACGCGGTTGGTGGATGAATTCGGGAAACGGTTCGGGGCGCTGGTGTCGAATGTGATGAAGGTATTGGACCCGGAGTTGGTGATTTTAGCCGGAGGGGTATGCCGGGCGGTTCCGGAGATGGTCAACCTGGTGGTGAGATGGACCCGGCATTATTATTTCCCGATCCCGAAACTGCCGGAGTTTTGCCTGAGCCGGTTCACCAAAGAGGATTCGGTGCTCGGGCCGGTGGCGGTGTTTATGGTGGAACGGCGCTCAGACCAGAGCGCCTGCTCCCCGAAAAAAAATAAATGAAAAAGATCCTGATTAAAAACGGCATGGTGGTTTTGCCGGAGAAAATAGAAAAAAGCGACCTGCTGATCTCGGCGGAAAAGATTGAGCGGATCGGGACCGCGGAAGATTACGATCATTTGATTGACGGCTCCGGCTTATATCTGCTCCCCGGCTTGATTGACCTTCACTATCACGGCTTATTTATGTTTCCGGTTCCGGAAAAAATGGAACAGGGTTTGCGGCGGATGCGGAAGCTGTTGCTCCGGAGAGGGGTATCCGGGTTCCTGGCAACTTTTCCGGCAACGCCGATTCCCCGCTTGATTGAATGCCTGATTGCGCTGAAAGAGTTGGGCGCAGAGAGCAGGGGCTGCGCGGAGGTCCGCGCCCCCAAAGAGCCGGGCGCGAAGTTGCTCGGGGTTCATCTGGAGGGCCCGTTTTTAAATAAAGACGCCAAAGGCGCCCAGCCGGAAAACGCGATTGTGGATTATGATCCGGATTCCGCGCTGACGCAGAAATTATTTGAGGCCGGGGAGGGCTTGGTCCGGATGATGACTTTCGCGCCGGAGAGGAAGGGCGCCAGGGAGCTGCTCCATCTGCTCAAGCGGAAAAACATTATCCCGGCGCTCGGGCACAGCGTTGCCAGCTTTGAGCTTGCCGAGGAATTCTGCGGAATGGGCGCGAATTATTTGACCCACCTGTTCAGCGGGATGAGGGGGATCCATCACCGGGACCCGAGCCTGGTCCTGGCCGGATTGGTTGACGACCGCTTTTACCGGGAGGCGATTGTGGACGGGTATCATCTGCATCCGGCAACGGTAAAACTTATCTGGAGATGCGCGCCCCGGGGCAGGTTGATCCTGATCACGGATTTTGTCGGGGACGAGGAACCGCTGGACCGGGAGCCGCCGCGACTGGCAAGCGGGAATCTGGCCGGGAGCAGGTTGCGGTTGATCCGGGCGGTCCGGAACCTGATCAAGTTCACCGGGGCGTCCATCCCGGACGCGGTTGCGGGCGCGAGCCATTGGCCGGGATCGGTCCTGGGGTTGGATGGTTTGGGCGTGATTCAACCGGGATCGGAACCGGTGGTATTGCTTGCGGATGAAAATCTTCGGCTCAAGCAGGTGATCGCGCAAGGAGAAATTATTGATGCCACCGACGATCCCTGACCGCGTCCATCCGGAAGATTGATCAAGTCAGGAATATATTTCAGCGCTTTTCTATTTCCAGCAGGAACAGTTCCATTTGTTTTTCGCGGATGGACTCTGGGAATTCCACGGGATATTCTCCGGAGAAGCAGGCGTCGCAATAAAGTCCTTTCTGGTTATTGACGGCCTGATCCAATCCTGTCAGGGATAAATATCCGAGGGAATCCGCGGTGATGAACTGGCGGATGCTCTCAAGGGATTGCTTGTGGGCGTTGTAAGCGAGTTCTTCCCGGGTGGGCGTGTCAATTCCGTAGAAGCAGGAGTAGGCGGTGGGCGGAGAGCTGACTCGCATATGCACTTCTTTGGCGCCCCCCAGCTCGCGGACCATGGTGACGATTTTCCGGCAGGTGGTTCCGCGCACGATGGAATCGTCAATCACCACCACCCGTTTCCCCTGGAGTACGCTTTTGACCGCGTTGAGTTTGATCTTGACCCCGAAGTGGCGGATGGTGTGAGTCGGCTCGATAAAAGTCCGGCCCACATAATGGTTCCGGATCAGGCCCTCCTCAATGGGCATCCGGGCCTGGCGCGCGTATCCGTAAGCCGCGACCCTTCCGGAGTCCGGCACCGAGATCACCAGATCGGCATCGGCCGGATGCTCGCGGGCCAACTGCGCTCCGAGCCGGATCCTGGATTCGTAAACGCTCTCGCCGAAGACAATGGAATCCGGCCTGGCAAAGTAGATATGCTCAAAAATGCACGACCTTCTCGGCTGGGGAGAAAGCGGCCGGAAGGATTGAACCCCGTTCTGGTTGATGATCAGGACTTCCCCCGGCTCAACCTCGCGCAGGTAATCCGCTTCAATCAGATCCAGGGCGCAGGTCTCGGAAGCAACCACAAATCCATCCCGGTCCCGCATCTTCCCCAACACCAGGGGCCGAAACCCCCAGGGGTCGCGCGCCGCGATCAGGGTGTTCTCGGTGAGGAACACCAAAGAGAAGGCCCCCTTGATCTTGTCCAGGGAGAAGCTGATTTTTTCCAAAAGGCTGTCCGAATGGACCGAGCAAATTAAATGCGCGATCACCTCGGTGTCGGAACTGCTCTGGAAAATCGCCCCCCGCTCCTCCAGTTCGTCCCGGAGTTCGCGGGCATTGACCAGGTTGCCGTTGTGCGCGAGCGCGAGCCGTTCGCGGTGGGTTTCCAGGGCAAAGGGTTGGGCGTTTTTAAGGAAGCTGGCTCCGGAGGTTGAATATCGGACATGCCCGATGGCGCAATGGCCGGGGAGTTTTTTCAGGATCTCTTCGTTAAAGGCCTCCTGGACCAGGCCCATTGACCGGTGGGAATACATCCGCTTGCCGTCCGCGGACACGATCCCGGCGCTTTCCTGTCCGCGATGCTGGAGTGCGTAAAGGGACAGGTACGCCAGATTGCTCGCCTCGGGATGGCCGTAAATTCCGACCACTCCGCATTCTTCGCGAAAGCGATCAAACAATTTTTCCCCTCCCGGCTAGCTTTGAACCCGGGCCAGCACTTCCTGATACGCCTCTTCCACCCCGCCGAGGTCGCGGCGGAACCGATCCTTGTCCAGCTTCTTTTTGGTGGCTTTATCCCAGAGCCGACATCCGTCCGGAGTGATTTCGTCCGCCAATAGTATTTGGGATCCCTTTTTTCCGAATTCAAGCTTGAAATCCACCAGCATAATTCCGCGCCGGTCGAAATACGGCTTCAAAATCCGGTTCACCTGGAGCGCCATCCGGCTGATGGCATCGTATTCTTTTTTGCTCGCCCATCCGAAGGCCTGGATATGATATTCGCTAACCATCGGGTCGTGAAGGGAATCGTCTTTCAAGTTGTGCTCCAGCAATGTGCTCCTCAGCTTCCCCCCCTCTTCCTTGCCATACCGTTTGGCCAATGACCCGGCTACCCAGTTCCGCACGATCACCTCAATCGGAATAATCTTCACCTTCCAGCACAGCATCTCATCCGGTCCGATCTGGTCAAGGAAATGGGTGGGGATGCCTTTTTTTTCCAGCATCCGGAACATCAACTTGGTGAAGATGCAATTGATCTCGCCCTTCCCCTTGATGGTGCCCCGCTTGGCGCCGTCCCCCGCGGTGGCGTCATCCTTGAAATGGACGATCACCTTTTGCGGGTCCGAACTGGCGTAAACCACCTTGGACTTGCCCTCGTAGATCAATCCCTTCCGTTCCATTTTTCCTCCTTACCTTACGCCTCAAAGATTTTGGAAAAAATAAAATCTATTTTCACCTGAAGCCGGTCCAAGTCAAAACATTCCTTGATCTCGTCCTCGCTCAGATATTTCCGGATCCCGCCATCCTCGTTCAGCATCTGCCTAAAGCTCAAATCTTTTTCCGACCAGGTCTGCATCGCCGACTTTTGCACCAAGGCGTAAGCGTCCGCGCGCGCCAATCCTTTTTCCATCAGCTTCAGCATCACGCCCTCGGAAAAAACCAGCCCGCGGGTGAGCCAAAGGTTTTCTTCCATCTTCTCCGGGTAAACCATCAACCGCTCGATCAGGCCGGCCAGGCGGTTGAGCATAAAGTCAACCAGGATGGTCGCATCCGGGCCGATGATGCGCTCTACCGAGGAATGGCTGATGTCGCGCTCGTGCCAGAGCGGAACATCCTCAAGCGCGCTTTGGCTGTATGATCTCACCAGCCGGGCCAGGCCGGATAAATTCTCGGACAGCACCGGGTTGCGCTTATGCGGCATCGCGGAACTGCCTTTTTGCCCGGGTGAAAAATATTCCTCGGCCTCCAGCACCTCGGTCCGCTGCAGATGCCTGACCTGGAGGGTGAGATGGTCTATGCTGGAGGCGATCAGGGCCAGGGTCTGGAAATAATAGGCATAACGGTCCCGGGAAATTATCTGGCTCGCCCCGTAAGCCGGCTTCAAGCCCAGCTTCTTCATCGCATATTCCTCGATCCGGGGGTCCAGATGAAAATAATCCCCAACCGCCCCGGAAAGTTTTCCCACCCGCACTTCCTCCCGCGCGCTCTCCATCCGCAGTCGGTTTCTCCGGAACTCCTCATAGAACCTCGCCAGCATCAGCCCGAAGGTGATCGGCTCGGCGTGGATGCCGTGGGTCCTTCCGATCATCGGCGTGTATTTATGCTCCAGAGCCCGGGTTTTGAGGCCGGCCAGCAGCCGGTCCAGATCCTTGAGGATGAGGGCCGCGGCCCGGACCAGTTGGAGGGAAAAAGTGGTGTCCAGAAGGTCGGAACTGGTCATTCCCAGGTGAAGGTATCGGGCCAAGGTTCCGATCCGGGACCCGACCACATCCACGAACGCGGCCACATCGTGTTTGGTAATCTCTTCCTGGGCCTTGACTTCTTCCAACGAAAACCCGGCCAGCCTCCGCGCCTCCCGGGCATCGGCCTCCGGGATTTTTCCCAACTCCGCCAGGGCATCAATAGCCAGGAGTTCAATCTCCAGCCAGACCTTGAGCTTCTGCTCTTCCGTCCAGATTTCAGACATTTCCGCCCGGGAATACCTGGGTATCATAGCTCCCTCCTAAATTTCCAGTTTGGGCCCGGCCTGCTTCTGGCTGGTAAGGAACAATTTTACTTGACCGCCCAAGAGTTCGCGCGAAGTCTGAAAAGCCAGTTCAGGCGTATTGTTGTCATCGCTCAGATGCGCCAGCACCGCCCAAGATAAACCACAAGATTGAATCCCTGTCAAGAGCGAGGCGCAATCCTGGTTGGACAGGTGTCCATATTTCCCCAGAATCCTCTGCTTGAGCGGCCAGGGGTATCGGCCGTTCCGCAACAATTCCGGATCGTGATTGGATTCCAGGATTACCAGGTTCGCTCCCTTCAGCCGCTCCCGGATCAAGCCGTTGACCGAGCCCAAGTCCGTAACCAAGGCCATCTTCTTCTCCTCGGCCTCGATCAGGAACCCGACCGGCTCGTTGGCGTCGTGCGGCACCCGGAAGGCCTGAACCACGAAACCCTTGAGCTTGATCTTGTCCCCGCATCTCAGCTTCTCCTTCGCATCCAGGTTCAAAGCCGACATTTTCTCCCAGGTGCCTTCTGTGGCAAAGACCGGCGCGGGCATTTTTTCGCAAAGATGCTCCAGTCCGCAGGTATGGTCGGTATGCTCGTGGGAAACAAAGATGGCCTCCAGACGGGGAAGCTCTTCTCCCATCTGTTCCAGCCGGATTTTCAACTTCCGCACACTGATCCCGCAATCCATCAAAAGGGAATGACGGCCACTTCTAAGCAGGATCGCGTTTCCCCGGCTGCCGCTGGCCAATACTGAAACTTTCAAATTTTTCCGCCTGATTCCACTCCGTTTTTCAACCTGAAGGTAATTCAGTCTGTCGCCTCTGTCAAATCCGAACTTAATTGTGAGAACAAATTCCTTCTTCGCTAAATCCGCCAAGGACTAGTTAGTCGCGATTGGCCGCTTTTATTTGACAGGCATTGGAAAAGATGCTATTAAATCCTAATAATAGGTAATATTCAATAATTGCGCCTGGAGGAAAAAATGAAAAGGATATTGCCCGGGGTCATATTTTTTTTGTTTATTGCCGCGGATTTCCCGGGATCAGCCGCTAAAATGCCGGGAGAGATCAACACCGGCTACGCGGAGTTCGCCCCGGTGATCAGCCCGGACGGACAAGCGCTCTATTTCACTTCCAACCGGCCCGGCGGAATGGGCGGCCAGGATCTCTGGGCGAGCTATTTTAAGGACGGGGTCTGGTCCAGCCCGGTGGACTTGCCCAAGCCATTAAACACGGCAATCAACGATGGCGCGGATGACCTGACTTATGACCAAAACAATATCTATATGTATTTGACCCTCTGCAACCGGCCGGACGGGAAGGGGAAATGCGACCTGTATCTTTCCACCTTTCTGCCCGACGGCTCCTGGACCGAGCCGAAAAATATCGGCGCTCCGATCAATACCGAATACAGCGAGGCCAACGGCTTTTTTGACCGCAGCCAAAAAATCCTCTACTTCGCCTCCGACCGCCCGGGCGGGATGGGCGAGGCGGGTAAAAAAGGATCAGTCACTTATGACCTCTGGTCTTCCCGGCAAAATCCCGACGGG
Source organism: uncultured delta proteobacterium (assembly GCA_903930515.1). GTDB lineage: Bacteria > RBG-13-61-14 > RBG-13-61-14 > RBG-13-61-14 > DRUE01 > CAIYYW01. The sequence goes on along the minus strand of CAIYYW010000060.1, from coordinate 4,075 downwards.
AGCTGGGCCGACCCGGTCAATCTGGGAGAACCGATCAATACCCCGGAGAGCGAGCTGAAGATATCTTACGACGCCCCCACCGGCTGGTTTTTCTTTTCCTCCGATGGCCACGGGGGCAAAGGAGGAGAAGATCTTTTCAAGATCAAGCAGCTCGGGCCGGGCAAATGGGGACAACTGATTCCGCTTGAGCAGATCAACACCAGCGGGAACGATTCCTATTTCACCCTGTCCGCCCATTCCGACTATGCCTTTTTCAGCTCCAACGCCGGCGGGAACGAAGACCTGTATCTGGTCCCGGTCCGGGATATCTTCACGGAAAAGGAACTCCTGACGCGCGACGCGGCCTACCGGAACAATTGTCCGCCGATGGTGCCGGCGTTCGGGCCGATCGCCAAAGAGATGAGCGCGGAGAAATTCTGCGAGCCGATTCCGGTGGCGGTGGCGACCCCTCCGGTGGAACGGCCGGAGTTCGCGAACCGGGTCTATTTCCAACTTGACAAGTCGTCAGTGACCGATAAGGCCGCCAAGAATTTGGATCCCTGGGTGAAGCTGTTGAAGGAAGATCCAACCAAGAAGGTGGAAGTGGCCGGGCACGCTGACAGTTTGGGAGATCCGGAGTATAATATGATCCTGAGCAAGAGAAGGGCGGAATCGGTCAAGGCCTTCCTGGTCAGCCGGGGGGTCAAGCCGGAGCAGATCAAGACCGCTTATTACGGAGCCGGCAATCCGGCCGAGCCGAACGACCCGAAATCCGGCAACCCGAAGAACCGGAGGGTGGAACTGAGCGTGAGGGAATAATTGAAGGATACTCAAGGAGGAGCCAATGCATAAGCGGGTGACGAAACTGGGATTGTTGATGGGATTGGTCGCGGTGGCGATCACGTTGAGCCTGAGCGGGGACGAGCAGGTGGCGAAGAACCTGGGGCAAGTGGTCAACGGCAAGTATTCCGACTTCGGGCCGTTCGTGAGCGCGGACGGCAAGACCCTCTACTTCACCTCGGACCGGCCGAGCGGGATCGGGGGCCAAGACGGATGGATGAGCCATAAGACGGCCGGGCAGTGGATCGAGCCGGTTGATATGGGAACCCCGTTCAACACCCAGATGAATGACGGCCCGGACTGCCTGACCGCGGACGAGCAGACAATGTATTTCACCGGGTGCAACCTCCCGGGCGGCCTGGGAATGTGCGATATCTATGTAACCACCAGGGACGGGGACAAATGGACTGAGCCCAAGAACCTGGGCAAGCCGATCAATTCCAGGTACACCGACGCCAATGCCTCGATCTCTTCGGATGGAAAAATCCTCTATTTCGTGTCCACCCGGCCGGAGGGCAGCCTGGGCGGGTTTGACATCTGGTATTCCGCCAAACAGGACAACGGCGCCTGGGGAGACCCGAAAAACCTCGGCCCCACCATCAACACCGAGGCCGACGAAATCTTCGTCTTTGCGCACTGGGACGGGGTTACCCTTTATTTCAGTTCGGATGGACACGGCGGGTTCGGGGGCGCGGATATCTTCCGGAGCCAGTTGGGAGCCATGGGATGGTCGCCTCCGCTCAACCTCGGTCCCGCGGTGAATTCCACGGACAAAGATATTTACTTCACCATTCCCGCCAGCGGAGACCTGGCCTATTTCTCCTCCAACCGCTCCGACACCCTGGGACAGGAAGACCTGTATGTGGTGCCGGTCCCGGCCTTTGCCAATGTCAAGGGGCTGACCCTGGTTTATGGAATTGTGGCCGATATTGACACCTGCGCCAAGCCCACCATTGACCCGGCGCTCAAGATCAATGTCTATGACATCAAGACCTGCAAGCCGGTGGAGGCGGTGGTGCGGATTTCAGACAGCAAGACCGACAAGGAAAAATTCCTGGCCAAGACCAGGCCGGACGGGTCTTATAAAGTCATCCTCACCACCGGCGCCGACTACAATATCAACGCCTATGCCAAGGGATATTCTTTCCATTCCGAGCGGTTCGTGGTCCCGACCGAGCAGGCCTATCAGGAAGTGGAGAAGAATATCCTGCTCACCCCGCTTAAAGCCGGCGCCGTGGTGGTCCTGCATAATGTCTATTTTGACTTTGACCGCGCCGTGCTCAGGCCCGAGTCCAAGGCCGAACTCAACAACCTGACCCGGTTGATGAATGACAACCCCACCCTGAAAATAGAAATCCGAGGACATACCGACAGCTATGGCTCGGATGAATACAACATCCGGCTCAGCCGCGCAAGAGCCAAGTCGGTGCTCGATTATGTGGTCATGGAAGGAAAAATTGATCCCGACCGCTTGGTTTCCTACGGCTACGGCGAGCATTTCCCCATCGCCACCAATGATCTTGACGAGGGACGGCAGTTGAACCGGCGGGTGGAATTCAAGGTACTTTCACGATAGGAGGCTGAAAAATGAAGATAAAGAAAATGTTTCCGGCCCTGGCCGCCGCGGTTTTAATTCCCTTGGCCGCCCTGCTCGGGTCCTGCCAACTCGGACAATCCGACCAAGCCATTCCGGCCCAGATCCGCAAGGTGGAGATCAGCGGCAACCAGATCAATATCTTCGCCAACCAAGCCCTTCAGGCCGGAGTATATATCCAGCCCTCCCCTCCCAAATTGTCCCTCACTATTGAAAACGCCGACTTGGTCGCGGGAATCCCAGCCAGCGGAGAAGCCACTGACGGGATGATCAAAACCTGGCAGCTATCCGTAGTCAAGGGGCAACGGATGGAAGGGAAGCAATTGAAAGCAATGTACAGCGTCCGCCTCACCGCGGACCTGACCAAGAATGTCACCTACCAGATCACCAACTCCAATTCCGGATGCAAGGTGGAGCTTCAGGAAATCAAGGCCGCGGAAAAAGGATTGGAACCCACCCAGATTGAAATCCCCAAGGAGCTCTATCCCAAAATCCAGAAAATGTCGGTCGGCCCGGGAGGAACCCCCACCGGGGTGGCCGTGGCGCCGGTGACCGCGGAAGATGAAAAAGCCGCCCGCGATATGCTCAAAGAGATTGTCCCGGAAAAAGCCATCGCGGAAAAAATTGCCCCCGCCACCGCCTTGAGCGGACTCACCTATAGAACCGTTGATCATAGCTTTGAAGTGGTCGTGACCGGCGACGGAGAATTCCTTGATTTCAAGGTCAACTCCCTGAACAACCCGGTCAGAATTTATCTGGATGTCTTCGGCGTAAAGTCCAAGCTCCCTCATAACTTCTTCCAGGTAAATACCGGAACCGTCCGACAAATCCGCGTCGGTGAATACCCGGATAAAACCAGGGTGGTGGTCGAACTCAAGGGACCAATCAAGGACGCCAGAGTCGTCAATGTGAAAAATAAAATCCTCTTAAGCATCGTTTACTAACCATTTTCCGGAACTTATCTTGAGTCACAAAACGGTTACTTTTGTAACCTTTTTGTGATAGCTAATTGAATGAATACTCATTCATTTACCCGGAAATTGCCTAAATTATAAACATTATTCCTGCATCTTTTCAATTACTTAATTTTTGCGCAACAAAAGTGCGTCACTAAACATTATTAGAAACCACCTACTCATTTGAAAATTTCATTTATTTTTCAATAACTTATTCTGGAATTCAACAACTCCAATTTATTTTATCAGTCCCCTATAGAAACAAGCAATTTTTCATATCGCATAACTTATTGAAAATTAAGCAAGAAATACGGAAGTTGATCAGGCATACAATATGCATATTAAATTTATGTTCTTTACAAAACAACTGAAGGGAGGTAGTTGATATGGAGATTACAGAAATCGTTATTTACCCGGTGAGCGAGGACAAGCTAAAGGCGTATGTGACCCTGACCTTTGACAATTGTTTCGTGGTCCGCGACCTGAAAATCATCAAGGCCCAACAGGGATACTTTGTGGCCATGCCCAACAAGAAGCGCAAGGACGGGGTGATCCGGGACATCGCTCATCCGCTCAATCAGGAGATGCGGGATTATATTGAGAACGCGGTTTTGGACAAGTATCAGGAAGTGGCCAACCAGTCGGGAACTCCCGAAGAGCCGATCGAGCGCCGTCGCATTCAGGCAGCCTGATCCCAATCGCCCTT
>CAIYYW010000059.1 GCA_903930515.1 uncultured delta proteobacterium | reverse complement strand
TGATCGGAGACTCTTTGAGCAGCCAGCCGTCCTCCTTCGGGATCCAGGTATATTTGAGCATGCCCTTCAAGTCCCACACGCTGCCCTTCGGTCCCCGGTTCTGGGCCGCCAGGATTTCCTCCGCACTCTTGCCGCGCAGGCAGGAGAGGAGATGCTCTCCCGAGCACCCCAGTATTGACGCGAACCGATCTCCGTCCTGATAGCCCTCCTCAAGGGTCTTGGTGGTATCACAACCGCCGCTTTGGATCGCGGCTTTGGAAAAAAGACCTGCCGAGAGCGGGGATACGAGCAGGTTGCACACGCTCCAACCGCCGGCGGACTCGCCGAAGACGGTGATATTGCCGGGGTCGCCTCCGAACGCGGCGATGTTCTGTTTCACCCATTCAAGCGCGGCCAGTTGGTCAAGCATGCCGTAATTGCCGGAGCTGTGGCGCGGGTCTTCGGCGGAAAGCGCGGGCAGGCTCAGGAACCCGAGCACGCCCAGGCGGTAGTTGATGGTGACCGCCACCACCTTTTCCTTGGCGGACAGCCGTTCGCCGTGGTACATCCCGGTGGCGCCTGACCCGGCCAGGAACCCTCCTCCGTGGATGAAGAACATTACCGGCATTGGCCCCTGGCCCGGGTTTTTCGGCCGCCAGATGTTCAAATACAGGCAGTCCTCGCTGGACCGGGTGTTGCGCTGGTTCATACCCAGGATGGTGGGATCAAATTTTTGCGGGCACCAGGGCGGGAACGCGTCGGCTTTAAAAACTTCGTGATGGAGCAAAGGCGGCTGGGGGGGCCGGAAGCGGAGGTTTCCGACCGGGGGCGCTGCAAAGGGAATGCCTTTAAATCCGCAAGCCGCGGCCGCAGGTTCGCTGATCCCGCTCACCGGTCCGTAAGCGGTCAAGACCGGCGCGCTGCAATCGTTTTGGCCGGCAAAGGTTCCGGGCGCGGCGGCCAGGCACAGGAGCGCGGCCATAAGCGCTAGATAAATTTCTTTGCGCGGCATTCTCTATTTTCCGGGCATCGGATCGGGCCTCTGTTTATTTCCCGGGGGTAAGGGTAAGCACGGACTCGGCAGAGGCCTTGATCCGGTCCAGGTTTAAGTCCGCGGTCAGGTATTGGCTCTGGTAAAAGAGACGGTGCATATCCTGGTAATGGGGCGAGAGCCATTGTCCGGACTCGGAGCCGTCAATCATAATCCGGGCATGGTCGGGGTCGTTCATATCCATAATATGGCGGACGACCGGGCCGTGAATGGTGAGGTATCGCTTGCCGATCACAATGGGCTTGGCCGCGCGCACGGTCTGGTCCCCGCCCGAGTGGGGGAAGGGGCCTATGCTCATCTCTTTCAGGGCCATAAACCCCATCGGGTGATACCACTTGAGGGTATGGATTTTGCCCCACTGCCACTGGTCCATATCCTTGCCCATGGCCTTGGTCAGCCATTGCACGGCGTCTCCGAGGCAGGCGACCAAAACATCGTTGACATCCTCCACCCGGTCCGGGGTTTTCTTGTCATCAAAAAATTCCGACTTGCCCTGCACCACCCATGACTCCACGGCCTGGAACGCGGCGCCCTTAACCAGGCCGTAATCCTTGGCGTCTAACTCATCCTTGAGCACGCGGTCGGTCAGGTGACGGATGGTCTCGTAATAAATGGCGGGGGCAAGGCTGTCCATGCTCGCCTCCAGGTCCCATTTCCGGAGGATTTCCGCGGCGGCGAGGATTTTTTTATCCGTGACTTTTTTGCTGTCCACCGCCTTGAGGATCAGGGGCACAAAAATTTCGGCCTGCTTGACATAAATATCGTTCTGGATCTTTTCCATTTTGTCCACGGTGAGCGGCTGGTTCCGCTTGATCAGGTCTTCAATCCGCCAGGCGCGCCACCCATCGGAGTAGTTGGTGGCGATCAGGTATGGATACCATTGCATATCCACCACGCGGTTGTTGGCGGTGGCGAGGAAGCCGCGCTCCGGGTCAATCGCATAAGGGTGTTCAAGCGAGGGCACAAACCCGGTCCAGTCGTAATCGCCGTTCTCGCCGGGCACGGGCATGGCGCCGAACCCTTTTTTGCGGATGGGCACCAGGCCGCTGAGAAAATAGGCGATATGCCCGTCGGCGTCCGCGGCGCCGAAGTTCATATTGGTCACATCGTTGAGCTGCATGGCCTGGACAAATTCCTGGATGTTTTGGGCGCGGTTCAAGAGGTCAAACATAGCGCCGTTGTTGAGCATGTTTATTTTGGTCAGGTCCATCCGTTCAAGTTTTTCCCGGAACTGTTCCGGGCTGGCGGAACCGGTCAGGAGTTCGGACATAACCGGGTCGTCCGAGAAATCATACCCGGTCCAGCGCAGGGCGAGCAGGGGGGTGTTGGCCGGGAGTTTGGGGACTGCGTCGTTGATGATCGGGCCGTGGATGGTGGACCGGATTTCAATCACTTCCTCGCGGAAGCGCCGGGTCGGGCCGAGTTGGACAAGCCCGGGCCGCACCCGGATCGTTTCTTTCCTAACCGTGAAATCCTTCCACTCCCCCCGATAAAAATATTTTCCCGGATGCGACGGGTCGGTTTTTTCCATGAACAGGTCCTGGACATCCGCGCCCGAGACCGTGATGCCCCAGGACAGTTTGCGGTTGTGCCCGAAAATGACATAGGGCATTCCGGGCAGGACCGCGCCGTAGGTATCAAACCCGGCGCCCTGGAGGTGGAGGAGGTAGCACAAGGACGGCTCCATATGATAGAGGTGCGAGTCATTGGCGAGCATGGCGGCGCCGGTGGCGGTGAGTTTGGGGCCGACCATCCAATTGTTGCTGGCCCATATACTCGGGAAAAATGACGCCGAGCGAAACGCCTGATCGGCCTGCGCGATGTTCATAGCCGCTTCCGGGCTGAGTCCGGTGAGCGAAGGGTCGGGCCGGCCGCCGGGCGGGAGCGGACGCGGCTTTGGCAACCGGTTTTTGAGCATCTCTTTGGGAACGATGGTCGGGCCCAGGGAGGGATCAAGGGGCAAAAGTTTCCAGGCCAGGTCCTCTCCGTATTTTTGCGCGATCGCGTAGCGGGTCAGTTCCGTGTTCATATTGCCGGTGAGCACGAGTCCGTAGAAGCGGGAGAGGCCGATGATGTCCGCGGGCCGGAACGGCTCGGGTTGGTAATATAGGACCTGGAACTCAATGGGCAGATGGCCCTGGTTCTGCTTGATGAAGGCGTTGATGCCGTCGCAATAGGCCTGGAGCTGGGCCAGGACGCGCGGGTCCTTTTTAGCGAGCATGATCTCGCCGGCCTGCCCCAGGAAATTGATGCCCAGCACGCGCTCGTGGCGGTCCATCTCCAGGGTGGACAGGTTCATGCCCTCAAGGGTCATTCCCGGCACTCCGACATTTCCGAAAATCTCGCTGAGGGTCCCGATGGCCACGGCGCGGAACAGCACGATCTGCCAGAGGCGGTCCTGGGCCTGGACATATCCGTCGGCGAAGAACAGGTCGTGCTCGTCCGGCGTGATAATATGGGGGATGCCGTAATGGTCGCGATATACCTGGACCGGGCCGTTCAAGCCGGGCACGGCCAGGTCTCCGCTCACCTGGGGCAGGGTAGGGCGCTTTTCATAACCGGGCATGGACCGGATCGCGCAGCCCGCGGCCGCGGCCAGGACCAGCAAAATATAAAACCCCTGGATCAGGCTTAATTTATTCCGCATTTAACCCTTCCTCCTCTTTGCCGGCGCGTGAAAACGCGCGGCTATTCCCGGAGCATGTCAACGATATAGTCCACCACCTGGTAATAATAATGGAACCGGTATTTCGGGATCCACCACTTTTTGGTGACGGTCTGCGACGGGGTCTGGTCCATTGACTCTATGATGTCGGCAAAAGTGGATGCCACCGGGTTAAGCTGGTTGAATGCCACCATCTCCGGGGTGTCAATCGGGTCGTAAATATATTGGGGCGGGCTGATGTAGCTGATGATGGTGAATCCCTCGCGGTTGAAATCGCCCGCGTCCGTGGGCACCCCCAGGATGGTGTAAGTGGGCAGGATCACGGTGCGGCCCAAATGGTTTTTTTCCACCGCCTGCTTGGTGATGGAAATCAGGTATGGGTTCTCGGTCACAAAAATACCCCGCGGCTCTTCAAACCCGGTTTCAACCACCCGGCCGTCCTTTTCCACGACCTCCTTGCCGATATGCTCAATCACGATGTCAACCAGGACCTTCATATTTTTTTCGCGGACCTGACGGATCAGGTCCAGGTGTCCCTGATACATTGAAAAGTGGGTATCAAGGCTGACGAACATCAGGGTTTTTTCGCGCTTCTCGGGAGGGAGCGATCCGAAATATTTGGCCAGGGCAAGGACCTCGGAAACGCCGGATGCGTCTTCCACCGCGCTCGCCCAGGGCGCGTCGTGGTGGGAATGGACCATAATTATGTCCTTTGATTTTCCGGGCAGGCAGCCGATCACATTGTAGGCGGTGGCCGGTTTGATGGTTCCGTCCAGGACCAGGGTGGCCTGGTTTGCGGAACCGGCCTTGAGCATTTCCTTGAGCCTGGCGCCGTCGGACTTGCTCAGCCATAATCCCGGGATCGGCCACAAACAAGGTTTCTCCTCGTAGAGTTCGTTGTAAAAGGTGTTGCGGTCAAAATAGTCGGTGAGGATTCCCACAAACCCAACTGCCCCGTGTTGAGCGGCTCTGGAGAAATTGGACGGGAAATTGTTCGGAGAATAGGGATTGGACTGGCGCCAGCCCTTAGCCACGGTATGGTCCGGGTCATAGGAAAAATACGCGACCCGCTCGGAATCGGACTGATAAAGTTCAGTGAAGCGCACATCGCTGAGCACGATTTTTCCCTTGACATCCACCTTTGAGAAGTCCTTCTCCGACCCTTCTCCAATGTAAACGATTTCCGCGGTGATTCCCCGGGGACCCGCGGTGAACCCCTCGTGCTCCTTGATCCAGTAAGAATGGTTTATATAAAAACAGGGGATTCCTTTGCCGTTGACCGAAAGGCTCCATTTCTCCGCAGTCCAGAGCGGCATATTGATCGGCTCCAGGCGCGCGTCCTTGAGCCCGAACTCCTGAAATTTCTTCAGGATGTATTCAACCGTTTTCCGGTCTTCAGCCGTGCCCGGCCGCCGGTATCCGAAATTGCAGATATCTTTGATCCAGCCGAAGATCTCCTCGTTTGAAGGCAAATTCTTAACCGAGGGATTGAAAATAATCTGAGCTGAGGCAAAGGCCGGAACGGCTGGGACCGAGATCGCCGCGGCAAAAATTAAGACCAAAAACCAGGTCATTAATCCTGCGATTTTCCGGCCGGGAATCTTCGTTGTTTTTTCCTTGATTTCTGTCTTCATAAAACCTCCTTTGATCCGTGCATCGCCCCCGGGTTTCTTGGACACCAGCCTAGCATTCTGCGGCCGGCCTTGTCAAGGCAAAACCGGCAAAAAAATTGACTCGCTCATCAATTGTGTTAGCATATTGAAATCAAAAGCAATGCCTGGGTGGCGGAATGGTAGACGCAGGGGACTTAAAATCCCCTGGAGGTTACTCCGTGAGGGTTCAATTCCCTCCCTGGGCACCAGATTTGGCCTAAGGCTGCGAAGGACAAGAAGGACGCGGAGAATTTATTTCTTGGGGTAGGGGCGTATGGCATACGCCCAAAATTGGGTCCAGTCGCCGGCGCGCCAAGCCTACTCCGCCGTAGTAGCTATGGCTACGAAGGCTGGAAGCCGCTATGGCGATGGCACGGGTCCGCGACCCTTGTTGCTTGACAGGAGATAAAGGATTTGGTAGATATAATATTAGCTTTTGAATCAGAGGAAAGGATAGAGGTATAAACAACGGAATAAGGGAGGGGATCCAATGAGGGGAATCGGGAAGACATTCGGCGCGGTTTCAGTAATTATCCTTTTTCAGATTTTCACGGCTTGCGGCCAGGAACAATCAGGGGCCGGACAAAATCAAGCCGGACAAGAACAGGTATTTGACAGGGTGGAAAGTTATGTCGGAGGTCTCAACACCAAAATCACGGCAGGACCTCCCCTGTGTTCAGACACAACCACGGCTAATTTTAAATTTAAATGCACCTCGGCCCCTTGCACCTTCAAATGCAAGCTGGATGATGGCAAATGGAAAGGATGCAAGCCTGGAAAGACTTATATTGGGTTGGCTGAGGGAGATCATGCCTTTAAGGTCAAGGCCATAGATGCCACGGGCAGGGTTGACCGCACGCCGGCGCAACAAAACTGGACCGTAGGTATGGATAATGACGGAGACATCTTTAGCGAATGCAGCCCTACGCCGGATTGCGATGACGCGGATAATACGATTTATCCCGGAGCGACTGAAATTTGTGGAGACGGAATAGACCAGGATTGCAGTGGCGCTGATGTGGATTGTGGAGGCTCTGCAATCTCGGCTGGCTCTGATCGTACTTGTGCCCTTACCTCTAGCGGCGGAGTAAAGTGCTGGGGGAGAAATGATTATGGTGCACTTGGTAATGGGACAACTGTTAATAGCAATGTTCCGGTTAATGTTTCCGGCCTATCTTCAGGGGTAAGCGCAATCTCGGCTGGTCATAATCACACCTGCGCCATAACCTCTGGCGGCGGAGTAAAGTGCTGGGGGTATAATGCGGGTGGTGAACTTGGTAATGGGA
>CAIYYW010000058.1 GCA_903930515.1 uncultured delta proteobacterium | reverse complement strand
CGCTTAACAGGAGTTCCACCAGACTCCCGAAATTCCGGTCAATGGCCCGTCCGGCCAGGGTGGACACCAGGACAATCGGGTAGTCATTATTCCTGATCAGATCCCGGATTTTACGGCAGTAGCGGAGATCGCCGGCCTTGCGGTCCTCGTTCAACTTCTTCAAATCGAATTTCCCCGCCAATGGTGAGATCTGGGAAATGTCCGCCATCGCATGCACCCATCCGATCCCGATCAGGATCAGGCTGTCAAAATCCCTGCTCTCAATCAGGATCGGGATCACTTCCTTGGGACCGGCGTATCCGATCCCGGCCACCAGGTCCACCGGATTCCCAGGCGCCCACCAGGGCGGCAGAATCGCGGAAAGCTTGTCCAAGGTATTTTGGCTCAAGGGCGCCACTTCCAGTCCCTGCTCCAGGCATTCATCGGCCGCCATCACCCCCAGGCCCCCTCCTCCGGTCAAAATCCCCACCCGTCTCCCTTTCGGCGCAGGCGTCCCCACCAGTCCGGCTGAAATCATAACCGCTTCTTCCATGCCCCGCGCCCGGATCATCCCGCTCTGTTGGCAAATGGCGTCAAAGATCGCGTCTTCCCCGCCCATCGCCCCGGTATGCGAGGATGCGGCCTTGATCCCCGCAGGGGTGCGTCCGGCTTTCAAGGCCACGATCGGTTTCTTCAGGCTCACTTCGCTCGCCGCGGAAAGGAATGCTCGCCCGTCCTTGATCCCTTCAATATAAAGCAGGATCACTTTGGTGTCCGGGTCGTCTGCGAAATGCCAAAGGTAATCCGCCCAGTCCAGGTCGGCCATATTTCCCACGCTCACTCCCTTGGAGACGCCGCATCCGAAATTTTCCAGGCCCTCGGCCAGCCAAGTGAGCAGGTTCCCGCTCTGGCTTAAAATCGCCACCTTGCCCGGCTTGGGAAAATAAATCGGCATCCAGGGATGGAAATTCAGTTTCGGGCAGGACACCCCCTGGCCGTTGGGACCGACCAGGGGAATCCCGGCCGAGCGCGCGGTTTGCAAAATTTCCCGCTGAAGCCGCTCTCCCTCTTCTCCCAGCTCGGAGAACCCCGCGGAGATGACTACGATCGCCTTGACCTTTTTCTCCGCCGCCTCCGCCACCGCCTTGGGGACTTCCCGCGCCGGGATCGTGAGCAGGGCCAAATCCACCCCGCCTGGGATTTCGGCCACGCTCGGATAGCAGGTCAGGCCCAGGATTTCCTTCTCCTTGGGATTGACCGGATATATTTTCCCGCCATACCTGCCGATGATCAGGTTGTGGAGGATGATGAAACCCCATTTAGAGAAATTGTTGCTCGCGCCGATCATCGCAATTGATTCCGGCTCAAACAGATACTTCATATTTTCTCTGGCCATAACTTCCCCTTCATCTTGAATTTACAGGTTAAAATTTAAAACCAGCCGGGCGGAAAGTCAATTTTGAACGGGACCCGCGGATCCGGCGCGAGCAAACGGCCGCTCCCCTGGATTCCGGGAAGGGAAATTGCGGAACTCAGCCCGGATCAAAGTTCATCCCGGAACCGGGAACAGCTTGTTGAGTTCGCCCTGGAATTTGCCCGCGGTGGCGATGAAGGAGATTCCGGCGTAAACCGGCAGATCATTCAGGCTTTCCTCATACTGCTGCATCCAGATCACTTTCCCGAGCGCGATCACCAGGCTGCCCTCGTCGCTCCCGACCGGGATCAGCAGGGCCAGATCCTCCCCCGACTCAAAGGTGATGGGCGAGCGGAGGCAGATGCCCCCCAGGCTCAGGTTCACCCCCCGGCAATCAAACATCAACTGGGTGGTGATGCATTTGACCGCCCGATCAAACAACTTCCTCGGATGCTTCCTGTTCTCTGATTCTGAATTCATCATTGTTGCGGATCATTTTCCCCTATTGCGGATATTTTGTCAAGAGAATAAGTATTTTATTTATAAAATTATTTTGGAATAACCGAAAGCCGGGCCGGGAAGCGGGGAGGCCATGGGAAAAAAATCGGTTTTCCGGTCGCAGTTGATCCGGGAGTCAAAGCAAGCTAAAATCCCGGCCGATGACCAAGACCTATCAGATCGGGATCGTGGGCGCGGGCGGGATGGTGGGAACCGAGCTGATCAAGCAGTTGGAACGGAGGGATTTTCCGGCCCGGTCTTTGACCCTGTTTTCCGGGTTTGTGACCGCGGGCGAGGCAGTGGAGTTTCAAGGGGAAGAGCTTACCCTGGAGCCGATCCGGGCGGATTATTATCAGGGATTGGATTTGGTCTTTTTCGCCGCGCATCCCTGGGTCAGCCGGGACTTGGTGGAGGACGCGGCCAAGGCCGGGGTATGGGTGATTGACGCGAGCCGGCAATTCCGGCTGAACCCGCAAGTCCCGCTGTTGGTTCCGGAAGTGAACGCAGATGCCCTGTCCAAGCTCAAGCCCAAAAGCGGAGGGAAGATCATTTCGAGTCCGGGTCCTGCCGCGGTGGCGCTTTCGCTTGCGCTCTTTGCGGTTGAGAATCAGGCGGGGGTGAAGCAGGCGGTGGCAACCGTGCTTTACGGAAGCAGCTATGGCGGTCGGGCCGGTTTGGAAGAGCTTCAGGAACAGACCATTGCCATTTTCAACAACCAGGATTTTGACCCGGTAAAATTCCCTCGTCAGGCCGCCTTTAATATTTTTCCCCAGGTCGGCCGGTTCCTGAATCGGGACACTGAGGAAGAAAACGATATCGCGGAGGAGTTGAAAAAAATACTGGGTCTTCCCGAACTCGGGATCGGCCTGACCTGCGTACAGGCGCCGGTCTTTGCCGGGATTTCCATCTCTCTTTTTCTGCAAACCCGAAAGCCCGTTTCAGAACGGGCGCTAAGGGATTTCCTCTCCCGTCGCCCGGGCATCCAGGTGATGGACGATCCGGCCCAGGATCAATACCCGGATTTGCTGGCCGTGATGGAACAGGAACCGGTATTAGCAGGACGGATCCGGGAAGTTGCCGGTTCGGGAAATGGATTCCAAATCTGGATCGTCATTGATAATACCCGGAAAGGGTCCAGTCTGAACCTGGTCCAGATCGCGGAAAAGCTGATCGAGCTGGGATTGATCTAGGGGGGGAAATCAAATCTTCCGGAAAGGATCCGGATCTACTTCAGCCGGAGCTTGATTCCGACCGGGCATGCGAAAGGCATTTGCCGTCATACCCGACCGCGGCCTCGGCTTCGGGCTCGGAGAAGTAAATCAGCAGGATCAGGGTCTTGACCCCCATAACGATTCCGCGGAAGGCGTAAGTGGAACTCCCCTCCATTTTGTTGAGATATTCTTTCTGTTCCTCGGGGGAGAGCTTGGAAAAAGTATGCCGATATCCCTGGGCCAGGGTGCTCATCTCCAGCGACTTCACCAGCATCAGCACTCCGGTCCGGATCACGATGGTGGTGCGGCCGATCATATCTTCAAATTTATCCAGAACCCTTTCCAAGTCCGGCTTCGGCTCGAATTCCGCTTCCCGCTGGATGGTAACCAGGACGACATTCCGAAGGGTCTCCCGGGTGGCTTGCCCTAATTTTATCTCCTCGCCCATACTTTTATTTTATGGGACCGTTGGTTATTGTCAAATCGCGGGAGGGTGGGCGAGATCTTTGGTGAGATCTATGGATTCTGTCTTGGTAGGGTCCCGCCTCGGGCCGGATTGCCGCGCCCAGAATCGGTCCCGCGCGAATGCGGGAAATCCTTGCCCCTAAAACCGGCATAATTTATCGTCATTTATATCGCCCCCCCATCTCGGGAAAGGATGGAGGGGAAATCCGGACCGGTCCGGGACCGGATTCAAAGGTTTTTTTGGCCGGATTGAAAATCAGCCCTGATCCACTATAATTATTTTGAATGAAAAGGATTCTCATATGGGGATTGATCTTGGTCGCGTCGGCCCTGGTGATCGGAATTTCGGGCGCCGTCGGGGCTTACTGGTATTTCAGCCGGGGCCTTCCCCTGGATATTATCAACACCACCAATCCCCTGACCGCTTATAAGCCGAAAGTGATCACCGAGATTTATTCGGATGACGGCGCCCTGATCGGAGAGTTGGCCGAGGAATACCGGAAGGTGGTGCCCTTTGAAATGATCCCGCCTTATGTGACCAACGCCTTTCTCGCCAGCGAGGACGCCCGTTTTTTCGAACATAAGGGTCTGGACTTTTATCGCCTGGGCGGAGCGGTCTATCACAACCTCCGGTCCGGCAAGCTGAAAGGGGAGGGGGGCAGCACCATCACCATGCAACTGACGCGCACTTTTTATTTTTCCCAAAAGAAGTTGTTTTCGCGTAAGATCAAGGAGATGATTTTAGCCTGGCGGATTGATCATCAGTTTAAAAAAGATCAGGTGCTCTGGCTGTATTTGAACCAGATTTACCTCGGAACCAATATGGGCCGTAATATCTTTGGAGTGGAGGCGGCCTCCGAGCAATTTTTTGGAAAACCCATCAACCAGGTGACCCTGGCCGAGGCCGCGATGCTGGCCGGGCTTCCCCGGGCGCCGGTCCGGTATTCTCCGATCTACCATTTTGCCGAGGCCAAGACGCGCCAGCGGATCGTGTTGAGGCGGATGGTGGAAACGAAAATGATTTCGGAGCAGGAATCCCAACTGGCGGAGTCGGAGCCGATCCGGCTCAAGGTCAAGGGGGACCCGTATACTCAGGACAGCGCGTATTTTATTGAAGCGGTCCGGAGATATTTGTTTGAAAGCTACGGCGAGCAAAAGGTTTTGACCGAGGGACTCAAGGTCTTTACCACCATAAACCTGGGGATGCAGAAGGCCGCGGGGCAAGGGGTCCGAAACGGCCTGGCCGGAAGCGATGGCCTGGATAAAAGAGAAGGCTATCGCGGTCCCCTGAAGCAGGTGAAGAAAACGGACCTGGAAAAATATTTAAACGATCAGGAGCAGAAGCTTAAGGAGCAATGGCAGACTCGGAATGTCGCGGGCGGGGGCGATCCCTTTGCCCAGCCGGCCTCTCCGATCCCGCTGGAATTGAGCCGCAAGTATTCCGGGATGGTGAGGGAGCTGGATCCGGTCGGGAGCCGGCTCAAGATCAGCGTGGGCCAAAGCTTCGGCTGGATCGCCAAGGAAAATTTTAAATGGGCGCTGAGCGGGAAGCCGGTGGAAAAAGTGTTCCAAGCCGGGGATGTGATCCTGGTGGCGGTCAGCGCGATCAAGGACCTGAACCCGGGGAAGGAATACGGTTTCCGGCTCGAACAGGAGCCCCAGGCGGAAGCGGGCTTGCTGGCCTTTTCGGTCCGGACCGGAGAAATCAAGGCCCTGATCGGGGGCTATGATTTCAGCAAGACCCAGTTGATCCGGCCGCTCCAGTCCTTCCGCCAGCCCGGCTCGGCCTTTAAGCCCGTTCTTTACGCGGCCGCCCTGGACCATCCCACCAAGGGGTTCACCCCCGCGACCATTATTTATGACTCGCCGGATGTTTTTCAATATACCCAGGAAGACGAGGTGATGATCTGGAAGCCGGATAATTATGCGGGAAAATTTCTCGGCCCCCGAACCCTGCGCAAGGGCCTGGAAAAATCCATCAATACCATCTCAATCAAGATCGCGGAAGAAATCGGCTTGGATTATGTCCTCAACTTTCTCCGAAAGCTCGGGATCAAAAGCCCGATGAAAATGGACCTCACCCTCGCCCTCGGCTCCAACCCGGTCTCGCTGTTAGAGCTGACCCGGGCGTATAATGTATTCGCCTCGGGCGGGGCATTGGTGGAACCGCATCTGATCCGGCGGATTTATGACCGGGAGGGAAACCTGCTCGAGCTTCATTCGCGCAAGAGCCCGGCCGAGGAAATCCAGGAACTGCAATTCGGCCAACCCGGGGAACAGGCGAAAGAATCGAAGACCAAGCCTCCCAAGGAATCCGTCAAGCCGATCAAGCCCAAAGATATTTCCCAGCCGGATGCGGCCGAATACCTGGCTCTGCTGCGGGGGCAAAAGGTTCCGAGCCTGGCCGGGCTGGACACGCCGTCCCAGGGAACCCGCGTGATCAGTCCCCAACTGGCCTACCTGATGAACAATCTGCTGGAAGGAGTGGCCACCCGGGGAACCGGCTGGAAGGCCAGGTCCCTGTTGCGGCCGGTGGCCGGAAAGACCGGAACCACCAACCAGTTCCGGGACGCCCTGTTCATCGGATATTCCCCCGAACTGATCTGCGGGGTCTGGGTAGGCTTTGACGAATACAGCCGCTCGCTCGGGCCGGGAGAGGCTGGCGCACAGGCCGCGGAGCCGATCTGGATTGATTTTATGAAAGAGGCCCTGGCCGGAAGGCCTGCCCAGAATTTCCCGGTGCCGGACGGTATTGAATTCGCCCGGATTGACCAAAAGACCGGATTATTGGCCAGCTCTTGCAGCGACGAGATAGTGGTGGAATCTTTCCTGGCCGGAACCGCCCCGGCTCAATCCTCTCCTTGCGGGGCCGCTCCCAAAACCGACGATCTGCTCAGAAGCCTCGATTACTGACCCGGATCCTCTTCATCAGTTCCCCCGTCTTCCGTATCGGTTCCATTATCTTCCGGGCCGTTGTTATCATCAGCATCCTCGTCTTCCTGATCCGGGTCTGCATTCGGAGCCGGCTGTTGGAGGCTTAGTGGATTATGACCAGGGGGGGGCGAAAGAACCCGTTCGGACTGCGGCAGGGAACCGATCGGGGGAGGCATCGGTCCCGCCGGTTGGTGAAACCCGGGAGCCGGGAGCGGCGCCTGGGGAGAGATTCCGGGCGAGGGTTGCGCCGGCGGAGGCGTGGAAAGTTCTTGCTGAGCGATCCTTTGAAAATCATCCTGGCTGAGCGTAAGATCGGGTCCGAGTTGTTTCTTGAGCAGTTCAATCAGGCTCTGGCAATAATTGCGCTGGTTGCGGGAAAGCCTCAGGTTTTCATCATAGCTGCCTTTAAGCTGAGGGGTCGGGGTCTGCTGATAGCTTTTATAAAAATTGAGCGCGCTCCGCTCCTGGTCCACCGCGGTTTTGATTGCCATAGCGCAGGGGCCCAAGGAAGTAGGGGCTAGGACCTGTTCCGCCTGATCGGAGAGGCTGTCCAGGGTCGAGTTCAACTCCCGGAACCTCGAATCCGAGAGCTGGAGATCGGGCTTGCTCAATTCAGTGTCCAGCTCCAGCAGCTTCTGAAAAAGAGGGGTTGACTTCTGCTCGTAAACCAGGGCGTTCACATATTCTTTGTCCGCGGAAGAAACCGCCGTGGGGACTCCCCCTTTCAACCGGCCCAATAATCCCGCTTCCCCCTGCGCGGTTTCCTCCTGGCTGGACGGGCCGGAATGCGCGGCCCTTGATTTCAATCCCCACTGGAGCAAGACGATCAAGGCCGACAGGATTAAAAGATATCCCATCACCAGGAAGGGATGCAGAGATTTGGGAAGGCTCGCCCGAGCCGGACGGGCCTGGTGGTCCAAACCAGCCCCGCATCCCGGACAGGTTTTTACGCCTTCCGCAATCTCGGCTCCGCAATTGGGACAATGTTTCATTGACCTTATTGTAAGTTTAGACCGCGCAAACTGCAACTGGGTTCCGAATTTGCGCGCCGATCCCGAATCAACCGGCGAGCAAGTCCAACGCGGCCAGACGATCGCGACTAAAAGGTCTGGCCCCAAGACCAAAAATTGACAGCTTAAGCGGTTATCATTTATGATAGGCGAAATGGACTACCATCCCGGCCTGGTCTTGAGAGTAAATGAACTCTACCACGACCTGGAGCAAAGGGAATATGAGCGCAGCCATCAGGAGCTTTTCCGGCTGGAAGCCCCCCGCTGGCAAAAGATCGCTCAGGAATATCTCGCCCCTTGCCCCGGGCCGCTGATGGTCCTGGACCTGGGGACCGGCACCGGATTGGTTCCGCTCCAGATCGCCGGATTCCTGAAAGAACCGGATCAAATCGTATGCGCCGATCTTTCGGAAAAAATGCTGGAAGTCTGCCGGGAGAATATCGGGAAGAAAAATTTCCGGTGCCGATTCCAATTCCTCAAGCTCGACGGCAAGCGGATCAATTTAGGCTCCGGGCTTTTTGATTTCATCACTTTAAATTCGGTCCTGCACCACATTCCGGAGTTCCATCCTTTTTTCCTGGAGATCAACCGCTTATTGAAACCAGACGGCTTGTTAGTCATCGGTCACGAGCCGAACCGGTTTTTTTTCGCGGATAAATTTTTATGGAGCCTCTATCAATTCCTTTCCATAATTTATCGGCCCAGGCAATTTGCCGGAACCGTCTTAAGAAGACTCCGGCTTTTTGAACAGGCGCGAAAGATTTACCAGCGCTTCAATCCCGAGATGAAATCCCATAGTGAAATCATAGGCCGGCTTAATCAACTGCTCGGGCAGGAAGGTCTGATCCAAACTCCGCTTTCCTCTTCGCAAATCTCGGCCATTGTTGACATCCATTCCCCGACTGCGGGCGGATATCATCGGGACCGCGGAATAGACTTTTCCGAAATCTTATCCAAATATCTTGACAACTTTCAACTGGTCTCTTTTGAAACCTACGCGCATCTCAGCGAGATCAGCGAGCAGAACCGCTTGACCAAACGGCTGGACTCTTTCCTGAAAAAGAGATTCCCCCAAAGAGGCTCAACCCTTTTCGCGGTCTTGAAGAAAAACGGCTGAATCCGTCCGAACCATCCGAAGATGTTGCTGATCCGGAAGGTTTCCGGGAATTGCTTCGGGTCGGCCCTTTCAGACCCGGATCGGGATATGGCGCGGCTTTGCCAGCATCGGCTTCTGGATCGCCTTGGCCTTCGGGTGCGGGGTCAGAAAGTTGATCCCGAGGCCGGCAGGCTGATTTTACTTTAGCGGAGACGGGCCGGCGCCGGGATCGGATTTTTCCGGGGTTTCCCCCGGCTTCGGATTGATCACGCTCAGCGCGGATCCGGGCGTGATATATTTATCGGCCGCCTGCTGCACTTGCTCCGCGGTCACCGTCTCGATTCGTTCCTGATATTTCCCCCAATGTCCGAACCCGAGTCCGAGCAATTCGTCCAGGAACATATGTCCGGCCACGCTCATATTGCTTTGCAGGTCAATCTCGTAGCTTCCGATCAGGCTGTTCTTGGCCCGGGACAACTCATCCTCCGAAACCGGCTCCTGCTTGATCCGGTCAAACTCCAGCTTCATCCCCGAGATCGCCTCCTCCTTTTTTTCCGGGGCGCATCCGATATATCCGGCCAGATACCCGGTCTCCACTCCCTCCAGATGATAGGCGCTCACTTCGTAAGCCAAGCTTTTCTTGTCCCGCAATTCCATAAACAGCCTGCCGCTCATCCCTCCCAATACCTCGCTCAACACCTCCATTGCCGGCTGGTCTGCCGCGGACACGGTGGTTCCCAGCCAGCCTATAATAATCTGGGTCTGGACCGCCCGCCGCTCAATCTCCTTGATCCGGGGCTCGCTGAAAGCCGGCTCCGGGCCGGGCGGACTTGCCGGGCCGGGAGAGGCCTGCCAATTTCCTAACAACTCCTCCATCCGCGCCTTGACCTTTTCCGCGTCAACATCCCCGGAAACCGCGATCACCAGGTTCGCGGGGGAGGCGAACCGCTGGTAGCCGTCGAGAAGCGCCTGTCGGGAAATTTTCCTTACGCTATCCTCGGTGCCGAGCGGATTCAGTCGGTAGGGATGGGAGCCGTATAAGGTTTCCAAAAACAGGTTCCGCACCACCAGCCGGGGCTGATCCTGCTCGCGCTTGATCGCGGCCAGGGTGAGCATCCGGATCCGCTTGACATCGTCTTCCGGGAAGGATGGGTTCAGGATCAGGTCGCTGAACAAATCCAGTCCCTGGTCGAAATTAGGGCTGGGGATGACCATTGACGCTCCCAAGGTGTTCTTGCCGGCAAAACCGATGATGGCTCCGGCCAGGGATTCTATCCGGCGATGAATCTCGGTCGCGTTTTTGGTCTTGGTGCCTTCCGTGAGCATTTCGGAGATGAAGTTGAAAATGCCGTTATTGTTCTGGTCTTCAAACCGGACCCCGCCTGGAAATCCGGCCCGGACCGAGACCAGGGGCACATAATGATTCTCGCGAACCAAAAGACGGATCCCGTTCTTGAGCAGATACCTCTTTGGCTCCGAAACCGGAGCAATTTTGGAGGCCACGGCTGGGACCGGCCAGAGCCGGGCGGAAGAAATGGAGGGCTGGATTTCAGCCACGGCCGGCTCTATTTTTTTCAGGGCTTCAAGCTGGATCGCTTCATTCAATTGTTGCTCCAAATTAGGGCTGAAGGCTTTTTCCGAAACCAGCCCGGCCATTGCCAGGCGGGAAACCGAAAGGTATTTCCGGGCCACCCTCTGGATTTCCTGAGAGTCAATTTTTTCTATCTGGTCCAGATAGGTTTTCTCATACGCCGGATTATCAGAGATGAAGGTGAAAAAACCGATCCGGCGGGCGCGTCCGGCCATGGTTTCGCGCGCGAATATGGAATCGCTTTCAATTTGTCGCTTGACCCGGTCCAGTTCCCAGTCAAACACGCCGTATTCCTGGATCCGGCCGATCTGATTCAAAACCTGTCGGGCCGCCGGGATCAGCTTGTCGGAATCAAGGGTCATCCCGATCATCATCAGCCCCGGCCCCACCGGCGTGTCCGAGTATGCGAAAATCTGGTCCACCAATCTCTTCCGGTCGCGTACGCTCTCGGTCAGACGCGAGCTTTCCCCCTGGCCCAAAATCGCGGCCAGCAAATCCAAAGCCGGCATATCCGGATCGCCGAACTTGGGAATTTTCCAGGCCAAACTCGCATACGCGCGTTCCAGATGGTCCGGACCCACCCGAACTTTCAGCTCCGTCGCTTCCGGCTCGGCAACCGACCTGGCCGACGGAGAAGGGCAGCGGCCGGCTTGATCTTTTTCTTTTCCGAAATATTTCTTGGTCAGGCTGACTGCGGTCTGCTCGTCCAAATCTCCGACCAGGACCACCGTGATGTTTTTCGGGGCGTAATTGCAATGATAAAACCGGAGCAGTTGTTCCTGCTCAAACTGACCCACCGTCTTCTGATACCCGATCACCGGACGGCGGTATGGGTAGGCCTGATATGCCAGGCCCATCAATTGCTCGTAAATCTTGACTGCAGGATTATCCCCCTGTCTCCGGATCTCCTCCAGAACCACTTCCCGCTCGTTGCTGATTTCCTCCGGGTCAAACTTGGGATGGAGCACGGAATCCGAAAGCAAATCCATCGCCAAATCCAGGAACCGGCTGGAGATGGTGATATGGTAGACCGTGTAATCGTTGGTGGTGTAGGCGTTGATCTCTCCGCCCCGAGATTCCACCTGGTGCGCCATCTCTCCGACTGCGAATTTTTCGCTCCCCTTGAAAACCATATGCTCAATCAGATGCGCCACTCCGGCCAGATCATCCGTCTCGTCCGCGCTCCCGGCCTTGACCCAAATCTGGACCGCAACCACCGGCGCCGAATGGTTCTCCTCTATCACCGACCGCGCCCCGTTTTCCAGTTTCAATACTTTCATCCCGTCCACCTTCTGCTCTTTGCTTAATTTGGGAAAAGAAAGGTTTTCCCAGAATTTCTTGGCATTAGTCTGCTTCTCTTGGCCTGCGCCGCTGATGCTCAGGCTCATCACCAGACCGGCAAAAATTAACAACACTTTTTTCATGATCCCTGAGCTTGCCACATTATCCGCTGATGTCAACCATCATAGGGGTCAGATCTTAACTTTTAACTTTTGACTTGACAAAGGGGATTGGGTTTGATATAAAACCAGTATGGCGAGGCCTTGGCGGATCCAATTCTCGGGAGCGGTATATCATATCAGCTCCCGGGGCAATCATCGGCGCGATATTTTTATGAGCGATATTGACCGGCGGGATTTTCTCAAGCTTCTGGCCCGGGCCGCGGAACGCTTTCACCTGGAAATTTTTGCCTTTTGCCTGATGAGCAATCATTTTCATCTGCTTTTGCGGACCCCCGAGGGCAACCTCTCCCGCGCGATGCAATGGCTGAACACCAGCTATAGCGTCCGGTTCCAACTCCGGCAGCATTTGGTCGGTCATTTATTACAGGGGAGATATAAATCCACGGTGGTGGAAGACGAGGAATATTGGCAGTATTTAAGTTTTTATATTCATTTGAACCCGGTCCGGGCGGGGATGGTTGAAAATCCGGCTCAATACCAGTGGTCAAGCTGGCTTGATTACATCAAGGCGCGGCCCAGGTTTGACTGGATCAGCCGGGAGGAGATTCTGGCGCAATTCGGCAGAACCGGCGTGGAAAGGAGAAAACGATATCGGAAGGCCGGGCTGGAACTTGCGGGCAAGCCCGGGAAATATTGGAGCGATTTTCTGGACCGGGCGGTGATCGGCTCCGCGGAATTTGTGGAGCAGGTTAAGCAGAAGTTTGCGCCCGTGGGCAAAAAGAACGAGGTGACTGAATATCGGAATTTGTTCCGGCCGGTTTGGGAGATGGAGGATTTGCTGGAACAGGTGGCAGAAGTTTTTGGGATCAAGGAGGCCCGGTTGAAAGATCGGGGGTATGATTTTTCAGCGCGGCTGCTGGCGTATTGGCATCTGGTTGAGAATGGGGGAGTTCCGGTGGGGATGGTCGCGGATTATTTTAAAGTCAGTTCCGCGGCGATCACGCAGGGGATCCGGAAAGCCGACCGGATGATTTTTGATGATCCGAAATTGGAAAAACTGGCGCAAAAGTTAAAAGTTAAGATCTGACCCCTTAGGGGAGGAGAGATGGCGATAGAGATTCGGGAGATGACCATCCGGGATTTTGATCAGGTGTCAGCGCTATGGAAGAGTATGGAGGGAGTGGGACTGGACCCGGAGATTGATTCCAGAGCCGGAGTAAAGCGGTTCCTTTTCCGAAATCGATCGCTCAGCTTCGTGGCGCTGGAGGGCAAAGAAATCGTGGCCGCGGCGCTTTGCGGCACTGACGGCCGGCGCGGCTATCTGCATCATCTCGCGGTAAAGCCTTCGCGCCGTCGTCGGAACATCGGTCGCGGCCTGGTGGACCGCTGCCTGTCCGCCCTGAAAAAGGACGGCATCAATAAATGCCACATCTTTGTTTTCGCAAAGAACCATCAGGCCATCGGCTTCTGGAAAAAAATCGGCTGGTCCGTCCGGAAGGATTTATTTATAATGTCGCGGCCAATCCGGGAGATTGTGGTCAGCGCTTTACTTTTAACTTAAGTTAATCATAAATATTAACTGACAGTTAAAATGCATGGTCGCAATGCTCCGTTAACTTAAAAATTAAGCTCTGCCCCCTCTGACCGTTGATTCTTTGAGGGAGATGAGATAAAAATAAGGCGGATGGGAGCTTTATGAAAAAAAGGGACATTGCTGGTTTAACTATTTTGATGGCGCTTTTTGTCATTTTGGCCAAGGCCAAAGAGCCAAGCGCTCTATTTCCGGTCAAGCAGAACGGTCAATGGGGATACATTGACCGGAAGGGGAAGATGGCGATTGAGCCGATTTTTAACGGGGCGGAAGATTTTTCCGAGGGCCTGGCTCCGGTCAAGATCCGCGGCAAGTATGGATATGTGGCATTGGGCGGCAAGATCGTGATTGACGCGGTATTTGATGAAGCCGGGGCGTTCTCAGAGGGTCTGGCCGCGGTGAAGAAGGACGGCGACAACGGGTATATTGATCCGACCGGAAGGATGGCGATCAATGCCGGGCAATGGGACAAGATTTTTCCGTTCTCGGATGGGCTGGCCGCGGTCGGCTCGCAGGGTTTATGCAACTATTTGGATCGGGACGGGGTGTTGAAGTTCAAGGACCCCTTCTCGGTATGCGGCGGATTTTCCGAAGGGTTGGGGCGGGTAAAGAAGATCGGGGATCAGAATTGCGGATACCTTGACCGGAGCGGAGCGTTCACGATCCGGCCTATGTTTGAGCAATGCGGTTCTTTCAGCCGGGGGCTGGCCCCGGTGAGGATTAGCGGGAAATGGGGATATATTGATCCGACTTACGGCAAGACCGGCAAGATGGCGATGATGGTTGAGTTTGACGAGGCGGGCGAGTTCAGCGAAGGATTGGCGCGGGTCCGGGTCGGGCAGAAATGGGGATTTATTGATTTGGATTACGGCAAGACCAACCGAAAAGCGATTGAGCCGGGTTTTGATTATGCGTATCCCTTTTCCGACGGAAGGTCCCGGATCAAGTCCGGTGACAAGTTTGGCTTCATCAACCGGTTCGGGACTATTGTGATCAAGCCTCAATTTGAAAGCGTGCTGGATTTTAAAGACGAACTGGCCCGGGTGGAGTTCCAGGGCAAGATCGGATACATAAATGATCAGGGAAAATATGTCTGGGAGCCTTCGGAATAGGAGTGGTCAGGGGGGGGCCAGGGCGGAGAGGTAATTTTTTTGCTGAATTCTTGAAATCAAGGCCGGGTGATGGTATTATTATGGAAGAAGCAAGGGGATGCGGAGAAGAAGGTGAGCGATTCCAAACAGGGGAAAAAACAAAGCCGGCTCAAGATCAGCGAGTTGATCCTTTCGGCCAAGAATTTGAGTTTCCAGGTTGAACGGCTGAGGCGGGAGCGGTTCCTGTCCGAGAAGGTGGTTGACTTGGCCGAGTATCGGACTTTGCGGAAGACCCAGGCAGTCAAGGCGGTTCTGGTGATTGACGATGACCGGGAGTTGGAAGAGCCTTTAAGCAAGGCCCTGGAAAAGCGGGGTTTTCGGACGCTGTTCGCGACGGACGCGGAAAAGCTGGCTGGGATCATTGAGGGGAACACCTTTGATTTGGCGCTGGTCAATCCGGGTCTGGACTGGGTTGATGGTTTTGAATTCTGCCAACTGATAAAAGGGAATCAATCCCTGCGCGGGATCCCGATCATCTTGATCAGCCCGGAGTCGGGCCAGCCCCAAATCCGGAAGGGGTTTGAAGCCGGCTGCGATGAATATCTGACCAAGCCGTTCAAGCTGGAGCGTCTGGTCCGGACCATCAAATATTTCCTGGTAAATTATTGATGCGGATGGTTCCCGCCCGGGTGACCGCGATCCGGGATAAGGTTGTTCCGCTTTTAAAAAAACGAGATTTATTTTTCTACCTGCTCATTTCCGTTTTCGCCTTCCAATTGCTGCTGGTCCTGTTCCAATGCCGGGACTTGGTGGATGACGCTTACATCTCGGCCCGCTACGCCCGTAATTTCGCGGATGGATTCGGATTGGTCTATAACCGGGGCGAGGGGCTGGAGCGGGTGGAAGGGTATTCCAATTTCCTCTGGGTGATCCTGCTCGCGCTCGGACTCAAGCTGGGATTGAGCGCCCGATTGATCGCGCAATTTTTGGGCGTGATCTTTTCCCTGGCCGGATCGGTCTTGCTCTTCCTCTGGGTGAGGCGGGAGACTGAGAACCGATGGCTGGGGTTGATCGCGGTATCCTTCCTCGGAACCAACATCTATTTCGCGGTCTGGCAGGTGGAGGGATTGGAAACCCCGCTCTACGGCCTGCTCCTGATCGCGGCCATTTTCAGCTTAAGCCTGGAGCGGAAATTGCCGGCATTGATTTTCGCCCTGCTCTTCGCGCTGACCAGGCCGGAGGGGATTTTGCTGTTCCTGGTGATCGCAATCGGCCAGTTCTTCCGGCTGAGCAAGGAGCCTTTGCAAAGGCGGAAAACCGAGTTGCTCTGGCTCTGGTTGATCGCGCCTTACGGGATTTATTTCCTCTGGCGCGCGATTTATTACCGCAGCCTTTTGCCTAACACCTTTTACGCCAAGACCGGGCTGGGGATCATCGGTCTGAGAGAGGGCGCGATTTACCTGGGGGATTTTTTATCTTCCAATCCCGGGATGGCGCTCCTGGCCTTGATTATTGCCGCGGGAATGATCTGGGCCAAGCGCATCTCCTTCCCGATCAAGATCGGGCTGGGCTTGGTCGCGGTCTATCTGGTTTTCCTGATCCTGGTCGGAGGAGACTGGATGCCGGATTCCCGTCTGATCGTCCCTCTGCTGACCGTATTTTGCGGCGCGGGCGTAATCCTGTTCGGGTCGGAATGGCTGACCGGAAAGGATCCGAAACGGGACCGCGCCCTGATCTTCCTGGTCGTCGGCATAATTTTGAGCTCCAATTTGTTCTTTATGGTCCGCTACAATTTTTTCAAAAGCTTTGAAAAAAACTGGCACCGGAACCAGGGGAAATTCTATCTGCCCGCCGCGGACTGGCTGAAAAAATATGTCTGGCAGAACCAGACCGTCACGGCCGGGGACATCGGATACCTCGGATACTTCGGGGAATATAACCGGATCATTGACACTATGGGGCTGGTGGATCGGCATCTGGGACGGCTCCCCGGAATCGCTTCCCTTACCACTGACCTGGATTATGTTTTTCGGCAGGAGCCTTTTTGCATAATCAGCCTGGTCCACCGCTATCCCGAGGGAGTGGAAATCGGCCATTCCGAATTTGACCGCAAACTGGCTCAGGATGCCAGACTGAAAATGGAATACCGGATGGTGAACGAAATCTTCGGATGGGACAGCGTGGAACTCTCTCGGACGGACTGGAAGAAAAGAACCAGCAAGGTTTACTTTAAAATTTATTTAAGGAATTAACCATTTTGAAGAGGCTCGCGGGACTTGCTTTTTTTGAAAATCGGCTAAACTTTATTAAAGAGAAAAGGGTCGGTTTTCGGGATTATGAACAGGGGGGTGGAAAATGGAAAGCAGGAATTGGCTATTGATTCTGGCTCTGGCTTCAGGACTACTTTTGTCCCCGAAAAACTGCGATGCCGATCGGGTCTGCGAGCTCAATGGACAAACCAGGCATTGCTATACCGGACCAAAAGGAACCAGGGGAGCGGGGGTATGAAAGGCTGGCAAGCAAAGGTGCGTAAATAATCAATGGTCTAAATGCAAGGGTCAAATTTTGCCCCAAAAGGAAATCTGCGATGATGATATTGACCAGAATTGCAATGGCTCCGACCTCGCTTGCGTATGCGATGATGGCAAGTGCGAGGGAAAAGAAACAGCTGATAGCTGTCCCCAGGACTGTCCGGGAACCTGCGGGGATGATATTTGCAATGAATTTTTTGAAACCGTGTCCAGTTGCAATATAGATTGTCCCGGAACCTGCGGGGACGGCTACTGCAACACCTATTTTGAGAACCAGACCAATTGCCTGGTGGATTGCCCGATGGAGGATATCTATGAGGAAAATGATACTTATGATACTCCGTATGACCTTGGTCTCTGGGTGGAAGCAGGCTCCGGTTGTTTGAGCAACACCGGCATTGGGATTTCCAACGATGATGACTACTATTGGTTTGGATTTTTCAGTATGGTCACCTCTATTGATATTTCGCTCATCTCCGGTGACACTTCCGGCGAATTGGACCTTTGTGCGTGCGAGGTAGAGGATATTGTACCGGCGTTCTGTGAGCCTCCTGGCTGTTCCGGCACGCCCGGAAATAATGAAAAATTAAGTTACTATATAAATATATCACCGGATTCTTTCTCACTTGATATTAATGTCAAATTAATTTCCGGAAGCCCGGTGCTTTATGATTTGTGTTGGACAATTCAAAGCTCATGCGGGGACGGGTATTGTCAAACGATGGAGTACTGCCCCAATGATTGTGCTTGCGAATGTGGAGATAGTCTCTGCTCTGATAACTATTCCAGTAGCGGTGAATGCCGCGAGGCTATTCCCGGAAGGTCGGAATATTGCCCGGTAGATTGTGGCTGTCAAGGATGGTGCGGAGATAGATATTGCGACTGGTATTGCGGAGAAACCAGGAAAAATTGTCCTAAGGACTGTAAATAACAGCCAATAGCGAAGAGCCTGTGAATAACCAGTGATTAATGGCCAGTGG
>CAIYYW010000057.1 GCA_903930515.1 uncultured delta proteobacterium | reverse complement strand
GGAAAAAACCCGGGCGGCTCTCCAGGACATACTCCAGTTCCCCGTCTTTTACCGGCGCCCCGAAATGATAGCGCGCGCCGATCTTGAAAGATATTTTCTGCTTCGGATAGTATTGATCCTTTTCCGGGGCCAGCTTGATCTCAAAATTGGGTTTGCGGAACTCTTCCACCCGGAAGCCCGTTTGCTCCGGCATCCGCCGGTTATCATACCCGATCTGGAGGGAATACCAGCCGAGCTTGGCCTCGGCCGGGAGAGGGAATTCGTCTTCAAAAGTTCCGAATTCATCCAGCTTGCCGTCCTTGCGGTAAACCTCGTCCCCCTGGCTGTCCGAGACCTTGATGAAGATCGTATCTTTCAGGGGCTTGGCCAATCCCTGAAGACCCTCGGAACGCGCCAGGATTTTATAGCGAACCGCGTCTCCGGGCCGGTAAAGCGGCCGCTCAATCACCGCATATGCCAGGAGGTTTTCCTGGTAGGCGAAATTGGCGGAGTAGAGGTTGAAGTCCCAACTGCCGATCCCCTGGTTCCAGTTATTATTGAGGAAGCTCAATTCCCCGTTTTTTTCCGCGAACACCCAGAACTTGGTGGGTTTCGGCTTTCCGGACTTGGAATATTGATAGAGCTTGCCCTTGCCCGGAATGAGCGCGAGTCCCTGCCTGTCGCTTTGTCCTTTCCATAAAACCTGGTTCTGGTTGTTCCGGATTTCCAGGTCAACCGCGGAGATCGGCTCTCCCTGGGAAAGCGAAGTCACCCAGACCAGGCTGTTGAAATATCCGAGCTTGGCGGTCAGGCCGAGGTCGGTGGAGAGAAATGCGCCGGGCTTGTAATTGGAACAGTTACAGTTCAGACACCAGACGCAATCGGGATCGGGCTTGAGATCCAGGTAAACCAGCTTGCCCGCGGCCTTTCCGCCGATGATTTTTTCAAAGTCAATCGGCTCCCACCAGGTGAGGTTTTTTTCGTTGCTGAATTTAAGGTCGCGTTCCTGGATTCCAACCTGTCCCTTGAGCAAATCGTCGCAGGTCAGGTCCGGCCAATTGTCGTAGCTGTATTCGGAATCATAGTAATACCCGCCTTCTCCCTCGCCTTCCCCCTCTCCCTGGTTTTCTTCCGGGCCGGCGGTGTCTCCCTTTGCCTCCTCATTTTGCCGCCAGTTCGGGTTGGTGACATCGTTGTAAAATGGAATCACCTGGTCCCGGGTAAAAGTCTTCAGCCGCAAATGCGCGCTGTTCACATTCCGGATCTTGAGCGGGAACAATTGTTCCTGACCCGACTCAATGATCCCGAACCCGTTCGGAGACCATAGGATCGGGCTGAGGTTTTTTACTTCAAAGTTCGCCGCGCGATCCCCTTCCAGGCTTTGTCCATAAATATCTTTGAAGCCTTCGGGCACTGTGATGGCATAGGTGGTATTGAACTTGAACGGCCCGTTAAAGCATACCGACGCGCCGTTGTATCTTGACCTTTCCTCCCCCAGCTTGATCGCGGGGCTGGTCTGAAAGATTTCCTGGGCCTTATATATATCCACATCCGTGGTAAACCGGAGGCAGAGCGATCCTTCCGGGTCGCAGCCGGAGGGGCAGAGTTCCCAGCAATCCGACTTGTCTATTTTAAAGGGAGGATAAGTCCGGTAATAAAGCTTGATCTCCTTGTCCGAGGGCAGGGAGCCGAACATCGGCCGAAGCCCCGCGGAAAAGTTCAGGGTATAGCCGGTGTCCTTGCTGATCGTCTCCTTGGGCCGGACAAAATAGGTCCTGGCCAGATCCTTGCTCTGGGCCACATAAATCCGGAATACCTCGTCCCCGATTTTTTCGCGGGATACAAACAGGTCCGGTATTTTCTTGATCGCCTCCCGGTCCTGGTCCGGGATCTTCACCACCTCCAGCTTGATCCGGCCGGGCAAGGCCTCTAGATATCCGAACTCTTCCAGCGATTTCGGATCCACCGGCTGGTTGAAGGTCAGCGCGAACTCCGGCTTGAGCTCGGTGATCGGGTAATAATATTTTTCCATCTCCCGATCCCGTCCCTGGGGAACGCTGCTCACCAGTTGGATCCGGCGGGTCTCAAATCTAAATTGCTTTTCCTCTTTCAGCTCCGCCCCGGATTCGCTCTTGAGGCCCTTCTTGACCATAACCGCGCATTCGGTGCTGGGCGGGACCGGGTCGTTGAAAAAGTAATTCAG
>CAIYYW010000056.1 GCA_903930515.1 uncultured delta proteobacterium | reverse complement strand
TCCGCAATATCGGGAAGACAGCGTTCCATGATGCGCTTTTCGTGAAAGACTTCGCGGCAGAGGATGCGCACGCGCGCCTCCACGTCGCCGGTCCGCTGCGCGGACTCGAAGGCGGCGGGAACGGAAGTTTCGGTCTTGTAGATCAACAGCGCGATCCCCTCAAAATCCACGAACTGCCTTTTCGGCTCGCCATGGACCCGGTATTTATATCCCTGCGGGTTATGTTCACTCCAGATCTGGACCACCGTCCCCTTCCGGCTTTTTTTTACCGCCATTTTCCAGAGTTCGTCCCTCACCCTGGCGTTGGGGTTCCCAAGGAACACGCCCGACTTCGGCTCGATCAGCCAGCGTGACAATTCTCCCTTCAAACTCTCCGGGGCATTCTCCAAGATCATCACGAGCATCCAGCACCTCCGCAATATCGGGCAGGATGCGTTCCATCAACTTGCTTTGGTGGAAAACATCCCGGCACTTAAGCCTTGCCTTCCGTTCGGTTTCCACGCTCCCCTCCGAGGCCACGGTAAACGCGAGCGGGATGGTGATTTCCGTCTTATAGAGGTCGGCGATGTCATAGACGAAGCTGAGCATTTTTCCGGTATGGATAAAGCCGATGGCCGGGGAATAACCCGCGGACAGGATGGCCGCATGGCAGATTCCATAGAGACAGGAATTAGCCGCGGACAGCGCCCGATTCACCGGATCCGCATTATCCCAATCGTCCTGGTCATAACACCTGCCATTCCAGGGGATGCCAACACTGTCGGAAATAAGCTTGTAGGTGTTCCTCACCCGCTGGCCCTCCAGGCCCCGGATCTGCTCAATGGTCAAGTCTTCGGAAAGTTCATACTCAAACCTTTTGGCATACAGCCGCCGGATAACCTTCAGCCTCAAGCCGTCATCGCAAAACATTCGGGCCTGGTTCAAGAGCCTCCTGGAGAAATGAGTCCCGCCGGTGCTGTGAGCATACATCCTTACGCCTTGCTCTCCGGTCCAGCAGACCAGGCAGTTATTCTCGGCCAGGGCCTGCATGGCCCGGTGGCTGAGGGAAGTCCCCGGCCCGAGCATGAGCAGCCCCAACTGATCAATCGGGACCGGAATATCGCCGTCCTTGATATGAAGCACCAGGCCGGAGTCCTCTTTGTCCAGCTTGCCATGCTCAAGATACAAATAGCTCCACCGGTCGGAAAACTTGGGAAGGATGTGCAGGTTCTTCATTTTACCTGCGCCACACTCAACATCCCGAAGCCAAAGGCCTTGGCAGGACCGATGCCGCTCATTATGGCTTTTTGGAAATCACCGGGTTTGGTAACTTCAAGGATTCCTTCAAACTTGGCGGAGAATAGGCGGTTGCCTTCATTGTCGGCTTTGTGGCCTTTGATATAAATATACCCCGGCTGGAGGGATGCCAACCGTTCTATGCGAAAACCGCCTTGCTCGGCCTTCCTTGTGAGCCATTGTTCCAGCTTGTCGTTTGGAACCGGCACCCTCTTGCCTATCCATTTTTTATCCAATGGTTTGCCATCAGCACCTACTGATTTTTGACTGATTTTTCTCACCGGGTTCGCGAGCAGCCGGAATTGCAGGCGCTGGTTCGGCTCAAACTTCGGATTGAAGGGCTTGCACGCCGGGGGAGCGGCCAGGAATGGGGAATTTTGAAAGGCGTAGTCCCAATCCGGCTCCAGCGCGGATTGCACGAGGATCATTTCGCGTCCATCAGCGAGCGGATCAATGCGAAAGAGAAAAGCCTGCTGTTCATTTCGCTCGCCATGAACATGCTGGAAGCCTTGCGGGTCAAAGGATTTTATGAACGATGGATCCTTTTCCTTTTGGTCGGAAGACGGGAACGCCATACACAAGCGCTGATGAACATGGTAGAGATTTCGGAGCCAAAGCCGACCCGGTCTAGGACGGTCGGGATTCTCGCCAACATCAATTAAAAGACAGGAGAGATACATTGCTATTCCACCTCCTCGGGTTCCAGCCGCCGCCTGCGTGTTTCCAGCGAACGGAACCTGATAATCTCGTCCCGCTTCTTGATAATCTCGTCTCGCCAGCTCGGCTCCTCCGGATTGATCCGGTCCATTCCCATACCCATTCCATACTCAATCATGGTCACGGCATCGTGGCAGAGGCGGCAAAGGGATCTAAGCTCCTCAATTCGCTCATCGCCCCCGGCATGGCGATAGGTGCAATGCTGAACGGTAGTCGCGCGCGATTTGCAGAATACGCAAAGATGATGATCCCGATCAAGCCGCTCAATTCGCATCTTTTTATATTCGGTATTCTTATAATCGGCTCGCGGGCGAGGGGGCGAGGGAGTGCGACTTTGAACAGGCTCGCCAAGCTTTATCTTGCCGCCATCACCCACAGCCAATTTTTCCCGAATAACGAATCGGGGGAGATGAGCCGGAGGCTCA
The DNA here is from genome assembly GCA_903930515.1 of uncultured delta proteobacterium. Taxonomy (GTDB): domain Bacteria; phylum RBG-13-61-14; class RBG-13-61-14; order RBG-13-61-14; family DRUE01; genus CAIYYW01. Next base: position 10,688 of record CAIYYW010000056.1, on the reverse strand, counting down.
AAAGTCAGCGGCACATCATACCAGACCTCGGCGTCTTCAGGCGCTTCAACCTGTTCGGGAGTCGTCCACCAATCGAGCAAACAATCCACGAATGACGGCGGCGTATCTGCCTCAAGCCTAGGGCGCCAGGCGATTGATACGAGCGCGTCCCGTAAATTGGCGAAATTTCCAGCCGGATTCTCCAGGATCGGCCGGGAAGGGGGACAGCATTTCCTTCCCAAATAGAGAGTCCATTTGGGGGTTTTCATTGCTGCTTCCAAATCCGCAATCAGAGATGGCTCTCCTTGCATTGCGGCTATGAAGCTCGCATCGCAAAGATATTCGCGGCGAGTAAGCATGGCGCCGGACTTAGTCTTTCCCTCTGCAATGCGCATCTGCATCTCCGCGCCGACCGTGTGATAATCCCACCAGCGCACCCCCGGCTTGTCAATGCGAATGCCAAAATGGAGAGCTCCGAGCTTTGGAAGCCATTCGTTGGCGGCATATGGCCTGGATACGCCCAGGGCCGCGCAGAGCATCCCGATCACTCCGGACTTGGTCGGAGCCTCGGCGGTGCGGCGGATGACAAATTTTGATTCCTGATTTCCCCATGCCTGCAGGGGGCCTTCCAGCCGGAGAAATAGGGTATTTAGGCTCATGGGTTCACAACAACCTTCTGTACCGCCGTCCAGTCATAACCAATGGATTTGAGCACGGAGGGGATCAAATCATCCAACGACTTTAGGTTGTTCTCGGCAAGAGCGATCTCTTTTTTATCTTCCGCCACCTTCAATTGATAGCGGAGATTGGGCGAGAACCAAAAGCGTTTTTGCGGCTTGCCATATCCCGTATCAAGATCGTGAATGTATTGACCCAATTGCGCGATACTCTGCGAGATCAGGTCGCGGTCGCCCTTGCTCGGTACCGGGTCGGCAAAGGCATTAGCATAGCTGATCGGAGTGTCCTTGATTTCCACCAGGATTCCATCGGGCGGATTGTGGGCGGCGAAGCTGTTCTGCTTGCCGGTGGGATTAACCAAGGCCAAGCCACGAAGGAATGCCCCGACCGTGTGGGCGGCAAGTTCTTTATTACCCTTCAGATTCTCGACCAGGGTTTCCCAATGGATGGAAAAATACTTGTAAAAGCAGGCCGAGGCGAACATGGCCTCGTCCACATAGCCGGCTCCCGCATCATCACCGGGAATGTCATCGGCGGCGACATAGTAATCAACCTCCGGACGGGCCTCGTGGGTGGAGATGGCATGAGCGACCTGCAAAGCCGCATCCACGGTGGTGTCCATGATCTTGCCGGTTTCGAGCATTCTACCGCTCAGGGCCATGTCCGGAACCGCGACCTCTTGGCTGATCAATAGTCCAAACTCAGCCGCGAGTTGCTCATCGGTTTTACCATCGGCTTGCTGAAGGAGCGCGGCCATTTTCTGGATTGCCTCATGGGTGGTATAAACCAGCATATCGCTCCGGTCATCATCCTTGGGGCTGATGCCGCATTCTTTAAGAATTTTCGCGGCGCGCTTTTTAACCTCGGCCTTGCCCGTTACCTTCTCGGCGATCAATTTTGCCAATTGCCTTGTGCGAACTCCACCCAGCAATTTTTTGAACTCGTCGCTCATGCGGATGCTTCTCTTGATGCACTGGCTGGAAATGCGCGAGCGCAGCACCCCTCCGAAATAGCAGGTCTTGGGCGCACCCAGGTCGTCCCGGTTCAGATTGGCCGGGCTGTGGTTTTGAATGGCATGAATCTCGATTAACATGACTCCCTCCTTTATTCGTTTTTTAGAAATTGTTCCGCCCACCTAAGGCGGGTGGTTTCGCGCTCCCAGATAGAAAGATCATCGGTCAGTTTCACCCAGTCGAGTTTCAAATTTTTTGAGGCGATCCGATCAAGCGCCCATCGCAATGCCGGTTCTATTTTGTCAAGCGGGAGAAGAAGCATTTTATCAAACTTCTGCGCGAATCTTTTTCTCTCCTTTTCCTCGTTTGGCTGACATTTGCGCAATTGCCCGGCTAACCCCTCGCCTTCTGTTCGCTCTGCTTGTTTTATTGGACAATAAGCAAATAGCTTTGCAATCATCCAAGCAACTTCACGCCGCGGCGCCCGCTGGTTTTTCTGACGCAACGGCCACCACAAACCCGCGAACAGGTCAAACCCATCCACCGACTCATCAAGCCCTTGTCCGGCATGAATGCGCAACAGACCAAGGTCGCCCTTTTTCAGATGGGTCAGAACTTCTATGAATGGCTCTTTTGCAGTCACTTTTCCCCTCCTTTTTTCCGGCTTGGTTTCTTGGCCGGTTCTGTTTTTCTGCGCATATCGGGAAGTAGATTAGCGATATGATTGCGTCTTTGGACAGATTCGCTGGTGAATCCCGGAGAAAGCGACTTTGAGATCGCTTCCATCATCGGACGATATTCTCGGGCCGCCTCTTCCCATGCGCCATCACCCCCGGTAAGCAACTCGCCTGCTTTCGCGGATACTTTGCCTTCCACTTCCGGGCGAATGGAACCAATAATAGCGGTCGTCCCGGTATCAGGTCTTGGGATTCGTTTATCCAATAGGTTGCCTTCCTGCTGCCATTGCAGAATCATGGATTTAGCAGTATCCAGAGATATCCCCGATGATGGCACTGCAATATTTCGCTCCCAAACATCAATGTTCTTTGCCTTGTCGGTGGCAAAGCCGACAACAAACAGAGATATTGGACTGATGCCAGTACCCATTTTGCCGGCCTCCAGCATGTTGCTGAGCAAGTATGGCCAAGGCCGGTCCATCCTGAATTTTTTTGCCGCAGAAAGGTCTGAGGCTCTGCTTGCCTTTCGGGGTGTATCATTTGAATAGATAACATGAGGATCATTCCAATGATCATTTCTGAGTTCGCCGGAGCTTTGATACTCGCAGCTCAATATCAGGGAAGTTTCCCTCACGCCACAGCTAATGCAAACGCCTGATTGCTCAATTGGATCATGTAACCAGACCCGTCTTGACAATATGGTCAACCCCGTGAGAGGTGGCACATTCTCATCCATGGTTGGGCGAATGTCCGCCTGAACCCATGCGGGAACTCCAAGTTGCCCACATGGCGCCCAGTTTGCTTGAAGGGTATTAAGCAGCGATCTGCCCCACGGAATAACATAAATAGGCGGCGTGCCATTGATCCCGGTTTTAAGGTCGGGCAAGCTGGTAACGCTAAAAATCGGCAGTCTCAGTAAACCCATCGCACAGCAGGCAAAGCAAAGACCATCTTTTCTGTCGGTTGAATGCCTCAGGTGCCAGAAGTTATTGCCGGAGGGGATTTCCTGCAGCAGGCTGGTTATTGCCCATTCCTTCTTTGAAGTTTTTTGCTGATAAAATCTTTTGCCGTTTCCTAACATATTGAAGCAGTCTTTGTTTTCGTCTAGCTTTTTGAACCAATCCGCGGGGAAGGAGTCGCCGGAAATGGTGTTTGCATCGGCTGGTGGATTGCCTTTGCACCACTGGAGCACCGCCAGCAGGAATCGGATGATGGCCACGCGGTCCATGGGATTGCTAGCCGCTATCTGGCGGATTTTGCCGGCTTCCGAGAGCGCCTTCTTGATTCCCACGCGGTCCACGGTGCCATTGTTATAAAGGACGGGAATCCAATTCTCTTCCAGCAGGTTATAGCGATCCGTTTCCAAGTTACACCCCTCTTTTTGGCTTAAGGTTTATGCCCTTGCCCAACCCGTATTTTTATGCCTCGGAGCTGAAAAGGCATTTCCAATAAGGCCCCGCTCAGGCCGCCGGCTATGCCCGGTCGGTCTCTCCGTCCGGTCGCTTACAAGTCTGGCTCGGACTCAATAGACAAAACCGCTCACGCTGACCGGGACATCGCTGCTACTGTTGTTTCCCCGGCCGAGCTGACCTTGCCCGCCAGTCCCCCAGCATTTGGCGGTGCCGTCGCAATTCAGGGCGCAGGTGAACCACATCCCGGAGGAAATGGCGCAGACTTTGGAAGGCAGTCCGGAGACATCCACCGGGACATTGCTGTTGGTGTGGGTGGCATCGTTGTTTCCCAGGCCGCCGTCACCGTTATATCCCCAGCATTTTGCTCCACCGGCATTGGTCAGGCTGCAGGTATGCTCGGAGCCGGAGGCAACCGCGCTCATGCCGGAAGTCAGCCCGGAAACCTGGACCGGGGTATACTGTTCATGGGCGGTGGAGCCGTCGCCGAGCTGGGAGCTGAAATTGAGACCCCAGCATTTGATTCCGCTGGAGGAATTCAAAGAACAGGAATGATACCATCCGGCGGAGATGGCGACCTGGTTTGAGGAAAGGCCGGTAACGCTGATCGGCGCGCTGGTGTTCTCATCCAGGCCGTTTCCGAGTTCGCCATCGCCATTATATCCCCAGCACTGGACCGCGCCGGTGGCCAACAACGCGCAGGTATGAGCCTCGCCGGCGGAGACCGCGACCACGCCGGAGGTCAGGCCCTGGACCTGGGTCGGGACATTGAGGAATTCGTCCGCGGTATTGCCGTCGCCGATCTGGCCGTAGGCATTCCATCCCCAGCACTTCACGCCGCCGCCGGTGGTAAGCGCGCAGGCATGATACCTGCCCGCGGTGATGGCGCTTACTCCGGCGCCAAGCCCGGAAACATTTACCGGCGCATTCTTGTCTCGCAAGGTCGTGCCGTCTCCGAGTTCGCCGTCGTCGTTGTATCCCCAGCATTTGACGCCGCCGAGCGCGGTCAAGGCGCAGTTGAAGGAATCGCCCGCGGCGATGGCGCTCACGCCGGAGGATAGCCCGCTGACATTGACCGGGACATTAGTGGAGTCGTTCTTGCCGTTGCCGAGTTGACCGTAGGTGTTCCAACCCCAGCATTTCACCCCGCCCAGATAATTCAAAATGCAGGTATGAGCTCCGCCCGCGGCGATCTTTTTGGAGTTGGCGATAAAGGTGGTCTCGCCGTCGTCAATAGTCCAGCCATAGCTGGCCGGGGTTTTATCCCACTTCTGGGTGGCCGGGTCCTTGGCTTTGACCTGGAAGGTGTGGGCGTCGGGCAGGAGACCGGAATAGATCTTGGGGGTTTTGCAAGTTGTAAAGGGCGCCGAGTCCAGCGAGCATTTGTATGCGCATTTGCCCTTGTTGCATTTGAACTTGAACATCGCATCACCGGTGATGTTCGGTCCCACCGGCCGGGCGGTGATGGTGGTCTGGAGCGCGCCGGCCGCGCTGATGGCGGTCTCTAACTCAGGACCGGATCCCGGTCGGCTGGAAAGCGCTCCATTCGGGCTCTGGCCGCAGGCCGGCCCTAACAAGGCAAAGCTCAAAAGGAAAAATAATGTTTCAAGTTTCAACCCCGATTCTTGCATCTTCATCGTTTTGCTCCTTTTGTGAGAGATTTTAAATACGCGCGGCAAGTCAGGGAGACATAGAGCCCTCTGAAGTCGCAATATTATATTACACGCGGCTCAATGCATGTCAAGTTTTTTTGGAATGAATGGGTGCGGGTTGATGGAAAAAAATTGGCGCCCGCGGGACGAGTCTCAGCAGGTCTTGAGGATCCGATAGCTTTGGTCCCTTTGCGCGGGCGTGAAGCCGGCATCCTTGATCAGGCGGACGATTTCATCTTTGGACAGGCGGAAGGAAGCGCCGGCGGAGCGGACCACATTTTCTTCCAACATAGTTGATCCGAAGTCATTGGCGCCGAAGAACAGGGACACCTGGGCGATCTTGTCTCCCTGGGTGACCCAACTGCACTGAATATTCGGGACATTGTCCAGGACCAGGCGGGAGAGGGCGAGCACGCGGAGATAACGGACGCCGCTGGCAGGGGAAATGTCAGGCAAGCCTGTATTCTTGGGCTGGAAGGACCATGGGATAAAGGAGATGAAGCCTTTGGTTTTGTCCTGGAGCCTTCTGATTTTGAGCAGGTGTTCAATGATCTCCTCGTCTTTTTCAACGGAACCGAACATCATGGTGGCGCTGGTGGCAATGCCGAGTTGATGAGCCTCTTGCATTACCTTGAGCCAGCCTTTTGCGTCAACCTTTTTCGGGCTGAGATTGTTCCGGACTCGGTCGGAGAGAATTTCCGCGCCGCCTCCGGGGATGGAGTCAAGCCCTGCTTTTTTCAGGCGGATCAAGGTCTCTTTGACACTCAGGCCTTCTTTTTTGGCAAGGAAGTCGATTTCTGGCGGACTCAGTCCGTGAATATGGATCGGGTATTTTTGCTTGATGGCGCAAAAGATATTTTCAAACCATTCAATTCCTAAATCCGGATTCATTCCTCCCTGGAGCAAGATTTGGGTTCCGGACTGGGAGAGGAGTTCCTCAATTTTCCGGAAAATCTGTTCCAAGCCAAGAACAAATCCCTCGGGATGTTTCGGCGGTCGGGAGAAGGCGCAGAACTTACAGCCGGATACGCAGATGTTGGTGTAGTTGATATTGCGGTCAATCACGAAGCTGACAATTTTTCCCGGATGCAACCCGCGGCGGAGCGCGTCGGCTTTCCCGCCCAGTTCCAGAAGGCTCGCGTTCCGGAACAGATGGAGCGCTTCCTTCTTTAAAATACGGCTAACGGCAAACGGTTTCCGGCCCACGGAATTCACCATTTCTGTTTCACCCGGTACCAGGTATCGCGCTCATTCGGCTCCCGGCCGGCTTCCCGGATCAGGCGCACCAACTCTTCCCTGGCCAGGGCCTCCGGAGTCTGCGCCCCGGCCATATGGGTGATCTTTTCCTCCGCAACCGTGCCGTCCAGATCATCGGCTCCGAACCAGAGCGAAACCTGCGCCAGCTTTTCTCCGAGCATAATCCAGAAGGCCTTGACATGCGGGAAGTTGTCCAGATAGATCCTGCTCACCGCGATGGTCTTGAGGTCGTCCACGCCGGTGGTGTTGCGGACATTCTTGATCCGGGTGTTCCGGGGATGGAACGCGAGCGGGATAAAAGCCTGAAAGCCCGGGGATCGATCCTGGAGTTCGCGCAGTTCCTTCAGATGCGCGACCCGGTCCGAATAATTTTCCAAATGGCCGTAAAGCATGGTGGCATTGCTCTGGACCCCGGCCCGGTGAAGCGCCGCGTGGATTTGCCGCCAGCGCTTCCCGGATATTTTTTCCGGACATATTTTTTTGCGAACGCTCGGTCGAAAAATTTCCGCGCCCCCTCCAGGCACCGCGTCCAGGCCGGCTTGCTTTAGTTGAGCAATCACGGCATCCAGGGAGAGGCCGCTGATTTTGGAAAAATGATCAATCTCCACCGCGGTATATGCCTGGATTAAAACCTCGGGCCGAAGCTTTTTTAAACGGCGCAGTATTTCCAAGTAGTATTCAAAATCCCATTCCGGATGAAGCCCGCCCACGATATGGAACTCATAAATGTTTCCGGCCTTTGCCGCGATCTCTTCCATCTCGTTGAGGCTGAGCTGGTAGCCGTGTTGATCGCCGAAGCCGGCGCTGAAGGCGCAGAAGCGGCATCGGTTCTTGCAGTAATTGGTCGGGTTGATGTGGCGGTTGAGGTTGAAGAAAATTTGGTTGCCGGTCAATCGCTCCTTGACTGAATTGGCGAGTTTGCCAAGCCGGATCAGGTCCGGTTCCTGAAACAGTAATTCCGCCTCCTGCTCATTGATCCTCTCTCCGGCTTTGATTTTGCTTTCAATCCGCTTTTTCATCTTATGATATGCGCGCCGATCCTGCTCCGCTCCCGCTTTAAGGCGGGGCTACCGCGGGCAAGCAAAGCAAGAGTGTCCGCGCCCCGGGTCCGCGCCCGGCTCAAAACATTTTTTTGTAACGCTCAATTTCCTGCAGGTCCTCGGGCGTGCGTTTCATTTCCCTTTCCACCTGCTGGAAGATCTGGTCCTTGGACTGCATCATCAACTCCAGATGCATCAGGCTGGTCAGGAGTCGCTTGGTATTGATAAAGACAAAGGCGTCCAGGAACTTGGAGATGAACCGGGCCATTTTCTTGATCTGATCGGGAGAGATTTCCAGAAGATTTTTGTAGTCAGTGATAAATTTGGCGAAATCCAGGCGGTATTGCGCGGCAATCGCTTCCAGCCGGGAGGAGGCCACGCCGTGGTCCTGGTAAGGACCGAGCACGACCCGTCCCAGTGGTTCAAACTGATGCATAATGGGCAGGACCGTGTAGCGCGCTCCGCAGACCGAGAGGATCTGGACCGCGTTGCTTCCGACCAGGGGCTGGCTGAGCAGCTTCTCCCGCACCGACCGGCAAATCAAGTCGTCCCGGTCCGCCTGATGGATCACCTCGCAGAAATGATCCTCGCCCCCGGTGTTGAATAATTCATGGCCGCTCGGATCAAAAATCCGGATTTGCAAAGCGATCAGGTCGGACAGGCTCTTGAGCACCTCGCCCAAAATCCGCATATCCAACAGCTCGCTGATCTCAAACTTCTTTTCCAGGACCGACTCGCTCATTTCAACACCCCGGAGGCGCTGCCCGGCGTGACCAGATATTTTTTCAGGTCAACCTGCTCGCCGAGCTTCTCGCCCTTGATGCTTTGAACAAAAGTATCCAGGTTGAACCCGAATTTTTTATTGAAATCGTATTTGCGATTGATGGCGTCAAACCCCATCCGGACCACGCATTCAAAGGTCTCAAAAACCCCCTGGCCCTGACCGGCGATGGCGAGGAAGGTGGCAAAGCGGGTTTCGCCCCAGTCCGCCTTGATCTCCTCCACCGGCTTGATCTCGGCCAGGTCCCGCTTGTTGAACTGGATCGCGATCGGGATGGTTTCAAAGTCCAGGCTGTTCACCCGCAGATTTTCCTTAAGGTTCTTGAAGCTCATTGAATTGCTCAACGCCTGACTCCGCTGGCTGTCCGCCACGAACACCACCGCGTCCGCCCCGCTCAAGACCGCCTTGCGGGTCTCGTTATGGAGCACCTGTCCGGGAACCGTGAACAGCTTCAGCTTCACCTTCAATCCGGTCGGGGTCTGATACTGGATCGGGAGAAGATCGAAAAACAGGGTCCGGTCCGACTGGGTCTCCAGGCTCATCAGTCTCCCCCGATGATGCGAGTCAAACATCCGGTGCAATACCTGGAGATTGGTGGTCTTGCCGGAAAGTGCCGGTCCGTAGTAAACAACCTTGACCGTCACCTCCCGAAATTCTAAATTCATCTGAACCAATTGATTCTCTCCCTATATCTATTAAATCAAATTCTTCCCCTTTTGCAAAAAAGCCTCCCTTGCCAACAAACTATCATACCCGCTCAGAATTTTTTGGCAAATTTTCCCGCGACGCAACCATTCCAGGGCTTAAGCGCTCTTTTCTTCTGACCGGGACCACTCCTGCTTGCCCTGCGTAGCCCGTAAGAACGAAACAGGGTCTGCGATAGCCCTTAATACACCCCTGGCGCCTTCAAGCGGGACCTGCGAACAAATCAAGCTTTCACCGCGTACGGGCGGCCCTCAGAGGCGCAGAGAGGACACGGCTGTCCCGCAGAGAATTAAAATATTCCTATTGGCTTTTAACCCGAAATCCGAAACACGCCTCCAAGACATTCCTTAACTGCATTTTAATCGTCATCTAATATTATTATGTGAATATAGTTAAAAATTAAGGCCGGCCCCCTCGGGATTCCGCAATGATCGAAATGTGCCGGACGAGATTGCGATGGCTTTAATCGGCCTATGGGGACTTGGAAACGATCGTCTGAAACCACTCATACCATGCCGACGAATCCGGAATCTGGCCATAGCTATTATCACCCCAGCAGGAGAGGGAGTTGGCCTTGCTGGCGCAGACATGGTATCCACCCGCGGTAATCAGGAGCCAATCGGTGGCGGTCCCGACCAGCTGCGGTGTGTTTGTATAAGACACACTCGCCGGCTGCGCCAATTGGCCCAATTGATTGTTCCCCCAGCAATAGATGGCGCCGGAGGTTTTCTTGGCGCACGAGAAGTTTTGACCCAAGGCCATGTCGCCCCAATCGGTGTCGGTTCCGACCTGAACCGGGACATTGCTGTTGGCGTAGGATCCATTCCCGAGTTGGCCGTAACTATTGTATCCCCAGCACCAGAGGGAGTCATCATATCGCCTGGCGCAGGTATGGCTGTAACCGGCGACCACGGTGTCCCAGTTGCCGGCCGCTCCCACGATAACGGGCGATTTCTGGTCGGTATTGTTCCCGTTCCCCAGTTGGCCGTAATTATTGCGGCCCCAACAAGTGACCGTCGCAAATGTGTCGGCGCAGGTATGAAATGCGCCGGTGGTGATCGCGCCGCATAAAGTGACCGAGCCAACCCGGGTGGGGACATTGCGGCTGATGGTGGTCCCGTCTCCGAGCTGGCCGAATTGGTTGTCTCCCCAGCACCAGATCGAGCTTAGGTTGTTACGGATGCCGCAAGCGTGCCAGTAGCCAAGATCGAATAGGTAGTAAGTGGTATCGCCGCTGACCGGAACGGGCGTGAGCTGGTCGGTTTGATTGCCATTGCCCAACTGGCCGGAACCATTTTTCCCGCTGCAATAGAGATTGGAACCGGTGCTCATAAAACAACTGAACAGGCTTCCGGTGGCGACCTGGCTCCAGCTGAAGCTATCGTTGGCCTCGACAATCGTCTTCTGATTGACCCCATTCCCGTTCCCCAGAGCCCCTTCATTTTGGCCCGAGCAAAAGCCGAAGGCGCCGATGATGGTGCAAGTAGTATTGTACCCGGCATGGATATTACCGAACGCCGTTTCATTGACAACCTGGGTGGGAACCCGCTTTTGTCC
>CAIYYW010000055.1 GCA_903930515.1 uncultured delta proteobacterium | reverse complement strand
GAGAAACAGATTGAGCAGGAATATCTCATTTATCTTCCGCCCCGGGTTTATGACTTTTTCAATTTGCTTTTCCGGGCGGTGGAGCCGTTCCGGCACTGGCAGGGGATGGAGTTGGAGCTGGTCTATCGGCAGATTGTCAACTTGGCCAACCTGTCTTTTCCTCGCGAAAAAATTCAAAGTCCGGCTCAGAATTTTTCGCTCGCCGCCGGCGTCACTGCGCTCTTCCTCGGCCTGACCAGCCGGGATTATGAAAGCGGGATCAGGGAATCGTTGCGCCTGGGCCGGGACGCGGACAGCCTGGCCGCGATCACCGGAGCGATCCTGGGCGCGAGGTTCGGAGAGGGCGCGATCCCCACTCAATGGAAAAAGGGCCTGAAGAATTACGACCAGATCGGAGCGCGAGCCGAGGCGATCTATCTTAAAGGTTTTGCCGGTTTGAAAATCAGCGACTTGGTTGAAATGGAGATGGAGCTGACCCGGTTTGAAATCGTGGAGCGGGATATATTTGTCCAGAAAATGATCCGAAAAGGAGAGTTTGATCCCGAGGCCGCGGCGAGGAAAAGGGAGAAGGCTAAATCGATGATGCCTGCCGGGCCCAAGGTCAAACGGATCCCCAAGAAGGATAAACGGCGCCGGGAAAAAACTCCCTGGAGAACCTGGGATAAAGAGTAGCCTGGTTTCGACCCATCGGTGATGTTTCGGAAGCGAATCGGTTTTTACCCTCAGGGATATTTTCCCGGGATCTTGCAATTTAACCGAGAAATCTGTTAAAATATAAAAAGACGAGGAGGGCAGAGATGAAATTGAACGGAGACCCGGACGGCATCCTGGAATTGAAAGAGATGATGAAGACCAAGCTGGACTATTTGAAATATCTGGTTACCGAGGCCAAAACTAATTTTGACAACACGGCTCATTTCAAGAACAAGGACGGGAGCAAGAAATACAAACTGATTTACCTGCCCCAGTCAGGGGAATTTCAAGTGGAAAAAGAAAGCTGACCGGGAAGGTTGGAACGATGAAGGTTAAGGTTGCGGGGATCGCGATTATTTTTTCTCTGGCCCTGAGCGCGGGCCTGCCGGCGAAAGAGCCGTCCTCTAACCAGGATCGGGGAGGCGGCGCTCAAGCATCCCCGCAGAATGCCGAAATCCAGAAGCAGGTGAAGCAATTGATTGATCTGATCAACCAGGAGCCGAACCTGTTGATGGTCAACCCCAGGGCGCGGGTGGTCAAGGATCCCGGCTGGCAGCCTTATACCGCGGACGGCAAGTATAACCAGGATTTCCGGGTGGTGCCTGATGATTCATCTCCGGAAATCGCGCAGGCTTTGCAGATCGAGCAGAACCGCGTGAAATGGACCAACGAGTTAATCCAGATCGGACTGCCGGCCGTGCCGGAGCTGATCAAGTCGGTATTGGATGAGGGTAAAAAATACCGACAATTTTATGTGACCGCCCTGGGCCGAATCAAGGAGCTCAAGGCCGTCCCCGCGGTTTTAAAATATTATTATGAAGGGGTCCAGCAGGAAAAGCTGGCCAAATCGCTGGAGACGGTCGGGACCTCGGAAGACGCGCAAAAGCTCAAGCAGGAATCCGCCTTGCAGAAAGGGGTTGCGGTGGAGGCCCTGAAAAGCATCAGCGGTAAGGATTTCGGAGACGACTATCCCAAGTGGGAGCAATGGTGGAAAGAGACGGAGAAAAAAATCGGGCCGGTGAATCTTCCCAAGCTTTATGAAATCAAGGGCGCCAAGTCCCATCCCTGACGCGCTCCGGCCTTTGGGCGCAGGCGGCCGGCATTCAAATTCATCCGCAAGCTAATCCTCTTTTTCCGGGAGACGCGCGTTTTTGATCTGATATTTTTTCAGCAACCGGTGGAAACTCTGCCGGGGGATCCGCGCGTAGGACGCGGCCATGCTGACATTTCCTTGCGCCCGATCCAGGTAGTGCTTGAGCAGGCCGGCTTCAAAATTGTCCAGGTATTTCCGCTTCAGCTCCTTGAACCCCATCTCGCTCTCGGCCCGCGCCGGCTTGACCATCATCCCTAGGGGCAAATCCTCGGAAGCGATCACTCTCCCGCGCGAGAGCACCATTGCCCGGGCAACGGTGTTCTCCAGCTCCCGCACATTTCCCGGCCAGCCATAGCTCATCAGGATTTCCATCGCCGGCGGGCTGATCCCCCGGATCTGCTGTCGCTCGAGCTGGTTATATTTCCGGATGAAATGCTCGGTCAGCTCCGGGATGTCTTCCTTCCGGTCCCGTAGGGGCGGTACGGTAATGGTCACCACATTCAACCGGTAATAAAGGTCCTCCCGGAACTTTCCCTCCCCGATCAATTTTTCCAAATCCCGGTTGGTGGCCGCGAGCATCCTCGCCTCCACCTTGCGCAGCTTGGTGTCTCCCACCCGCTTGATCTCGCCGCTCTGAAGAAACCTGAGCAAATCCATCTGCACCGCCGGGGAAATGTCTCCGATCTCGTCGAGGAAAATAGTGCCTTCGGCGGCTTCTTCGATCAGGCCGATTCTGGAATTGGCCGCGCCGGTGAAAGCGCCCTTGATATAACCGAACAATTCGCTTTCGAGCAAGGTCTCGGTCAGGGCCGAACAATCCACCACCACGAACGGCTTCGGCGAGCGCGGACTAGACTGGTGCAGGGTCCTCGCCACCATCTCCTTGCCGGTGCCGCTTTCGCCCCGGATCAAAACCGTGGCATTGGTTGCGGCGACCTTTCCGATCAGTTTGTAAACCTCCTGCATCTTCTCGCTCTTGCCCACCAAATTCACGGCCCGCTCCCTAGGCTCCGGGGCCTTGAACCGGAAATTATTTTCACGGTCCAGTTGGACCTGGCGCAAGGCCCTCCGGATCACGGACAGGACCTGCTCATTGTCAAAGGGCTTGGTGATGTAATCAAACGCGCCCAGCTTCATACTCTCGATCGCGGCTTCCACGGTGGAAAAGGCCGTGAGCACGATCACCGGCAGGCCGGGCTTTTCGGCCTTGACCGTTTTCAAAACCTGGATCCCGTCAATCTTGGGCATGCGCAGGTCGGTGAGCAATAAATCGAACTCTTGTTGCGAGAGGAGTTGGAGGCCTTGTTCCGGGTCCGTGACCGCGAGCGGCTCCCATCCGCCCTGGCGGATCAGCAGACTGAGAAAATCGCACCAGCGTTTCTCATCCTCAATAATCAGAACGCGCTCGGTCATCGCTCCCCAGATCGGGTTTGGGGTGACGCCTGGGACCGGGGCAGGACGATGGTGAACTCGGTTCCTTTGCCGAGTTCGCTTTTCACCCGGAGGTCTCCGCGGTGCCGCTCGATGATGTTATAGGCGATGGACAATCCCAACCCGGTTCCTTCTCCCGGGGCCTTGGTGGTGAAGAAGGGATCAAACAGGCGGGGAAGATGCTCGGGTCTGATCCCGACGCCGGTGTCTCGGAAATTTATTTCCACCTGGTCCGGCCCGGCCTGGACGGAAATAAAAAGCGTGCCGCCTCTTTGCATGGCCTGACCGGCGTTGAGCGCTAAATTGGTGAACACCTGCTGCAAGCCGTACGGGTCGCATTCCAGGAAAAGCGGGTTGGGAGGGCAGTTGAATTTCAGGGCGATCCCGCCGGTCTCCAGACGCGGGGCCAGCAGCCGGAGCGTGGCCGAGAGCGCCTCATATAGATTGATCCGCTCGAATTTGATCGGCCGTCCGCGCGAGAGCGAAAGCAGGTTCTGGATGGTGGACGCGGCGATTTCGATTTCCTCCCGGATCATCTCGACGATTTCCTTGATCTCGGCCGGCAGTCTTTTATCGGTGGCGATGGCCTGGGCATAACCGCTGGCCAAGCCGAGCGGATTGTTGACCTCGTGCGCCAGCGCAGTCGCGATCTGGCCCACGCTGGCCAGCCGCTCGGAACGGAGAATGTGCTCGTCAAACTTGGTGTTTTTTCGGATCAAGGCCGGGAAACAATAATTCGGCTCGGCTTCTCCCCGGATCAGGGCTTTGGCGAATTCCTGGCAGGTCGGATACCCGCAGGACTTGCAATTGGTCAGTCCCAGTTCTGATCCCAGGCCCAGGGAGGACAGGGTATCCTTGATTTTTTCCGAAGACGGCTCCGGATTCTGGATTCGTTTGGGAGAGAATTGAGCGGACAAATCCGCAGCCGATTCCGGCATCAGCCTAAGTTTTACCCGCTCGGTTTCAGATCGGGACATCAAGTAACTCATAATCCGCTCTTTTCGCTGCGGCAGGCTGAGCCGGTTTGCCATCGCGGGACTGCCCAGGCATCCGCCGGAACATAAATTTATTTCCACCAGCCGCGACCGGATTTCCCCCAGCCGGATCCCGTCCAAAATTTGCCGGACCTGGGACAGGCCCCCGGCGGAAATGCCCGCCGACTCCTGATCCGATCCGGTTCCGCATGCCTCCCGGACCAGGTCTCCTTCGCCGAGCAGGGTGGACCCGGAGTCCAGGCTCAGTCCCTGGAATTTTCGCCTGGATAGTTTTTCCGGCTCGATTTTATTCTCAGCTAATATCCGGCGCAGCTCGGGGAAAGTGATGGCCGTCACGGTTTGGAACCGTTTTTCTAAATCATAACTTTGGCCCGGACAGGCGCTGATCAGAACGATTTTAGAAGGCCTAGAAATCTCTTCCAGGTATCTGAGCGCGGCGATTTCCGGGCTGACCACCCCGGCCAGGTTCCCGGTCAGGTCGGGATAAAATTTCTCGAGATACTCGACCGCGGCTGGGCAGTGGCTGGAGATAACCGGAGATCGGGGATTGCGTTCCAAAATTTCCCGGTAACGTTCCGCGACCGGCTTAAAGCCGGACTCCGCCAGATACACTTCGTCGAACCCGAGCCGAAAAAGCGCGTCCGCGATCTGTTCCGGATCAAATTCCAGGAACGCGCCCGCGAGCAAGGGGCTGACCAGGGCGATTTTATTTAGAGGAGAAGCCCGGACCGATTCCCATTCTTGGAGGTTGCCGGTCTGATAACGCTGTTCCGGGCAGGTGGATACGCACAACCCGCAATGAATACAACGATCATCAAGCAACTGTTTTTTCGCGAGCGCGATCGCCTGGGTCGGGCAGGCGCGCAGACAACTCAGGCATAATCCGCACGGCTGTTCGCTTCTGTAAATAGCTCTCATCGATTACCATCATAGATCGCTTTGGAGCCGCGCTCAAGTTTTGCCCGGATTCCCGGTTTGATGATTCCGCGGCTGGTCCTCAAAACCGCGATTTATTTTTGACCCAGGTCTTGCCCCGGAATTGATTTTGAAATCGGTGAGGCGGTCAACCGCCTTTTTGTTTTGACTGGATCAACTCCAAATAAACCCGGGCTTGCGACAGATTCGGATTTATAGTCAAAGCCCTTTCCAACTCCTTTTCCGCGGCCGAAAAATATCGCGCCTGATAAAGGGCGATCCCGAATCCGAGATGGCCGTTGGCATTATCCGGATCGCGGACCACCGCCTCGGCAAATGCGTTCAGGCTTTGGTCCAGGTCTCCGACCCGGCTGGCCGCGATTCCCAGGTTGATCCAAAATTCCGCGGGCGCCGGATTATATAAGAGGGCTTTGCGATAGGCGGAAACCGCTTGTGGGAATTTGCCGGCCCGGGCATAGCTGTTGCCCAAATTGTAATAGGCGTAATCCAGGGTCTCAACGATCAAGGGCGAAAGAGTCAACCCGGCTGCGGTCGCGAGCAAAATCATGGCCGCGGCAATTTTTTTCCAATTTTTTCCTTTGACCCATCCCGATAAAATTTCCAGGCTGAACCCGGCATAGACCAAGAGCGGCCCGATCACGGCCAGCCGGTAGCGGGCGAAGATAAAAAACAGGCTCACGCTCAGCCAGTAAATCAGCACATATCCGAAGAGCAAAATCCCGCGTTTTTTCCGGAGCGCCAGGATCATTCCCAGTATGGAGAAGGGCATGATCAATCCGAAATCCAGGAGCGGCATCCGGAGCAGGAAGGAAAATTCTATTTGGGTGAGGTAGTAGCTGACATTATCCGCGATTTCCTTCCGGTTCCAGAACAGGCCCAGCTTAAGCAACAGCCGCTCCAGGAACAGCTTCGGGTCCAACCGGATTTCCTGAAAGGTCCGCGCTATCCAGAAATTGCTGACCTGGCTTGGGGTCAGTTGCTTAAGGCCCGTCCGCCGGATTGCCTCGTTCCGGAAGTCGGTTTGCTCAAATGATGGGTTCGCGGTCACAAAATCAGGCGGGGTATAAGTCCCGGTCAAATTTTTCAGGTGGTTCCCGATATAAAGATTTTGCCCGGCCTGGCTGGTGGTGAGGACAAAATCTTTTCCCACCACTCGGTTCCGGATTCCGCTGATCCCGATGATGAGCGCGAATCCCGCTAGAAACCAGGATGACCGGGCCGCGCACCTTGATTTATTCAGTTGATACCATAGCCAGGGATAAAACCAGAAGACCAGGATCAGGAAATTATCCCGTGCCAAACTCCCCAATCCCAGGATCAGGCCGGCGAGAAAAATGGTCGCCGGTTTCTTCCGGTCCCCGGCCCGGAGCAGCAGATAAATGCAGAGGTCGATCAGGAAGACTTCCAGGAATGTTTTCAGCAGCGCCACATCGTAAAAAATAAAAGGCTTGTAAACCGCGGCGAACAGGCCGGCCAGGAATCCCGCCCGGGTTCCGAAAACCCTCTTCCCGATTCCATAGATTAGCAGGCAGTCAATTGATCCGGCCAGGATTTGAAGGATATAAACCCAAAACAGATGACGGCCGAACAGGGCGTAGAAAATACCCAATAAATACGGGTAGAGCGGAGATTGATAAAATACCTCTCGGCCCAGCCAATCCCCGGCCGCGATCCTCCGCGCCCATAAATCATAGGCCGCGGGGTCCAGGCCGGGATAGTAGAGTAACGGGGAATCTTTCAGCTCGGATAAATAGATCAGGCGAAGGGTGATGGCTGCCAGAAAGATCAGTAAGAGCAGCCAGCGCTCTTTGATCAAGGTATTTTGTTTTTCCGGCTCATTCATTCTCAAACACCAGAATCGAGGATCCGCATAAAGCAACGGGCTTTTTGCCGAGATAGGGCAGGATCTGGATTTTATTCAGCGCGATCGGTTTTTTACCCTGGAACAGGATTTCCAGCGGATGGTAATAAAGGAGCGGGTAATGAAAATTTCCCTGCGAGTAATAAAACTGGGCGCTGATCGCGGCGTATTTCTGTCGCGGCTCCTGGCCGAGCAGTTGGTAGTTGACGCCGTAAAGATCGGGCGAGGGATGCCCGAAATACCAGAGCTCGATTTTGTCAATTTTTTTATCCTTCATCAAAGCGGCGAGCGCCGGGAGGTCCTGTCCCCAGTCCAGGTTGGAGTCGAGCAAAACCTTATGCCCGTTTTTCGGGCCGCCCGCGAACTGGTTGAAATAAGATAAATAATGCGGGTAGGTCCCGGCGCATTCTCCGATCAGCCAGGCCACCAGGACAGCGACGCCCATTTTTTTCACGATCCCGGGGGTGGAAAGGGATTTGCCGATCCGCCCGATCAGCAAATAAGCGAGTGGGAACATCGGGAGCAGGTACCGGACGCCGATCTGAAGGCTGTTTCGGAAGGAGAAGAGCAGGAACATCCATCCGATCACGGCAATAATCAACAGTTCTTCCGGGGCAAAGCCCCATTTTAATTTTCCGGGAATTACGCCCGAAATCATCGCGAGCAGAAACAAAATCATAACCGGGATGGGGACCTTGACCAGCAGGGCGATCAGGAAATATTTTCGGCTGACCCCGTGATACCAATTGCCGAGCAGGTAATTCCCGAACTCTCCCTGTTGCATATCCTCGAGCTGCCGGTCCAGGCCCAGGAGATATGTTTCCGGAAACGGGGCCGGAAGCGGGGCGGTGACGGCTTGGATCCGTTTCATCCATCTGCTGTGGAAATCGAAATCCGCGGTGGTATGGAAAAGATTCTGGAAGCGGTAGCAGGCCGCGGTCAGAAATAGCCAGATGATGATCATCAATCCAACCTGGCAGATCCTCAAAATAAATCTTCTCGCCGATGCCCGATCGGAGCGGAACGGCCAAACCGCCAGGATCGGCGCGAGCCCGTAAAAGAGGAGCAGCGACACCGAACTGAACTTGGATAGTTGGGCCGTGGCCAGGCCCAGGCCGGCCAATGCCGCGCGGGACCAGGATGGTTTTTTCAAATAATGAACCAGGGAAAGCAGGGCGATGAGGATAAAAAGGGAAGCGCCGGTGTCAACCGTTGCCAATTGGCTGTGCGCGATCAAATTCGGGCAGAAGGCGAAAATCGCCAGGCTCAAGACCGCGCCGGTTTTTCCATACCACTGGCGCGCTGATCCATACAGGATCAGTCCTAGGATCAGCCCCATTAAAATCACCATCATCCGGCCGGATTCGAATATTTTAAGATAGTTGCCTTGGTTGCGAAGCATAAAATCCGTGCCATAGAGCCAGGGCATCCAGCCGCTTTTAGGCAGGCGGGACAAATCCGTTTCCGCGGATGAATGTTTCCAGGCCAGGGGCAGGCTGGTGATCAGCTTGACCAGCGGAGGGTTCTTGGCGTAGAGACGGTAATCGCCGGTGAGCCAATAATAGTATCCGGCTGGAAGATGCGCGAACTCGTCAATGGTCACGCTCGACCAGCGCTGGCTGAAAAAACTGACAGCCGCGAACCAGCCCAAAAGGACGGTTACGATAGTGAATTCCAGTTTTCGCAAGACAGGTTTATTGTATCACTGCGCGGCGCAAGGATAAATCAGGACTCCAATTTTTCCTTCAGAACCTTCACCATCTCCCGCAGCCGCTTGAGTTTCTGCTCAATTTCCGTAACCATTTGCAGGATTTCCTGCTTTTCCAAATCCCCCGGACCGGGCTTGGACAACTCGGATTCCACTTCCAATGATGCCACCTGTTTGGAGATCGGCTCAGGCTCCGGATTATTTTCTTCCCGCATCACCGGCGCGGGTTCCTCCCGATGGAACTCCCTCGCGGTCGGATCTTTGGCAAATATTTCTTCCGGATTGGTTCCGGACAAAAAACCCGGCACCGGCTCTTTCGATTCCAAAGGAATAGTCTCTCCGGCTTCAATCGGCTCCGGCTCTTTTTCAGGCGGCTCGATGATCTTTTTTGCCGGCAGGTCCGCTCCCAGTTCCATCACACCTTCTTCCGCTTTCGGCCCGGTCTGCTCTTCCAGCCGCGGCGTTTCCAAATCGCGCATCTGTCCCGGGAAATAATCCGACAATGATGAAGCCGAAGCATCTTCCGACTTGGCCGCGGCTCTGGCTTCCGGCATAGCTTCAAGAGAAGATTCCGGCCCGGGAATTTCTGCGGGAACTTTTCCCTTTGACACCGAGGCCACCGGCTGGGCATTGTCCCACAATTCATCAGTGTCCTCGCCGACCACCGGCTTCTCCATCTTAGGTATTTCCGGCGAGGGGATCGCGGTTTTTTCTTCCGCCCCGAGAGCAGGATCTTTCTTATCCAAGTCCGGGACTTCCTCGCCGGTCTCCCGGGAAGGCGCCGTGACTATCGTCTCCGGGGCTTCTTCTTCCAATTCCACCGGCCCTTCCTCCAAAGGCACCGGTTCTTCTCCCAAAACGACAGGCTCTTCCGGCTGCTTTTCCACCAGGTCTTTCCCGCCCAAGAGAGCTTCCGAGTCCGCGGATTCTTTGTCCACCAGTTTAATTTCGCCGTTGTCGTTTTTGCGGAAAGCCTTCTTCACCGGCTTAACTGTTCCGACCGGAACCTTCTCCGCCATCAGCCGCGCCATCTCTTCCACCTGGCTGTCCATCCCCAGCACCAGCCGGACCGGCATCCCGATGATCTTTTCTAAATCCTCTTTCAATTTCGCGCGATCCGGCTCCGCCACCGCGACCACCAGAATGTCCTCTTCCTGCCTCACCGGCACCGCCATCAAAGCGGTGGCCTTGTCCCGGCCGATTTTTCTTTTCAACTCGTCCGGAATTCTCACCTGGCTAAAATCAACCAGATCCATCCCCCATTGCTCGGCAATGACTTCAAACAATTTTTTTTCCTCAATATATCCCTGCTCGATCAGGGCTTTGCCCAGGCGGATTTTCCACTTCCGCTGCTGGCTAAGCGCGGCGACCAGTTGGAATTCCGTGATCAATCCCTTTTCTTCAAGCAACACTCCGATTTTCTTTCTTGCCATTCTATATACCTCGCAAAAGTATTCTACCACTTTTTACCCGGGGTTGGCAATTATTTATCCGCGGCCGTGATCTTTGGGGGAGAAATGCTAAAATATCATGGAACAGTTGACGATGGATAAATCTCAGCCCAGAATGGAAATCCTGTTCCGGGAATTTTACCGGCAGGCCCTTCACTCCGCGGCGGCCCTGTTCATCCTCCCGCTCCGCTGGCTCGGGTTTTGGTACGCGCTGGTGTTCGCGGGGATCGCTTTTTTCTGGAACCTGTGTGCGATGCCGCGTTTTTTTCCGGACACCTTGCGTCCGGAGGAAAAAGAACGGGGATATTCCGAGGGGATGTTGGCGTATCCGGTCGCCATTTTGATCCTGGCGTTATTTTTCCCGCGGCCGATTCTGGCCGGGGGCTGGGCAGTTTTAAGTATGGCGGACGGCCTGGCCACTCTGTCCGGGAGATTGCTGGGAGGAACAAAATTATTCTGGAACCGGGACAAGAGCTGGATGGGATTCCTGGTTTATTTTGTTTCCGCGGCCGTTTTCGGATGGATGGCGATGCT
>CAIYYW010000054.1 GCA_903930515.1 uncultured delta proteobacterium | reverse complement strand
TCCTTCGCCTCGGTTGTTGATTCATGACAGCACTATTTTTGATGGAGTGGATGAGCGACAGCGCGCCGTTGCACTTGAAATGGCCGCTGAGGAATCGCAAAAGTTTGGATTTCAATACATCTGTACCCTCAATAGCGACAATGTCCCGGCTGACGACTTTTCCAAACAGTTTGATATTAAGCAGTTCATCCGGGCCAGGCTCACAGATCTAAATGAAAAGGGCTGCCTTCTTGGGATTAGGTTCTAATTCATAAACATAGATTTCCAAAAGCCTCTACGATCCATCCACTATAATTTCCTCAGTTGCCTTGCGGTGTTTCTTAGCGCGGTTTTTTTTCGGTGCTTGACCAGTTCATGGGGCGATTCCTGTACTTTTTCCAGGGCGTTGAAGAATCGGTCCAGGACATCTCCCGCGACCGTGGGAACCAGGAAAAGGTGCGTGTGCGGTATTCTCCTGCCCCGGGCATACAGACAGATGAAATCAGACCGGAACTCTTTCAGCATCTTCTTTGCCGCGACCCGGGCGGTCTTGAAAAGGCTTTCTATCTCCGGCTCGGTCAAATCATGCCACCAGGGGACATGCCTCTTGGGAATGACCAGACAGTGCCCCTGGGTAAAAGGATTGATATCCAGGATGCATAGGGATAGGTCATCCTCATAAACCTTGTAAGAATTAGCCTTGCCCGCGACGATCTCGCAGAAAATACATTTTTTGGCTTTAGCCATAAGTACTCCTTTTCAGATGGCAAGGTTATAACCCGGTTTTGGCTCTGTCAAATTTAAGCGGGAAGCGAATCCCGGCTGCGCTCTTACTTTGCCCGATGCGCTTGAAAAAACCGGGGCGGGATTTGCCCGCCCCGGCGCGATTCAAAGTTAAAATGTCAGTTGCCGGAAATTTTGAAGGAGCCCTTCAAGCCCAGGTCATTCGCGCGTGAAGACGGCCCGACCAGAACGGTGTATTCAATTTCCTCAATCTCCCATCCGTTCTTGTCCATATTCCAATAAGCCAGGTCCTGGGCGTTCACTTCCAGGGTCACGGTTTTGGTCTCGCCCGGCTTAAGCGCAACCCGGGTGAAGGCTTTCAGGTCTTTCACCGGCCGGTCCACCTTGCTGCCGTTGGACCCGACATAAAGCTGGACGATTTCCTCTCCGGCCATCTTGCCGGTGTTGGCGAGATCCACGCTGGCCGTAACCTTGCCGCTCTTCCCGATTTGTTTTTGGTCCAGCTTCAGGTTGGAATACTTGTATTTGGTATAGCTCAGACCGTATCCGAACGGGAAAGACGGCTCCAGTCCCTTCTTGTCAAACAGTCGGTAGCCATGATAGTAATCAATCTTGACTTCCCTGGCCTTGTTATCAAACGGAGGATACTGGTCCAGAGATTTTCCCCAGACAATCGGGAGCTTGCCCGAGAAGTTCACATCGCCGAACAAGAGGTCCGCCAATCCGTTTCCGCCTTCCATCCCCGGGTACCAGGCCATCACAATCGCTTCCGCGTCGTTCTTCCACGATTCCAGCGTGATCACCGCTCCCGCCTCCAGGACCACGATCAGCCGGTCGGTTACCCCCGCGACCGCCTTGATCAAGGCCTCGTCATCCTTGTGCAGGTTCAAGTCCTTCCGGTCTCCGTATCCCGGCCCGCCTTCTCCCTCGTCCTTCCAGGTCATCCCCGCGACAATGATCACCGCGTCCGCTCCCTGGGCGGCCTGCTTCGCCTTTTCCAGGTCCGCTCCCAGTTCGTAAACCACCTTGATCCCGGTTCCGGCCTTGCTTAAGATCCCCTGCAGGGGAGTCACCGCATAAGATGTGGCCACATCCGAGCTGCCGTGATCGCCGATGTTTTTGGTGTTCGCGAGCTTGCCGATCACGACCAAGGTCTTGATCTTGCCCCGGTCCAAAGGCAGCGCGTTCTTATCGTTCTTCAACAGCACTGTGCCCTTTTGCGCGGCTTCCAGAGCGATTTGGGCGTGCTCCTTGCCGCCCACCTTTGATTTGTCAAACCCCTTGGTGAAATCCGGGGTGAGGAAGGCATATTTCATTCTCAATAAACGGGCCACCGAATCGTCAATATTCTTGGCTGGAACCTTTCCTTCTTCAATCGCCTTCTTCAGGGGTTCCCCCAAATGCGCTCCCATCGGCATCTCCAGGTCCAGTCCCGCGTTCCCGGCCAACACCGCGTCATCCACCGCGTTCTCCCAGTCCGAGACCACGAACCCCTTGAACCCCCAGTCGTCCTTGAGGATGTCCGTGATCAGATGCTTGTTTTGTCCGGCCAGGAATCCGTTTAAATCGTTATACGCGCTCATCACCGACGCCACTCCCGCGTCCACGCACATCTTGAAATGGGGCAGGTAAACCTCCCGAAGGGTTCGCTCGTCCATCACCGCGTTCACGAAAAAGCGCGATTCCTCCATATTGTTCGCGGCAAAATGCTTCGCGCACGCCATCACATATTTCTGCGCCCCGATGATATGAGCCGATCCCATCACCCCCAGGTGCAGCGGGTCCTCCCCGTAGGTCTCCTGCGCCCTGCCCCAACTCGGATGCCGCAAAAGATTGATGCAGGGAGAGAGCAACACATTCGCGTTCTGCGCCCGCGCCTCGTATCCCATCGCCTCCCCGATCCGTCTCTCCAGGACCGGGTCCCAGCTCGCGCCCCGTGACATTGAAACCGGAAACGCCGTGGCCCAGCCCTTGCCCACTCCCCGAGGGCCGTCTATGCAGCGGAGCGCCGGGATCCCCAATCTTTTATTTTCCGCCGTGTTCCAGGTGTCCGCCAGAGCCGGGTTGAGAGATTCCCCGATCAGGCCAACCGCCCGGCCCAGCGGAACCACCCCGTGCATCTGAGCGATCTTCTCGTCAAAAGTCATCTTGCCGAGCGTGTCCTTAACCTTCTGCTCTATCTCCTGCCCGCCCAAGCCCGAGAGCGCGCTGAAAACCGTGCCGGTGAAAAGAACCATCAACGCGACCGCTCCCAGGACTTTGCCGAAACTTTTCCCTTTCATTAGTTACCTCCCCCGGAAATTCTTACCATCCATTATAAACTCAAAATTACGGATTCTGCAAGAATCGGGGAGGAACCCGCCTTCGCGATCATCCTTCGCTAAAGCTACGGATGACCAGAGGCTGCGGTGGGCATGCAGGAATGTCCGGAATCACTTACGAGGAACGAGGTGAACCACACCGTTGGCTTGGAAGGAAGGGTGAGTGAGGAGTGGAAATGTTCCTCGCTCCCCGCGCGCCGCGGACCGAGTTTAAATAATCACCCGGCGGGTCAGCTCCTTGATCAACTGGTCCGGGTCGTCAATGATGGTGAAGATTTCCAGGTCAGATGGGAGGATTTTGTCGGTGGCGGCCATGGTGTTTTTAAACCAGTCCACCAGGGGCTTCCAATAATTGGAGTCAATCAGGAACACCGGGAAGGGCTTGATCTTTTTGGTCTGGATCAGGGTGACGGCCTCGGAGAGTTCGTCCAGGGTGCCGAACCCGCCGGGCATGATGATATAGGCTTGCGCGTATTTGACGAACATAACCTTTCTCACGAAGAAGTAACGGAAACTTAGCCGGATGTTGGCGTAGGGATTGGGCTTTTGCTCAAAGGGCAATTCAATGTTCATCCCGACCGAAGCGCCTCCGGCCTCGGCCGCCCCCTTGTTTGCGGCTTCCATTACCCCGCCGCCCCCTCCGGTGATCACCGTGTACCCGGCCTGGGCGCATTTCCTCGCGATCAGCTCGGCCTTCTTATAAATCGGATCATCCGGAGACACCCGGGCCGACCCGAAGATGCTTACCGCGGGATAAACCTTATGGAGTTCTTCAATCCCGTCCACGAGTTCGGAAATGATCCGGAACAGCCTCCAGCTTTCCCCCAGTTCCCAGGCGTCAATCAAATACTGCTGCTCATTCATTTCTCGCTCCTATTTGGCGGCGTGTTTTTTCGCGGAGAAAACACCCCGGCTTGCCCTGCCAAGCTCTCAAGGAGCGAAGCAGGGTCCGCGCGCCTATTTCTTTTCCGACCATTTGCTGATCCCGATCCGCGCCTGCACCCCGGCATACTCCAGGTCCGCCACATCCAATAACCGCGCGCTGTATCCGGCCAGGCCGACCGCGCTCACCCCCAAGTCCAGGGCGTAATTATTGGCCAGCATCATCTCCATCCCAGCCCCGAGCCGTAGTTGAACCAAATCCAGCGACCTCCAATCAACCTCAAACTCATTTCCCGCCTCCGTCCCTTTCGCCGCGAACTGGCCTGTGCCCATCCCGACCCCGAAATCAAAATAAGGCCGGACATTTCCGGTGTCCTGGTAATAAATCCGGTCCGTGATCCACAAAAACCCCCACCAGGCGTCAAAGTCGGCCCGGCCCTGGTCGAATTCAAAATCGTCCCCTTGCGCGTACGCGCCCTCCAGCGAGACCCCGTAATAATTTTGCCAGAATTTCGCCTGGTCCGATTTTTTTGAACGGGTCAGGTAATAGAACTCCGCGGAACCGACATACCCGGGCGTGGTCGCCAGGTAGTTGTATCCGACGGAGAAACCCTTGAAATCCTTGGCGCCGTAAAAAGCATCAAACCCCTGGTCTTCCTGGGACAAGACCGTCATGGGCAACAAAATCAAAACCGCAACCCACAACCGCATTATCGCCTGTTTCATCCCATCCTCGCTTTCCCGGCTTTGGCCGGTGATTTTGATTTAATTATAAGGGTATGCGCGGATAAAGACAATTGCCGGAATCGGGATCAAGGCGGAAAAGTTTTCAGCGCGGCAAAAAGGAATGGCTCAGAACTTATAGATCAGGTTGAGGAAGGCTCGGGAGGAAAAGTAGTAACTAATCAAATTGGAGTTGGAATCGTAATCGTCATACTCATTGCAGTCGCAGCAGTAACCGTCGCAGTGATAGTCTTGGGATTCGAGGAACATGGAGGTTACGCCGATGCCGAGGCCGGTCTCGATCCGCCAGTGCTTGTCAAAGTTCCAATCCACGCCCAGGTCGGTGTAGAGCGAGGAGGTGGTGATGGGCTGTTGGTTGAACTCCAAATTCCCCCATTGATCGCTATGCTTGAAATTGACCAGGCCGGTGCCGGCTTTGAAGCCCGCATCCGCCCAGATAATCACAGGCTGGTTGGGATTGAAGTTCCATCTCAGGTTCATTCCGGTGGAGATCAGCCATGCGTTGTAGTCCCAATTGCCGAGGTTGTAGAACTCCGCATTATCTCCGTAAAGCTCGTCATAGTAAAGGCCGAACTGGAGGTTTAAGTTCCTGACCTCAACCCCCAGGAGCAGGCCGCCGCCATAAATATTCCCTTGATAAGGAGAGAAGATGTCCTCGTAATTGAGCTCGGTGCCGACATAGGCCACGCCCTTGTTTTTGGAGGAGATTTGAAACGGGACCAGGACGAAAGCCAAAATGAGAACCGCGGCCAGGACCGGGCGCGGGGTTGACCGCAATTCGTTGTTCATTTCTTCTCCAGCTCGAACTTGCCTTTCTTGATCTGGAACAGGTGGAGCTGATGCTCGAATTCTCCGGAAGCGTTTACCGAGACCGGGCCGAGCGGGCCGGGCCAGCCCCGCACCGATTTCAGCGCCTGCGCCAGCTCTCTCCGGCTTGAGATCTGGTTCTTTTCCATCAAGTCGATGATCAAAGCCACGGTCTCATAAGCCTGCAAATCAAACAAGGACGAGTCTTCCTGAAAGGCCTGCTCGTATTTAAAGCGGTAATCAGCGAACGCCTTATTATCCAGCTCGGGCGCGTACAGGTCCGCGAACACCGCGTCCTCCAAATAACTTTGCTTGCAGTGCTCGAAGATTTTTTCGGAATGCCAGCTGGAAGTCCCCATCAACTGCGGCTTGACCCGGTAGAAGAGCAGTTGCGGGACAATGCTCCCGACCTTTTCGTAACCGTCCGCGATGAACAAAACCTCAAATGACAGCGGCAGCGATTCCTTTTTCTCCTCTTTGCCCTTGGTCAAAGCCCGAGGCTCCAGCGCCCCGATCACCTCCCGGAAATCCGTCTCCTCCGCGGGATACGGAACGCTCTTCACCAACTGTCCCCCGCGCGCCTTCACTTCCTGCTCGAAAACCTGCGCGAACTCCGCGCCGTATTTATCTTCCGGGTAGATCACCGCGAATTTGGTGAACTTCTTTTCGCCCATCGCCCAATCCAGCAGGGGCTTGACCTGGCTGTCCTTGGTCATACAGTTGCGGAAGACATTGGTTTTATTTTCAGTCAACCCCGGAGAAGGGCTGAGCGCCACCATCGGAACATTCAACTCCTCGCTGACCCCCGCCACCGAGATGGCCACCGGGTTTAAGATCGGTCCCACCAGCGCGATGATATGGTCCTGCATAATCATCCCCTTGACCTTTTCCCGACCCAGCTCCGGGTCCCCCAAAGAGTTCTCCACCCGCAACTCAAAGTTATGGGTGGTTTTGGGATACTGGAAAATGCCCGCGGCCAGCAGCGCCCCTTTCAAGGCCCGGTCCCCGAACGCCTGGTAGGTCCCGCTCAGGGGAAGGATCAATCCGATCCGGGTCGGAACCACCTGGATCAACTCCCCGGACTGCTCAATCAGTCGGCTGATCTCGGCCTGATGAGACGAA
Source organism: uncultured delta proteobacterium (assembly GCA_903930515.1). GTDB lineage: Bacteria > RBG-13-61-14 > RBG-13-61-14 > RBG-13-61-14 > DRUE01 > CAIYYW01. The sequence goes on along the minus strand of CAIYYW010000054.1, from coordinate 16,788 downwards.
TTCGGATAGCGCTCCAGCAGTTTTTCAAAAACCCCCTTCGACTCCTTCAGCCGGTTCGTTTGATAGAAGCGAGTCCCCAGCAAATAACCGGCCTCGCCTTTGATCCATTCCGGACCCTGGCTGTTAAAAATTTCCTCCAACTCCTGGTCCTTCAAAAACGAAAGCCAGTCCGGGACCGAGCCCTTCGCCTTTTCCAGCTCCGCTCCGCTCGCAGAGTCCGCGTATTTCTCCAGCCATAACAGCGCATTCTTGTAGTTCTTCAACTCCAGATGGGAATGGAACAACACCCCGGCGATCTCCGCCTTCTGCCCGGAATCACGGTATTGGTCCGCGATCCCGTTCAGGGCGTCCACCACATTCTGATACTTCCGGAGCTGATAGTAGCTCCTCCCAAGCCAGAGCGTCGTTTCCAAAAACTGGTCCTTGTTCCCCTGATTTTTCTTCGCCTGCTCAAAGCTCCGGGAAGCTATCTCGTAAGCCTGCTTCTGATACTGGAGCCTCCCCATCTCAAACCAGGCCGTGTTCAAATAATCGCTGTCCGGATACTTCTCAATCAGCTCCTGATACGATCTGATCGCGTCCTCGGGCTTGCCCGAAGCCGCCATCTCCCGCGCCTGCTTCAGCTCATCCATTGAGCGCCGGTTGGAAAGATATCCCGCGAACAAGGTCAGCGAAAACAATAACGCCGCCATCCCCAAAACTATCTTCGGAACCCGCTTTTTCATATCCCTATTCTTGACTAAATTGCCTGCCAGTCAAGCCCGCCGCAGGTCCGGGATCGTGGGTCTGCCCGGACTTCGCGGGGCAGGCCCGAAACGCGAAACCATTCACCGGGAAGGCAATTTTGGGGGCGGCGCGGCTCGGCCGGGAAAAGTATCCCGCTTCCGGCAAAAGTTCGCGCAGATAAATATGATCTATATTACAATTGATGCCGGCACCTGAACTATCCGGAGGATTTGATCATCGCCACGAATCCTCCGCCGCGGCGCATATTTATTTCCAGCTCATCCCCGGCGGATACCGTCTGATCAACGCGGGAGAGTCCGGTTTTGTCATAAGGATGATCGGAAAGGAGAATCGCCTGGTATTTTCCTTCGGGCAAAAAGTCCAGCCGGAGCCTGATTGTTTTCCGGTCTCCGCCGTTTAAAACGCCGATGAACCAGGTTTTTCCGGATCGCCGGGCAAACGCGGCCAGCTCTCCGATCTCGCTTCCGGGTAAAACGATGGTTTCATCCCAGACCGTGGGGATAGCTTTGATCACCGGAAGCGCCGGCGCGGTTTTGGGATTGGCCAGGAAATTTTCCGGTTTGTCCGCGTAATGGGTGATCGGCGAGGTGAACACGATCGCGGTGGCGAGCTGATGCGCGGAGCTGGTCTTGCCCATCTTCCAGTAATTGAAAGTGACCGGGGTGTAATCGCCGTGCCCGGCCAGGAAGCGGGTGAAGGGGAGAGTGGCGTTGTAGCTGGCCGGATTGGGCGCGATGATCCCGCGGTTGTATTCCAGGCCGCGCAGGCCCTCGCGGGTCATCTCGTTGGGATAGGTCCGGGACTCGCCCGCGGGCTTGTTGGCGCCGTGGAAATTGACCATCAATTTATATTCCGCCGCGTCCTCGAGCGCGTCCTGGTAAAACCGGATCAGCCCCTGGCTCTCGCTGTCCATAAAATCTATCTTCACCCCGACTACTCCGGCCGCTTTCACTTTCCTGAAAAAGTCGGCGCGATATTTTTCGTCCATCAGCTTGCCGTAATGTTTCCAGACCCAGACCTTGACCCCGCGGTCGCCGGCGTAATCAACCAGCTCCTTGATCATTGCCCAGTATTGGTTTTCCGTGGGCGCCCATCGTTCCCACCCCTCGTCCACCAGGATGTATTCAAACCCGAGCTTTTGCGCCGCGTCCGCGTATCTCTTCTGCCGCGCCAAGTCCCCGGTCCCCTCGCTCCACCACGACCAGAGCGCCCGTCCCGGTTGGATCCAGGAGAGGTCTCCGGGGAAAAGCTCAGGGGAGGGAGCCGGGCTGAGATTATGCGCAATGTCGCAATTGACCAAGCCGTTCAAATCTTTCGCAACCATAATCCCCCGCCAGGGAGACCGGAGCGGAGAATCACTATCCGCTTCCACCGTCCAACTTTGATCGTCCTCAAAGATCGCCCGGAGCACCCGGTCGTTCGCGCTTTGCAGGGTCATCCCGCTGTAGTTATAAACCGCGGCCTCGGTGATCGCCAGATACCCGGCATTTTCCGGAAGCGCCGCGGTGACCGGGATGCCCATAATTGAATTGATCCGCCCGAGATTTTGTTTCCGGTAAATGCCTTCTCCGTTTTTGGTGTTTTGCTGGAAGAACAGCGCGGCGTCCGACGGGAGTTGAAACCCCGTGGACTCGCCGCTGATCCGGAGCGATCCCTGTCCCGGAACGATGTAACGGAAGGCCAGGCCGTCATCATAGACCCGCAATTCCAATTGCCAGGCTTTCCCGCTCCCCTGGTGACGGAGCGGAATTGCCGCGGTGTTGCAATGATCTGCCGCCACCGGATGCTTCCCCCGCGTCGCGCTGGTTTCATTGACGGTCTTGACCGCGAACGACCCGGCCGGCTCCACGCCCGATCCCAGGTCAACACCGTCCACGATGATCCCGAGCGGAGATTTCTCAACCACCAATCGGTCGTCGCGAAACAGTTCGTAGCTCAATCGGCCCGGGTCATTGAAATAAATCTCCACCCGCCCCCGGCCATCCGGACTCGCGATCACGGCCATCTCCTTGGTCGCGGACCCAGCCGGAGCGCCCGCGGCTGTGGCAAAGGCCGTCAGAAAAACTCCCGTTGCCCAAGCCGATTTTTTCAATGTCTGAAATCTTTTCCCAAACATCCGCCTCTCCCGGTTTTTATTTTCTACCTGACCGTAACGGTTGTTTTCCCTGAATCGGGTATGGTCAATTTGAAATTGACTATGCCCGGTTCCAGTTTTGGTTTTGTAATTAAATCTTTGCTGGAAATATCTTGCAAAGGTTTAGGCGCGTAAATAGAGATTCCAATTTGCTCGCCCGGCACGCCCTCAACCTGCATGATCAGGGTTTCATTTTCCAGCTTGATGGAGGGGAACCGCTTTTGGCTCAGGGTGATGAATTTTCCGGTCTCGCCGATCATTGACATTCCATTGGCCAGGACCGGGCAGAGGACATAATAATATGCCTTTTCCGGGCGCATCACCCCGAAATCTATCCGGTCATCCAGGATTTTATATTCGCCGGTGAGATAGTTATAGATCAGGTGTTTGCCGGAAATGCCGGCCTCGGCCAAGCTGACATAAGGCTGATACATACTTTGCGGCCAGAGATTGAACGCGGCCAGATATACGGTTTTGCCGATCTCATGATTGCTCTCGGTGGTGACCACCCAGGGCTTTTTCCCGCCCAGCAGGCGCTGGTTATAAACAAACATTATGTCAATCGGGGTTGCCGGCCGGTCCGGCTTTAACAGCAGCCCGTCCTTGCGGCAGGTCTTCAGGATCAGTTCCCGGTCTGAGGCCCCGATTTTGTCCGAAGGCCCCACCGGTCCTCCCGAAAGGGACGCGACCAGGGCTTCTTCCATCGGGTTTGCCTCGGGAATGATGTTGTAAGCAGGCTTCTGGCCCGCGGTGGATTGGAAATTAACCTTGAACGGCCACAGCCCGACCGACCAGGCGAACAAGCCGGCCTTGTGGAACGGCACCCAGAAAAAGGCCTTGGCGATTCCGCCCTTGTAGTCGTGGGAAGTCCGGATGTGGGTTTCCACCGGATGCTTGAGCGCCTGCATCAAAAATCCCGGAGACGCCATACACAATTGCATGGTCAGACCGCGTTTTCCGGCCGCGGAAGCCATATTGTCATACCAACCCTCCGCGTTATGCAGCCCGGTCCTCATCCAGGGGATCATATCTATATGCGTGTAAAGCCAGTCCTGCTCGTAAACCGTCACCCCGGATTTGACCGCGTTGTCCATAATTTCGTCCCAGAATTTCGGATCGGTCGGAAAGGCGCCCCTCCGCTTGTCGCCGATGCTGAAGACGCAATTATATTTTTGGCAGTAGGGACTGGTGTCGGCCACATATCGGTTATGTGCCGCCAGCGGGAGCCCGAGTTGCTTCCGGAATTCCGCCAGCCCCTGCGGGAACATCTCCGGGATCGGCTCCCAGAGCAGGACCCCGCCGCGGTTATGGGAAGATTTCAAATCTATCTCGGCCTTGGGATACCACCAGGAGTCAATCTGGAAATATCCGTAGGGGATGCCCTGCCGGTCCGCATAAGATTTGATCGCGAGCAAAGTGTCCTGATAGTTGATACCCGGCTCGGTGCGGTAGTAATAGTAGGATCCGTTGTCAGTCCAGTATCCGAGGCGGCTCATCGCCGCATCCGCATAAGCGTCCGCGGTCTGATGGCGATGCCATTGCTGGATCAGCGATCCCCATTTCATAAACGAGGCATTGATCCCATTCCCGGAAACGAGAATGGTCTGGCTCACGGTCCCGGCCGGTATTTTCTCAACCAATCCCCCGAACCCGCACCTCCATTCTCCGTTCACCGGCGCCTGCAGGGCGGCCATAAAAGTATCCAGCGGAGACATCATCAACACTTGCAAATCCCGGTTATACATCGCCACCGGGCCGCTGGTCGGATGAGGCCGATGCGAGGGCGTGACAAATTCCTCCTCCTTGAAATCCAATACATAATTGAAGCGCCGGTCCGGCTTGATCGCGGGCAAGGCAAAATGCGGATCCTCAAATCGGCCGGTCGGGGCGGAAATGTCCTTCAAGGTCTCGGTCATAAATATCAGCAGATCGTCGCGGCCGGAAATAGTGATCGCTTTTGCCCGGGCCACCAGCTCCCCTTTCGGATCGCTCAGTTCAAAAATTTCCACCTCCGCCTTTCCCAGCGGGGTGTAAGCGGTCTCCGCGCCAATGGCCTTGACCTTCAGCTCCCGCAGATTTTTTCCCGGCTGGGACAAATCCGCCGGCCAGAGGAACCGGTAGCTGAAATCCTGTTTGATCCCGGCAAAAGCCGCGAACGAAAACAGCGCCGCCGCGATCAGACTGAAAAAAAATACCACCCTTTTCATTTTCCGCCTCCTGAAAAAAAGCTGGCCCAATTATAGCGCGGGGTTCAAAATAAAACTATCGGCATTCCCGATCGGGGATGGGGATTGGATCCTAAAGACAAAAGCAGGTCATCTGAGGGATAGATAGGATGCGCCCGGCTGACAACCTTGTTTTTGCGCGATCAGGTCCAGGTAGAGGTTGGAGACGGTTTCCAGGAGCGGGATCAATGGGTGGTTTGCGGCCGAGGTTCTGGTATCAGTGGTAATCAGGTATTGGCGGCAGGCGCCGCAGGTCTCAATCCATCTGGGAGAAGAGTTTTCCTCCCGGATCAGGTCCAGTTTTTCCTGGCCCGCGCAAAAGGGGCATTTCAAACGCGGGAATTCCCACTCCCGGGCGCACAGGGAACAAACCAGAAACCTCTGTCCAACCTCGCCCCGGAGCAGGGACAGCCCGGGCGCGGACCCGCAATCCGGGCAGGACCGGGCTTCAGCCGACGGCTCGGCCAAAGATTCAGGCGCGTCCCACAGCATCCTGCTCAGAAAAGGAGCGGCCGCGGCGCGTCCGAAAAAGAGTATAATTTCCGGATCGGCCCCGGTATCCGCTGCGATTTTTTCCAGGGCCAAAAGGTCCGGGCCGAACAGGGCGGCTTTTACCAGGTTGGTCTGCCTTTCGGGATGGTCCAGGATTTTTTTCCATTGCTCTTGCATAGGCTGATCCGGTTTGAGCGATTCAGCGGCTTGAGCAAAAAAACAAGCCAGGACCGCGGGATCCAGTTTCAAGGACTCGGGCCGGACCGGCAACCGCAAACCGGACGAGTCCAGCGGGATATGGTCATAAGCCGTGAGCTGAGCGCGGAACAGGTTGGTCCGGAAAAAAAGGTATTCCGCGGGCACATACTCAACTTGCCGGAGCGATTCCAACCCGATCAGGATCCGCTCGCGCAGACCGGCAAATGCCTCCATCGCTTCTCAGTTAGTCTCTTCCACCTTGGGCAGAATGGGCAGGAATTTTACCCCGAGCGCGAAGAAGAAAAACGCGGCCGAGATCAGGGAGATGGCAAGGGTCCATTCCACCATACTGGGATGGTAAGTCCCGACCAGTCCGCCGGGCTGGGTTCCGGGCAGGGTCATCCCGAGCAGGACGGTATTGAGCCGGTTGAAGATCACCCCCAAGAGGGCGAGGACGGTGCCGGGCACGAGCAGGTTTTTATTGCTTCTGAGCTTTTGGGTGGAGAGCAGAATGAGCGGGATCAGTCCCCCGCCGATGACCTCAATCAGGAACAACACCCCGTTAGATCCGACCAGGGCCAGGCCCAGCTCTCCGCGCGCGCCGAGGTCCACGATTTTGATCCCATAATAGATTGCGAGGGCTGCCCAGAGGATTTTGCCCATTTTTCCGAGCATGGCCCAGTTAAAGGGGCGGTCAAAGAAATATGAGACCAGCATATCCATCAGCATCACCAGGGCGATCCCGGAGGCCACCGCGGAGAGGAAGAACAGGAGCGACATCAGTGGGGACCACCAGAGATGGCTGAGCTTGTCGGGCATCAGCAGGAAGAGGGAGCCGAGGGAAGATTGATGCATGGTGGAAAAGGTAACCGCGGCGATGATCAGGATCACCGGGACGCCGCTGTGCTTCCCGGAGTCTCTGGTGAGGAAAGTGATGATTGCGAACAGGACCAGGGACAGGGCGGCCATCCAGATTTTATGAGACATCAGGTAGGTGAACAGGGCGAGGGCGATCACGGTATAGACCGGGGACCAGGCCCTCCAGAGGTCTTTGAGCTTGTCCCAGCCGAAGCGCTCAAAAACGGTGGGGGCGAATTCCAGTCCCAGGATCGTGACATAAAGACTGACGCACCAGGACACCTCATACATCGCGGAATGTTCCGGCCTTTGAATCCCGAGCTGCCAGAAGTGCCAGGGGAGACCGAGGTCCGCGAGCAGGGTGACCACCACGAAGGAGTAACTCAGGAACCCCATCCAGACCGCGGGCCGGGCCAGGCGATGGAAATCCTCTCCCATAAAGATATAGACGATGCCCGCAGTTACAAAGGCTCCTCCGGCGAGCGCGATCCAGACCAGGTCGAACACGATCCAGAGACCCCAGGGGTAATTGTTGCTCAGGTTGGTGGTCTCTCCCAGACCGAGTCCGAACCGGGCCAGAAACGCGAATCCCCCCGCAGCCATCAGCGCCATCAGGACGGCCGCCTTCCTGGTAAAGAAATCCGTTTTTACCGCCTCATAATGCATCATTCACTCCTTTTTTCCCGGTTCCGCGGAGCCGGCGACCAACGCCTTGCGCCGCTTGATCAAATAAACCGCGGCCAGCAGACCTCCCATTCCCATCACCGCGGGAGAGACGATCTCAAGCGGGATCTTGGAATAACCCGGATAACTGCGCTCTCCCAGGTCGGTTCTGAATCCGAGCTTTTCAAACGGAACCGACGATAGATACAAGACCGAGGTTCCCCCCACTTCCTTCTCGCCGTAAATGTGCGGGACATATTTCCCGGGCGCAGAACCAATCCTCTGCCTGGCCTCGGCCAGCAACTGATCGCGCTCTCCGAACCGGAGGGCGCCGGTGGTGCAGGCTTTCACGCACGCGGGCTTGGCCGCGCCCGCAAGGAAGCGCTCCTGGGCTTCCGGCAAAAGCGGCTGATCGTTCAGGGTTTTCGGCGTCTCGGCTTGCTCCACCCGGTTGAAGCACATAGTGCATTTATGGATCTTGGGCGCAAGCGAATCCCAGTCCGCGGTCGGAACCCCGAACGGGCAGGCCCAGATACAATACCGGCAACCCATACATTTCGCGCTGTCATAAGTCACCGGCCCTTCCTTGGTCTTGTGCAAGGCGGTAACCGGGCAGGCGGACGCGCAGGCCGGATCCTGGCAGTGCATGCACTGGCGCTTGGCGAACACCATTTTCAGACCGGACGGCGCGGCTTGGTCCGCAATCTCCCGGAAGGAGACCAGGGTCAGGGTCTTGGCGGACAGCGCCGGCGGGTTCTGGAAACCGGTGGACCGTCCCTCCAGTTCCGTTACTTCGGCCGGCAGTCCGTTCCACTGCTTGCACGCGACCTGGCAGGAACGGCATCCGATACACTTGGTGGTATCAATCATAACCGCTAAACTCATTTACGCCCTCCTCCTGGCGCCCGCAATCTTGACCGTTTTTAAGGTCTTGCCCGGCGCCTTCTTGATATTTACTAAAAAAGTCTTGGTTTCCGGGATCATGGTGTTGGCGTCTCCGATGTTGGGAGTGAGCAGGTTCGCGCTGTCCCCTGCGTTCACGGTTTTCCATCCGAAGCACCACGGGAGGCCCACGGTATGCACGGTCTTGCCCATTACCGTGAGCGGCTGATAGCGCTTGGTCGGGATCGCAACCGCCAGCACCGATCCCCGGGCGCTGGCCACTTCCACTACCTCTCCGGCCTTGATCCCTTTCTCCGCCGCGAGTTGTTCGCTCATCTCCACGAACATCTGGGGCTGAAGCTCCAACAGCCACGGGCAATGCCGGGTCATCACCCCGGTTTGCCAATGCTCGGTTACCCGGTAGGTGGAACAGACGATCGGGAACTCGGAGCCGCCTGAAGCGGCCCGCTTGTCCATAGGTCCTTTGAAGATTTTGCTCGCCGGGTTGAAGGGCTGTCCGTTGAACGGATTTGTATCCACCGGCGATTCAAACGGCTCATAATGTTCCGGGAACGGACCGTCTTCCAGCTTCATCGTCCAGAGCCGGCCCACGCCCTCCTCGTTCATAATAAACGGCAGTTTCCCTCCCGTCATCCCCATCGGCGGGATGGTGGCCGGGCCGTCCACAACATCGCCTTTCCACTTAGACTCTGCCGCGTCCCATTGAACCACCGGAAGGTTCTTGTTATAGGGGACTCCGTTCAGGTCCACCGACGCCCGGTTATATATGATCCTGCGGTTAACCGGCCAGGCCCAGGCCCAATCCGGGTTCATGCCGATCCCGCTCTTTTCGCGGATCCGCTTCTTGGACTTGTTCTTGCCGTCCTGGGTGAAGGACCCGGCGTAAACCCAGCAGCCGCTGGAGGTTTTTCCGTCCGCCTGGAGCATCCCAAAGCTCGGAACCAGTTCGCCCTTCTTAAAGCTCTTGCCGTCCGGCATAGTCACATCTTCCAGGAAATATCCGTTGATGTCCTTGGCGACGGCTTCCGCGTCAACTTCATTGTTATGGAAATACTCGTCCCATTTCAGGCTCAGGATCGGCTCCGGGAACTTGCCCCCTTCCTTTTGATAGAGCGACTTCAGCTCCGTGAAGATCAGACCCATAATGTCCGCGTCCGGGATCGCCTCGCCGGGGGCGTCCGCGCCTTTATACCGCCATTGCATCCATCTCCCGGAATTGGTGATGCTTCCCTGTTTCTCAATTGAGGCCGCGGCCGGGAGCACGAACACCTCGGTCTTGATCTCCGAGGGCTTAATCCCGAGGGTCGGGTCCTGCCAGAACCAGCCGGTTTCGCTGGGGAAAATATTGACATTCACCATCCAGTCCAGCTTGGCCAAGGCCGGCCGGGTCTTGTTGGAGTTGGCGCCGCTGCAGGCCGGGTTCATTCCCCAGGCCAACAGTCCCTTGATCTTTCCCTCATACATCGCGTCAAAGATGGTCAGCCAGGAGTAACCCGCCCCGTCATCCAGCTTGGGCATCCAGCCATACCCGAATTGATTTTCCAGCGTGGCCTTTTCGCCATACATGGATTTCAGGTAGCTGACCATATATTTGGGCGTGTTTCCCCACCAGTTCACGCTGTCCTTGCCGATGGGCTTGGGCGTGGCGGCCTTGTTGTAATCGTCCAGGGTGACCAGGGACGCGGTCGGGGTCTTCAGGTATCCGGTAATGATATGGTAGAGCAGGCCGTGGTCGGTTGAGCCCTGGACATTGGATTCGCCGCGCATGGCATTGACCCCGCCGCCAGCCACGCCGATGTTTCCCAGTAAAAGCTGGATCGCCGCCATCGCCCGGATGTTCTGGACTCCGACCGTGTGCTGGGTCCAGCCCATCGCGTACATAATGGTTCCGGCCTTGTCCGGCAGATGGGTTCCGGCATAAGTTTGATAGACCAGCTCCAGGTCCTTGACCGGCGTTCCGGTGACCTTGGATACGGTCTCAAAATCGTAGCGCGAATAATGTTTCTTCATCAGCTGATAAACACAGCGCGGGTTCTGAAGGGTCGGATCCCGGACCGGCTCCGGGATTTCTCCGGCCGTGGTTTGATACTGCCATTTGGATTTGTCGTATTTGCGCTTTTCCGGGTTATATCCGCTGAACAGGCCGGAGGCCTGGTCAAAGCCGTAGTCGTCGCTTACGATGAAGGAGGCGTTGGTGTAGTTCAGGACATAGTCGCGCTGGATCAGATCGTTGTCCAGGATGTATTTGATCATCCCGCCCAGGAAGGCGATGTCGGTCCCGCCCCGGAGCCGCGCATAGATCTGGGAGATGGACGCGGACTTGGTAAAACGCGGGTCCACGCAGATCAGCTTGGCGCCCCGGTCTTTGGCTTTCATCACCCAATGCATTGAGATCGGATGGTTCTCGGCCGGGTTGCTCCCCATCATCAGGACCACATCGGCGTTCTTGAGGTCAATCCAGTGGTTGGTCATCGCTCCCCGTCCGTAACTGGAGGCCAGGGCCGGAACCGTTGCCGAGTGACAGATCCTTGCCTGGTGCTCGATATAAACCAGGCCCAGGCTTCTCAGGAACTTCTGATACAGCCAGCATTCCTCGTTGTCCAGAGCCGCGCTTCCGAGGGAAGCAATGGCCATGGTCCGGTTCACGGCCTGGCCCTGGCTGTTGGTCTCCGTAAACGAGGCGTCCCGGGTATCCTTGATCAGACGGGCGATCCGTTTGGCCGCGGTGCTCCAGTCCACTTCTTCAAACTTGTCGCTCCCGGGCTTCCGATGCAACACCTTGCTCAGGCGGGAGTCGCCGTTGCACATCTGGTAGAGCGAGGACCCCTTGGAACAAAGCGTGCCCTCATTGATGGGATGGTCCGGGTCGCCCTCCACATTGATCGCCACCCATTTCCCGTTGCGCTCTTCCGAGGTCACCACCGCGGAACAACCGCACGCGCAATAGGGGCAGATCGTGCTGGTCATCCTTCCCTTCTTGAGGGCCGCGGCTTTGTTCTCGGCATGCGCGAGGGCAGGTTTGAGATTGAGGCCCAGGAACCCCAGGAAGCTTCCGCTTCCGACTAAAAAATTCCTCCTTGATACATCCACCATCAGCTACTCCTTTGGCCGCCTTTACTCTTTCCCGAGCAAGGCGCCCTTGAGCTTAATAATCTTGCGGTAACGATAGGGTGAAAAATTCCCCTGGCGGATATCCGAAGCAGATCAAGTTGTTTAAAATACTGCTGATCCCCTTTCTGAACTGCCATGCGGTAACGACTGGATGAGAATTAAATTTCCCCCTATTATCCGGTCAATTTTGCCTGCTCATAAATTTAATTAAAAACCGGCCGTTTGTCAAGCGCAGATGCCCGGACCGGAAAAAATCAAGCGGAACCCAAAACAATGCTTCACCGCAAAGGCCCAAAGGCCGCAAAGCCCCCCCCAGTTATTACCCGGAGCACTATATAATTGACCCCTGATCATTCCGCCGCATACCTCATATGTTCCTCGTGGATGATTGCGCGGGCGGGGATAGGGACGGAAGAAATCGGCCTGGGCTTTTGCAAATTGGGGTTGCCTTTTTCCGCAATATTTAGTAGAATGTCATCAATTGTGAACTACCAATTGACCAGCAGGGAACGGGAAAGGGTCGGGTATGGGGTCCGGGCTTGGTTTATGGTTATTGCGCTGGTTCTGCTTTCCACCGGATTCCTGGCCGGGGCTTTGGTCGGGTACAGCGGTCAGAAGGCGGAGTTGCAAAGCCGGCTGAGCAAACCGGCTGCCCCTGAAAACAAGGCCGTGGAGCAGACCGGGCCGGTTCCAGCCGGCATCGCTCCGGCTGAGGTCCATTCAAAATTCCGGTTCGGGGATAATTTGTCCCCGGTATTAAAGTCATACGGGATTTCCGACCGGCAGGTTTCGGACTGGATCCTGGCCGCGGGTCCGTTTTACAATTTGGCCAAGATCAAGGCGGGTCAGGAATATTGGCTGCGGTATGGATTGTCGGGCCAGATTTCTCAGTTTGAGTTGGCGATCAGTCCGCGTCAGAGCCTGACGCTTACGGGGACGGAAAGCGGCTGGCAGGCGGAGCTGAAAAACCGGGGCGGTCAGGGCGAAGAAAATATTGCGTTCAACAGCAAGGACTGGAGGCTGTATTATGGAGAGATCGGCTCCAGTTTTTATGAAGCGGGGGTGGATGCGGGAATGGAGCCGGGATTGATCTCAAACCTGACCAACCTTTATTTCGGGGTGATAGATTTTTCCAGCCAGGTGAGAAAGGGAGACCGGTTCTGGGTGATGACCGAGCTGACCCCGGACGGAGACGAGCGACCGCTGGTTACGGAGATGGAGATCAACCACAATCCGTATCAGGCCTATTATTATAAGGACGATTCCGGGGGCGGATATTATGACGAGACCGGGCATGCGTTGAAGGGATTTTATTTGATCAGGCCGGTGGCGATCGGCCGGATCAGTTCCGGGTACAGCTACAAGCGTTTTCATCCGGTTTTGCGCCGGCGGATACCTCATCTGGCAATTGATTACGCGGCCCCGTCCGGGACCAGGGTTCGGGCGGCTGCTTCGGGGGCGGTGAGTTTCGCCGGCTGGAAGGGCGGTTATGGGAACTATATTGAGCTCAAGCACAATTCCAGCTACCGGACCAGCTACGGACATCTAAAAGGATTCGCCCCCGGGATCAAGACCGGCTCCAAGGTCAAGCAGGGTCAGACCATCGGCTATGTGGGCGCAACCGGTTTGGCCACCGGGGCGCATCTGGATTACCGGGTGATCCGCTCGGGCAAGAACATCAACCCCAGCCATATCAAAACCGAAAAGGGCAAGCCGGTGAAAAACCCGGCAGGGTATCAACAGGCCCGGCTATTTTTGGACCGGGAGATGGCTGCCCTGAAAAGCGCGTATCTGGTCTTGCGTCCGGTGGACGCCGGATTCAGTCCCCTGGTCGGGAAATAATAATATAACAGGTGTAAAAATTGCTATGGGCACGATCCTGGATTTACATATACATTCCGTCTTTTCCATTGACAGCCCGGTCCGGCCGGAAGAATATGTGGAATACCTATCGGCCTTGCGGAAAAATTTCCGGATTGACGGCCTGGTTTTTTGCGAGCATCGGAGGTTTGTTTCTGATTTTGATCACCGATCCCTGTCGGAAAAATACGGGGTTTTGATCCTGGCCGGGGCCGAGGCCGATACCCGCTGGGGGCATTTGCTGGTTTTCTGCCCGGACCGGGAATGGATGAGCGGTTTTAATTTTCAGCAAAAGCTGGACCCGGTGGAGTTGGTGAAGGAAGTGGACGCTCATCAAGGAGTGGCGGTTCCGGCGCATCCCTTCCGGGGGATGATCAGTATGGGCGAGCGGGTAAAGGAGCTGCCGCATTTGTACGCGATTGAGGCGATCAACGGCGGGAACCGGGATGATGAAAATATATGGGCGATGGAATTGGCCGACCGCTTGGGCGTGGCCCAGGTGGGAGGGTCGGACGCGCATTTCCTGGAGGAGTTGGGAGCGGGCCTGACCGAGTTTCAGGATCAGGTCCGGTCAATGGAAGAGTTGGTTGCCGGGATCAAATCCGGAAAGGTCCAGGCGCTTAGCCGAGACGACGCCCGCATTTCAGATCCGACCGTCTGAGTTCCTGTTCCAGACAGCAAATGATTTTATCGGTATCTATCTTTGCCAAACCGGTTTCAATGTGCGAGCGCCTTCAGGCGCGATAACTGGAAATCCGAAACCCGCCTCCAGGTCATTCCTTCACTGTATTTTAATCATCATCTAATATTGTTATATGGATACAGTTAAAGGTTAAGGCCGGCCCCCTCTGGATTCCGTGCCCCCTCTGGATTCGCGGGTTGAGCCGGCCACTCAAGTTTTGGTCGGGCCGGTTGGTTTTTTGGGCTCTCGGAGGACCCGGTACTGGAGGGCGACGGTGCGGATGATGAGGAAGGGCATTCCCGCGAAAAGAATACCCAAGAAGATCCAGATGCCGGGCACGATGGATTTCATTTGGCCGAGTGCAATGCGCATGGTGGCCCAGTGAAGATAGAGGAACATTGAGAGGATGACGAGGAACACAAAGTCAAGCACTTTTTGCGACTGCCGGATCAGCCTCTCCAAGGCCTCATCGCTCACCGGTTTTTTCAGCTTTCTTGTCCAGTACTTGGGATTGCTGTTGATCACTATCGCCGCCAGATAAATCAGGAACAAAAAAAGGGTAACGGCCGGGAACAGGATCAGCGCCTGATTTTTCGGCGCCCAGCCGTTCGCCACGCCCGCGGCATTGAAATGGATGGGCACGCCAGCGGGCAACCCTTCCCGGTAATAAAGGCTCAATAGCGCGGTCGCCGCTACAAACCCAAATGCGATCAACATCCGGTTTTTCATCTTAATCCTTATGTTTATTGTATAGGCCTGAGCCCCGGTGTTTGCGCCCCGGCTGAAATCGCGATGGCCTTGAGCGGCTCAGGGGGATTTGGCGCTGATGGCGCGGAAGTAATCAAACCAAGCCGAATTATCCGGGATCTGGCCCTCGTAATTATAACCCCAGCAATAGATTCCTCCGGACTTGGTGGCGCAGACATGTTTTTGGCCGGCGGTGATCAGGAGCCAGTCGGTATCGGTCCCCACCGGCAGAGGGGTCGCCGTATAGCTCAAAGTCGCCGGTTGCGCCAATTGACTGTAGCCATTGTTCCCCCAGCAATAGATGGCGCCGGATATCTTTTTGGCGCAAGTGAAATCTTCGCCCAAGGCCAGGGAGGACCAATCGTAGTCAGTTCCAACCTGGACAGGGGTATTGCTATTTATGGAGATGCTATTCCCGAGTTCGCCCCAAAAATTGGAACCCCAGCACCAGATGCTGCTATTGGTTCTCCTCCCACAAGTATGGCTTTTGCCGGCGCTGATCGAGGCCCAGATGCCGGCCGCTCCGACCAAAACGGGCGATTTCTGGTCGGCGGTTGTCCCGTTGCCCAGTTGGCCCTGATCATTTCCGCCCCAACAATAGAATCCCCCTCCCGCCATGGCGCAGACATGATTTTCGCCGGTGACAACCAGCGTGTAGCCAACGCCGGTGCCGGCGCGGGTGGGGACATTGCGGTTGGCGGTGGTCCCGTCTCCGATCTGGCCGTAGAAGTTTTTCCCCCAGCACCAGAGCGTGCCGTCCTTCTTCTTGGCGCAGGTATGGGATTGCCCGATCGACACACTGGCGAACAGGGCGTTGCCGCCCACCCGATAGTGCTTGGGGGTTTGGCCCGGCTTATTGACCCCCAGTTGTCCATAGGAATTATCTCCCCAGCAATACAACGCCCCGGTCCCCTGGATGGCGCAGGTATAGTAAATACCCACGGCAACGGCCTTCCAGTTGCTGTCCTTGCCCACCTGGGTGGGAAGGGAGGCGATCTCGCCGCCATTATTAAAGCCCAGTTGGCCTGAGTTGTTCCATCCCCAGCAAGAGAGCACGCCCTTGGTGCTGATGGCGCAGGCATGGCTTTGGCCGGCGGACACCTGTTTCCAGATCGTAAGCGGAGTGTCCACCTGGCTTATTGCCGTGGAAAGGTCCGGATTGGTGTTTTCCGCCGAGGCCCCGGGTTCAGATAGCCCCCGCAAGCCATAAACAAAAAGATGACGGGAATGATCGCCAGAGAAACCAATCTGCTACACCTTGCCATTTTTGTACTCCTTTTTGCACCCTCTCGGTCAGAGTCAAGCTGGTGGTTATAATTTGAAAGCATTAATAATTTCAGGATAGCCCCGTTCCATCACAATTGCAAAAACGAGTTCAACCGTGTCCCTTGACATTATAAATTGGTTTCGGTATAATAATTAAGAGCATTAGACTCGGATTTATTTGTGGCTTGGCGGATTACGACAGAGGGGGCAATAATGAAAAAGTTTAAGCGGCTTTGGGGGATCGGTTTTTTTTGCTTGACCGCAATTTATATCCTTTCCTTTTCAGCCAACGCGCAACAACATCTTCCGGGAGCGAATTTCTGGGGCGACTCGGACAATACTATGATTGACAACCCGGATATGGGGGCGATGGAATTGGCATTGGTCGCCCAGGACCCGGGATACTGGGATATTACAGACCACCAGGCGCCGGGCGGGCTTCGTTCCCGGACCAGCCTCTGGCAGGACCTGGATGGAAACGGGTTTTTAGATGGCCCGGACTACGCCATTATCCAAGGCTGGCTGGTCGGAGATTTCAGCGACCTGTCCGGGGATCCCATTTCCTTGGATGCGGAACTTTACGCCTTGACCGTGGATAGGGGAGATTCAGTGACAGTCCAGGCCAATGCCCTGTCCGGCTACGGTAATTTGCGGCCGGGATGGGGAGTGGTTTACGAGATCCTTGGCACCAGCACCTGGCTTGGGCGAAGATTTACGGCCGGAATGTCGCGGACGGAACGGTTTCGGGTTATTACTCTGATATGGCCTATGAATATACGGCAGAGCCGATAGACGGGGGCTGGGCGCCGGTCCGGGTGGTTGCCCCGCCGACCTGCTCCGTGGGCCAAGAAATAGATGTTGACGTTTATATCCCGGATGATTTTCAATTCGGGCTTTTTAAT
>CAIYYW010000053.1 GCA_903930515.1 uncultured delta proteobacterium | reverse complement strand
GCTGAATTTTTTTCCTCCCAGTCCCGGCATCAAATATTCGCTGATCTCAAACCCGGCTTGTCTGGCCTTAGTCCCGGCTTCAATCTGCTCCTGCTGAGTCGCGCCTTTTATGACCGCCGAAAGGACCGCATCCGAGCCGCTTTCCATTCCGAAATGGATCCGGTCCAATCCGGCCTCCCGGATTTTTATCAGGTCTTCCAAGGTTTTTTTCGCGACCGTGCGGGTCCGGGCGTAGCTGGTGACACGGTTGACTTGCGGGAATTTTTCGCGCAGGCGGCAAAGGATTTTCACGAGCTCATCGGTCTGAATGATCAGGCTGTCCGCGTCCTGGAGAAAAACGGTTTTGCCGCCGCCGAGCTGGAACAGGATCAGGGAATAAAGATCGGGGTTTTGCGGATCGTCCTGGAAAACAGACTGGAGCGCGGGCTGGGTCAAATCTTCTCCATATCCGAGTTTGCGGCTTCTGGCTTTGAGCTCCTCATCCCAGGAAAACATCGCGTCAATATCCGCGATCACTTCTCCGGTTTCGCGGCGGGAGAATTTTTCGGTCTTGTAAACCGGGCAGAATCGGCAACGGTTCCAGGGGCAATTGCGGGTGACGCGCAGGAGCAGGCTGAAGGCCTCGCTGGGCGGCCGGATCGGCCCTTGCTCAAACCCGCGCGCCGGGGAATCCGGTTCGGTCATTTCCGTTTCAACATTGAAGGATAAAGCTCAACGATTTTTGCGAGCATCCGCGCGGAGAGGTGCAGGCGGTCAAGGTCCAATTTTTCTTCCACCGTGTGCACCTGTTGCATTCCCGAGCCGAGGATTACGGACTCAATTTTGTGCGCGTTAAAAATGTTGGCGTCGCTTCCGCCGCCTCCGACCTTGGGGGTTGTTTCTTTTCCCAGCTCCTTTGCCGCGGCCCGGATCAGCTTGAGCAGGAAATGTCGCTCGGGTATTTTCATCAACGGGTAATCGAAAACGATTTCTTCTTCCAGCCGGGGCAGGCCGGGGAACTTGCGCGAGCGCGCCTGTTCCACGGCTTTTTGAAACCCGCTCCGCATCTGCGCGATTTGGGCCTGAATTTTTTTCCGGTTATGGCTCCGGGCCTCGCCCCGGACTTCAACCAAATCCGGCACAATGTTGGTGGCGGTTCCTCCCTGGATGATCCCGAGGTTGGCGGTGGTTTCAAAATCAATCCGGCCGATTTTGATCTTGCTGATCGCCCGGGCCGCGATGGAGATCGCGTTGAGGCCTCGCTCGGGGGAAACGCCCGCGTGCGCGGTCTTGCCGTGAACCTTGAAGTTCAGGCGGTAGGCCTCGGGCGCGGCGATCACCGGTTCAAGCGGGCTGTCCGCGTCCAGGACGATCCCGAGGCGGGAGCGGATCATTTTATAGTCCAGGCTTTTGGCGCCGAGCAGTCCGATTTCCTCCGCGACCGTAATCACTATTTCCAGGTCCGGATGGAGAACGCGCGATTCCTGAAGATGGGCGAGCGTTTCCAAAATCACGGCCACGCCCGAGCGGTTGTCCGCGCCCAAAATGCTCCTGCCTTCGGTGACCAGATATTTTCCCGAGCGGCGGCATCCCCAATGGTCCACCGGGCCGACCGTGTCCATATGCGCGTTGAGCAGCAGGGGCGGGCCGGGCAGATTCCCCGGCAGGCATCCGATGATGTTTCCGACCTCGCCTTCTCCTTTCAGGCCCTGGTCAAACCTGACCCGGACCCCGAGCTTTTTCAGACGGCGGCAAAGCTCTTCCGCGATCCGGCCTTCTTTTCTGCTCAGGCCCGGGATCCGGGCGATCTCAATAAAAGTCCGGATCACTCGTTCACGCTTGATCATTCTTCATTCCCTTCTTCCATCAGGTCGGCTTTGGGCGCCTCGGAGAAGGCGCGGTCCAACTCCCTTTCCACTTCCGGTTTTTGACAGCAGTCCGCGCAGGCCACCACCGGATAGGAATGCTCCATCTTGAAAAAACGCATCACCTCCCGCTCGTCCCGCGGGTTCCTCATCACGATCGGGCTAAGCTCCCCGGTCCAGACCAAATAATAATCCACCAAATATCCGGCCGGGATTTTTTTGGAATGGACGGTCTCCCGGACTTCCCGACCGCAAAACTTGCACTTGAGGCTCTGGGACATCCTGCCTTTACTTTAGAGGCGGGACCGGGGAATTGTCAACTTTCAACCAAAATATTTTCAGTCCAGCCGGAGCCCGTTCTCCACATACCTCTTCCCCTTAAAGGTCAGCCGGTAGCGGGCGCGTCCGGCTTTTTCCTCCTTGGCCAGGAACCCGGACCGGGAGGCGTTGTTCAGGATCACGGAAAGGTTTCCCGGAGTCCGCTCTCCCAGGGCCTGGTAACATTCCTGGATGTCCGCGGGATTAAATCCACCGGCGCTTTTTTCTTCCAGATAAAAGGCCAGGATCATCACCCGGTCATGGGAAGTGCGCGGTTGATACCGCTCCAAAAGAGAGCGCAATTCATTGGCTGCTATGGTCGTTTGCGCCGACTCAGGCTCGGGCCGGCTCCGTTCCTCCGACACCCCCCGGTTTTCCACGAAGTTAGGTTCGCGGGTGGGTTTCTTGTCCTCTTGCTTGTACGGCTCCGGGGTTTGCTTGTACCCGCCGCGGCCCCCGCGAAAACCTCTCCGATCATCGCGGTGAGGCTGCGGCTGCGGTTTGGCCGGCTGGGGCTGTCCCTGCTTTTGCGGCTGCGCTTGGGGTTGCCTTTGCGGCTGGGGCTGTCCCTGCTTTTGCGGCTGCGCCTGGGGTTGCCTTTGCGGCTGGGGCTGATGCGGCTGAGGGGCCGGGGCCGCCAGAGGTTTCTCCGAGGGGATGATCTGGTGGAATTTCACCAGGATCCTAGGCTCGTATTTCCGGAGCTCATTCTGGACGAAATTTAAATCGCCCTTGAACCCGATCTGAAAATCAGCGCACTTGAACTCAAAGGAAAATTCTTTTTCTTCTTTATCCGTCATCTCTCCACTCCTTTTCCAAATTATTTTCAATCCCAATTTGCCGGAGCGTCCTCCCCAGCAAACCGTCAACCAGGTCTTCAATTTTTTTCGGTCTCTGATAAAAACCGGGCGCGGCCGGAATAATGATCGCGCCGGCGCGGGAAAGTTTGGCCAGGTTTTCCAGGTGAATCAGGCTGAGCGGGGCTTCTCGGAAAACCAGGATCAGGGGCCTTCGCTCTTTCAAGGTCACATCCGCGGATCGCTCGATCAGGTTGGACGAGATCCCTCCGGCGATCCTTGCGATCATTCCCATCGAGCAGGGGATGACGATCATCCCGTCTCTCTTCACCGATCCGCTCGCGAGCGATGAGTTGAAATCGTCCGGAGCGTGATAGTGGAGCCGGCCCTTGCGGTCATTGAAAAATTTCCGCCACCCGGCCTGATCTTTGGGGGGCTTCCCGAGTTCCAGCTCAAACACCTTCCGGCCGGGATTGCTGATCAGGAAGTCCACGCGATGTCCGTTTTGGACCAGCCATCTGACCAGGCGGTTTGCGTAGATGGCTCCGCTCGCGCCGCTGACCGCGACAATGATTTTTTTCATCTTCTGACCAGTATATCCGTTGCGCCGAAAATAAAAAAGGTGATGCTGATGTAACCGTTCATATTGAAAAAAGCCAGGTTGAGCCGGGAGAGGTCTCCGGGCTTGACCAGGCTGTGCTCATAGACCAACAGTCCGGCGATGACCGCCAGGCCGGCGAGATAAACCGGACCTAGGTGAAGGAAAAAATAAGGGCCGAGCAAAAGCGCCAGGCTGGCCAGGTGCAATGCCCGGGTGAGCCAGAGCGATTTTTTGATTCCGAGGAATCGCGGGATGGAATGGAGGTTTTGCTTTTGGTCAACCTCCAGGTCCTGGAACGAATAGAGGATGTCAAAGCCGGCGACCCAGAGCAGGACCGCGGCGGAGATGAACGCGGGCGCCAGGATGATTGGGAATTGCAGGCGCGGATCAACCGCCAGCCACGCTCCCATCGGGGCGAGGCCGAGCGACATTCCCAGGATGAAATGACTCAGGCGGGTGAAGCGCTTGGTCAGGGAATAAAAACTGATCCAGGCGATCGCGGCCGGAGAAAGATAAAAGCAGAGCCGGTTGAGCTTAAAGGCCGCGAACATAAACAGGCCGTAAGTGATGATGATGAACAGGATAAGCTCCGCTTTCCGGAGCTTGCCCGAAGGCATCGCCCGGCCCGCAGTCCTCGGGTTGTCCGCGTCTATCTTCGCGTCCAGCAGCCGGTTCCAAGCCATCGCCCCGCTCCGCGCCGAGACCATTGCCAGCAAAATCCAGAGCAATTCCCGCGGCGAGGGGATTCCTTTTTTTGCCAGGAACGCGGATAGCAGCGCGAAGGGGAGCGCGAACACGCTGTGGGCCAGCTTGATGTCCGAAAAAATCAGTCCGATCTTTTGAAAGAAATTCCTAATCAATCCCATAATCTTTCCAGCGCCTTGAAACCAACTCCTTGATCTCATCGGTCATTCCGATCTCGTCCGGCCATTCCCGCTCAAATCCCTCTTCCTTCCATTTGCGCGTGGCGTCAATCCCGATCTTGGTGCCCAGGCCGGAGCGCGGAGCCGCGTGGTCCAAAACATCGGTCGGGCCTTTGGCAAAAATAATGTCGCGTTGCGGGTCAATATTATTCCCCATCCTCCATAAAACCTCGGAGGTGTCCTGGACATTCACCTCCCGGTCAAACACCACGATCCATTTCGTGAACATCATCTGGCCCAGCCCCCAGAGGCCGTGCATAATTTTATCAGCGTGACCGGGATACCGCTTGTCAATGCTGACAAAGGCGTAGTTATGAAAAACCCCTTCCATCGGAAGGTTGAGGTCAACGATCTCCGGGAAAATTTTCCTGAGCAAAACCAGGAAAATCCGCTCGGAGGCCTTGGCCATAAAACAGTCTTCCATCGGCGGCCGCCCCACCACCGTTGCCGGATAGATGGCGTCCTTCCGGTGCGTGATCGCGGTGAGATGAAAAACCGGGTACTGGTCCGGCAAAGAATAAAAACCGGTATGGTCCCCGAACGGCCCTTCCAGCTTCCGTTCCTTCGGCTCCACATATCCTTCCAAAATAATCTCCGCCTCGGCCGGGACTTCCAGATCAACCGTTTTCCCCTTAACCACTTCCACAGCCTCTCCCTGCAAAAATCCCGCGAACAGATACTCGTCAATCCCTTCCGGAACCGGCGCGCTCGCGGAAAATATCAATGCCGGCGATCCCCCCAGCGCGATTGCGACCGGGAGCGGCTTGTTCATCTGCTCGGCCTCGCGGTAATGTTGCGCGCCCCCTTTGTGCGGATGCCAATGCATCCCGCTGGTCTTTTGGTCGTAGATTTGCATCCGATACATTCCGAGGTTGCGGGTCCCGGTTTTCGGACTCTTGGTGAGCACGATCGGAAGCGTGAGATACCTTCCCCCGTCCAAAGGCCAGCACTTGAGCGCGGGCAGAATCGTCAGGTCCGGTTTTTCCATCACCACCTCCTGGCAGGGGGCCTTGCCCACCAGCTTGGGAGGAAGGTTCGCCAGCTCCAGCAGTTTCGGAAGCAGTTTGGCTTTTTCACGAAACCCCTCCGGCGCCTGCAGATTGGCAAGCTCTTCAAACCGGTTCGCCAGGTCGTCCAGGCTCTTCTCTCCCAGCGCGAACGCCATCCGCTCATTTGAGCCGAAGGCATTGATCAGGACCGGGAAGGGCGAGTCCTTCACCTTCTCAAAGAGAAGCGCCGGGCCCGATTTCTTCACCACCCGGTCGTAAATCTCGCTGATCTCAAGTTCCGCCGAAACCTCGGTCTGGACCCGCTTGAGCTGACCCGTCTTCTCCAATCCCTTGATCAATTCCCGTAAATTCCGGAATGACATCTTATCTATGCTAACACGCATGTCCCTAATCACAAAAAAGCGGGTATGAATTGCCACCGATTTCTTGGGACACGCAATAGGGGTGGTCGGTGGAATAAACAGGAAAGAAAGGAAGGAAAGGGGCGCGGAAAGGTCCCGCCTCGGGCAAGATTGCCCTGTCTGATTTCGGGCCCGCTCCAGTGGGCAAGCCGCGCCCCGACTAAGCCCCAAACCGGCCCGAACCCCGCCTCGGGCCGGCGCTTAACCAGCCTGGCCGTCCCGCGATAATTAAAGCAAGACTAAATTGGTGTCCACAACCGGGACAGTACCGGGCTCCTCTATTGCCAAGGCTATTGAAAGGTTATGACCGTTGAATAGATATTAGTCTGATGAAGTTGTCCGCTCATCCAGACCCGGTCCTTGCCCTCCGGGTCGGAGGAATAGTTATAGAGCAGGTATTGGTTGTCGTTGAGTTGGACCAGGCCCGGGAAGGAGGTGTCGCCCCTGCTTTGGAAATCCAGGACCGGCTCCAAAGAAAGTTTTTGCTTGTCCAGATGATAAAGCGAGGTCCGCTTCTTGGTCCACCAGTAATCGGCAAGATAATAAAGTGACTCTATGGAATCGGGCAGGCCGCGGTAGCCCTTGTCATAAGCTCCGCCCAGGCTTCTTCTCCCGATCACATAAATCTCATCATTGTGCTTGAACACCAGCGGCGAATCCGGCTTATAGGGTGTATCCACACAACTCCAATCGGCCAGATGACCGGCCTTGGCTGTGCAGACCTTGCTCGCCCAGGACTGGCCGTCGCCAGCCTCGTTCCGGATCACGCCATATAAATTTCCCGCCCGGTCAATTTCAAAGTCAGTCTCGGAGCCTCCGGTCGCGATCACCGGACGCTTCGGGTCCACCGGTTCAAAATTATAGCCGTCCTTGGTGGTGAGCAGATAAACCTGAATCCCGGCGGCCCCGCCGGTGTATTCGCCCTCGCCGCAATAGACCGTGAGATACGGTTTGTCATTGATCAGCTTGCTCCGCCAGAGCACGCATTTGGGCTGGAACACCTGCTTCGGCTCGGTCCAGGACCCGAGGGTCCTCCTTTCCATCGCCCAGATGTGCTGGGGAGTGAAGCTGAAGATATTTTTGCCGGCCTGGAAATTGTAGTAGAAAAGTTTATCGCCCACGACCAGGAACCGCGGCTCGCGCATATCCGATCCCATAAACACTTTTGCCTCAAACTCCCAGGTCTTGCCCAGGTCCGGGCTGGACATTATATAGTGAACGATTTTGGTCCCGGCGAAATGGTTGGGCGCGGTGCGGAAGCCGAAAAACAGACGGCCCTGGAACATCGCCAGGTCCAGGTTGTTGTTTGAGCGCATAGGCTTGACCTGGGCCGGAAGGTTTGGACCGGGCACAACTTTAACCAGGGGCGAGTAAGTCACCCCGCTGAAATTTAAAACCGCGAAAACCAATACCGTCAGCGCCCAAAAATTTTTCATCCTCATCTATTCCTCCTGCCGGCTGACCCTGGACCATTTCCGGTTTTTGTTTGGGTTTGCTATAATATATCATCTTATGCGCAATCCGGAAACCAGGAGGGAATAATGAAAAAATTTCGGAATTTTATGGCCCTGACCGGCTTGGTGTTGGTGTTCATCCTCGCGTCCTGCGTTGCCCGGACACCGCCGATCAATACCCCAAATGCCATCGCCTCTTTGGAAAAGGTCAATCTGGGCGGGGTGGACCAGTGGATTTTGATCCGGGGAACCGATATAAAAAATCCGGTCTTGCTCTTCCTCCACGGCGGACCCGGGTCCCCGGAAATGCCGATGGAGCATTATTTCGGGACTGAGCTGGAAAAGCATTTTGTGGTGGTGCACTGGGACCAGCGCGGCGCGGGAAAATCCTTGAGCGCAAAAATACCCAGGGAAAGCATGAATATTAAGCAATTCATCTCGGACGCGCGCGAATTGACCCAATTATTGAAGAAGAGATTCAGCGGGGAAAAGATCTACCTGATGGGCCATTCCTGGGGGAGCCTGCTCGGGGTGTGGATGGTCCAGAAATATCCGGAAGATTATTACGCCTACATCGGGATCGGACAGGT
>CAIYYW010000052.1 GCA_903930515.1 uncultured delta proteobacterium | reverse complement strand
TCCAGATCCAGATCCAGCCGTTTGAGGAAATTCAGGCTGTGCAAAGGCTTGCCCAACTGCCAGCCGATGAAATCGTTGAGCAGGTTGATCCCGAAGATCCAATCCTCGCGAGATAGCCGGGCCCGGCCCGGCCGGTCCGGACTCAGCCTCCGGATCGCCCGCAAATTCTGAGCGAACCCGGCCGAAATTTCCCGCAAGCCCTTTACCGATTTCTTCCGGCAATCCTCGCAGACATATCCGCCCTTGCTGACGCTGAAAAAATATTGGTTTGATCGCGGGGCCATTTTTTTCCCGCAGACCGCGCAGAATTCCAAAGAGGGCAAATACCCCAGCTGCTCCAGCAGCCTGAGCAAATAAAAAAACATCTGCTCCCGGTAATTCCGCTCTCCCTGGATCCCGTCCAATCCCTGTTCCAGCAGCTCAAACAGGATCGGCTCCGGCTCCAAATCCGCGCTGGCCTTCTCAATCAGTTCCGCGAGCGCGTAAGCCGCTCCCAGCCGCTCCGGTTCCTGCCCCAGGCTGCTCCGGTTTTTTATCGGCTCGGCCAAATTGAGCAGGAAGCCGATCTCGCTGGATCGGTTTGCGATCAACTCAAGTTCAAGCAGGTTCAGGTTGAGCAGGATTCCGCCGAACCGCTTCCGGCTATTGAGCGATCCCTTGGCGATGGCGCGGATCTTCCCGATCTTTTCCGTGAAAAAGACCAGGAGCTGGTCGGATTCCCCCAGCGGGCTGCAATTTAACAGGATCGCGTTGGTCCGGATTTGCGTCATGGTGATAATTTTTGGCAAATTTGCCGCGACATTTTCCTTGATTGTAGCGGAACGGATTTGATCGTCAATGCGAATACTTTTGAAACCGAAACCGGAGAGATTTCTCTAATAGGGGAAATGCGCTAAAATAAACAGGAGGAAATAATGTAATGTATGAATGGTGGATGAAAGTGGCCTCTCCGTTCCCGCTCCTGGCCAAGGGCGGGCCGGTGATGCTGCCGTTGGTTTTATGCTCGTCCCTGGTCCTGGCGATCACGATTGAGCGGTTCTGGGTCTTGTTGGTCCGGGTCAAGCGGATCCTTCCGCGCGGCTTGTTTGAGGAAGTGGAAACCCTGCTGGAAAAAGGGGAACTGGAAAAAGCGCATTGGGTTACGGAGCGGAGCAACACCAGCCTGGGCCGGATTCTGGACACCGGGATTCATAACCAGTCGGCCCCGCGCGACATCTTGAAAGAGAACCTGGAAGAGGCGGGTAGGAGGGAAATGGATGGGATGAGCCGGTACCTGGGTCTGCTTGGCACCCTCGCCAATGTCTCCCTGCTCCTGGGCCTGCTCGGAACCGTGACCGGAATGATCCGGCTGTTCGGAGTGATTTCCGAGCAAGGGCCGGGAAACCCCGCGGCGCTCGCCAGCGGGATCGCCGAGGCCCTGATCACCACCGCGGCCGGTCTGATCATCGCCATCCCCACCCGGCTGGCGCATCATTATTATTCCTCCCGGATCAATCGCCTGGCCGGGATGCTGGAAGAAAAGGCGAACGAGTTTCTGACCCTGAGCGGAAAGATTCGGCCCAAGCCGGAGCCGAACGGGGGCAGGTAATGAGATTCCGGACGCGCGCGGTTGAGGATCCGGAGATAGATGTCACTCCGCTTGTGGATGTGGTTTTTCAACTGATCATATATTTCGCGGTCAGCACCACCTTTGCCTATCTGGGGGCGCTCAAGGTCAATCTTCCCAAAGCCGGCTCCGCAAGCGAGCTGACGGCTAGCCAGAATAAAATTATGGTCGCGATTGACGCGGAAGGCGTGATTTATCTGAACGACCAATTGGTGGTTTTTCCGGAGCTTAAGGCCAAGCTCAAGGAATTGGCTCAAACCGGAACTGAACAACTGGTGGTGATCCAGGCGGATAAATCCACCCGCCACGGCCTGGTAGTTTCCGTGCTTGACCTGGCCAAATCGCTGGGGTTTGAAAAACTCGCTATTGCCACCGAGCCGAAAATGGAGCCGGAAAAAGCGAGGCAATGAAGAAAAAATTCCTGGTCGGGATGGGAGCGGGAGTTTTTATCGCCCTGATCGGGGTGGGCATTTTCGGCGAGCACGGAATCCTGAGACTTTGGAAATTGAAAGCGGAGCGGATTGAGATTGAGCGGGAAAAAACCGGCCTGCAAAAGGAAAACCAGGGCTTGGCCAAAAAAATTGATCTGCTCAAGAATAACCTGAAATACCTGGAGCAACTTGCCCGGAAAAAACTCGGAATGATCAGGCCGGATGAAGTGATCATCAAGCTGCCGGAAGACGATTCAAGGAATTCTCCGCCGGAAGCCCCCGGGCCGCAAAAGCCGGAAGAGAATCCCAATTGAAAAAAAACGGGAAAAACGCCCCCTTGCTGAATCCGCGGACCTGGTTCCAGGGAGATCAAACCCCGGCCGAGAAAATGGGATTGGGAATGGGAACGGCCCTGTTCCTGCTCGCCCTGATCGCCTTTCTCAGAGACCAGCCGTTGCGGGCGGAAAAGATTTCTCTGATCGCCGCGGTCGTGGCCGGCCTGGCCATCGTTTATCCCCGGGTCTTGCTTCCGCTGGAAAAAATACTCCGCCAAGCGGTCCTGGGATTGGCCTGGCTCAATACCAAGCTGATGCTGGCCCTGGTTTATTATTCGGTGTTCACCCCGGCCCGGTTCCTGCTCAAGCTATTCGGGAAAAAATTGCTGGAGCGCGAATTCCGCGGAAAAGCGGACAGCTATTTTGAGCCGAAAGAGGAAAAGGAATATCGGCCGGATCAAGACGAATTGCAATTTTAATTTAATCGTGCGCAGGCAGGAGTGTCTGCGCCACGAGGAGAAACTAGAGATGAAAACGGCAATGGTGGCTGGGTTTTTGCTTCTGGCCTTGACGGCGATTTCCGCGCAGAGGTCTTTCCCTCAAAATGCCACGGCCGAGGAATTCACTAGCTGGCAGGAGCAAACCCGGACTTTCTTGAGTGAAGCGCTTTTCAACGGCCCGGCTCCCAGTCGGGTTGCGCTTACGCCTTTCTGGGGACAGAAAGAGGATCACGGAACCTATGTGATCCAGGAATTAGAATTCAATGACCGGCCCGGCCACCGAGTCCACGGCTGGCTCGCCCGCCCCAAGAGCTTGGCCGCTCCCAAGCTCCCGGCCATCATCGCCCTGCACGGCCACAACGGCCGCGCCTACAAGATTTTCCAGAAAGGATATTATTTCTACGGAGACCTGTTTGCGAAGAAGGGATATGTCGTATTGGCCATTGACATCAACCACCTGGCGCTTGACCATCACGGCCCATATCTGGACCGCGGGCCGGTGATCCATTTCAAGCATTACACCCCGATGGGCGAGCGGGTTTGGATGGTGGAGCGAGCGGTTGACCTGCTCCAAACCATGCCCGAGGTTGATCCGGAAAGAATCGGCATCGTCGGCCTTTCAAACGGCGGCATCACCACGGAATTTTCCGCGGCTTTGGATCCCCGTCTGAAAGTGGTGGTTTCCTCAGGCTCCCTCGTGATGTATGACCGGTGGTGGGCCGGAGACCTCACCCCCTGCCGGTGCGAATACATTCCCGCGCTTGAGGGCCGGCTTGACTATTATGATGTTTTCTCCCTGGTCGCGCCCAGGCCCCTGCTGATCCAGAACGGCGAGCAGGACAACAATTTCCTGATTGATTCGGCCAGGGAAGCCTTCACCTTCATCAAAAAGGCCTACTCTATTGACGGATCGCCCGATCTGGTGTTCCACGACATCTTCAACGGCCCGCACGAATTCCGGCCCGAAAAACCCATGCAATGGTTTGATCAATATTTGCCGCTGCATCGGCCTTAAGCTTATTCCCGGGAGCCGAGCCTCAGGGGAGAAGACTGCGTTTCCGCGGTTCAATCTATGAGATCAACTTTTTGCTTTTTCCAGTGCAAATGTGGTAAAATCGGGGTATGAAGAAAACAATAAAAACCGCGGTGATAGTGGCCTGCCTGGTCTGGGCGTTTTCCGCGTCAGCAATGCTTTACCTCTGGCAGGGGGAGAAGGGGGATTTCCAGATTTCGGACAACCTCGGCCAGGTCCCGAAGGAATATCAGGCCCTGCTATCCGAGAAGATAGAATTGAACAAGGAATTCGGAGGGGTGGGGTACTGGAAGGACAACCGCGGGAATATACATCTTTATAAGCTGGTTTTGCCCGCGGTGGCCAAGCCGGGAGCCAAGCCGGAGCCAAAGAAGCCGGCTTATGATCCTTTGCAGGACGACTCCTGGCGGGGCAAGCCCAACCCGGAGGTCTGGACCAAGCGGGTGCAAAAAATTATCGGCCCGGATGAAATCCTTTTGGATGGCGGAGAGGTCCTGACTTATACCGGAATCGCTTTCCCGGAGCAGTTGAAAAAAGACAGCGCCCTGGCCAAAGAAGCGATGGAGTATCAGAAGCAGACGCTGGAGGGCAGGACCATCAACATCCTGTTTGACAAAAAAAAATATGACGAGAAGGGCAGAATCCTGGGACAGGTGTTCCTCGGCCACGAGGTGTTTATAAATGCCACCCTGGTGCTCAAGGGCTATTGCCGGACCAGGACCAGCCCGCCCAACCTGGAATACCGGAGCCTGTACCGGAAACTGGAAGCCCACGCGGCCAGGAATAAAATCGGAATCTGGAAAGAGCTTTCCAAATAATGCCGAAAATGCTCCTCCGAATGGAAGCGGTAAGCAAAAGCTTCCCCGGAGTGCAGGCGCTGAAAAAGGTCGGCTTTGAACTGCTTCCGGGTGAAGTCCATATCCTGCTGGGAGAGAACGGCGCGGGCAAAAGCACCTTGATGAAAATCCTGGCCGGGATTTTAAAAGCGGATTCCGGGGAGATTTTCCTGGAAGAAAAAAAGGTTGAGCCGAAGAGCCTGGTCTCCGCGCAGAAATTGGGGATCAGCATCGTGCTCCAGGAGTTCAATCTGATCCCGGACCTTTCCATCGCCGAAAACCTGGCCCTGATCAACCGTCCGGAAGGAAGCCTTGCCGGATGGGTTTCGCCCTCGGATTTGAAGCGAGAAACCGATGAGGTTTTTTCTCGGCTGGGGATTTGCATGCCGGCTGAGAAAAAGGTTCGCGAAATATCGGTTGCGGAAAAGCAATTGGTTGAGATCGCCAAGGCCTTGAGCTTTGAGGCCCGGGTGTTGATTTTGGACGAGCCGACCTCGGCGCTCGCGGACGAGGAGGTGGAACGGTTATTCCGGATCATCCGGGATTTGAAGAAACAGGGCATCGGGATCGTTTATATCTCGCATCGGCTGGAGGAGATTTATCGGATCGGGGACCGGGTGACCGTGCTCCGGGACGGGGAAAAGGTAGGGAGTTACGAGCTTAAGTCTTTGAGCCGGGACGAGCTGATCCGGCTGATGGTGGGCAGGCCGGTCCAGGAATTTTATCCCAAGCAAAAAGTAGAGGCCGGGGAAACCTTGCTGGAAATAAAAAACCTTTGGGCCGGAAACGGCCGGGTCCGGGACGCGAGTTTTAAGCTCAGGCGCGGAGAAATCCTGGGATTGGCCGGATTGATCGGAGCCGGCAGGACCGAGCTGGGAAGGGCGATCTTCGGGATCGTCCCGGTAGAGCGAGGCGATATTTATTTTAAGGGAAAACCGGTCCGAATCAAAAGCCCGGTCCAGGCGATTGAGCAGGGGATTTGCTATCTGACCGAGGACCGCAAGTATGACGGCTTGTTCCTGGACAAGAGCGCTGGTTTCAATCTGACCATTGCCCGGCTCCCGGCCGTGATGAAATTCGGATTGATCAATCGTGGCCTGGAATCCGATCAAGTCCGTTCCCTGTTCAGCCGTCTCCAGATCCACCCGGTTACCCCGGAGCGGGAGGCGGAAACCTTTTCCGGAGGCAACCAGCAAAAGCTGGTTCTGGCCCAATGGTGGGGCCTGGACCCGGAGGTTCTGATCCTGGACGAGCCTACCCGCGGGATAGATGTGGGGGCCAAGGTGGAAATCCATAAATTGATTGGAGAATTTGTCAGCCGGGGCAGGGCCGTGATCATGATCAGCTCGGCGATGCCGGAACTGATCGGAGTGTGCGACCGGATCCTGGTATTGGCGGAGGGAAAAATCACCGGGGAGCTGGCAAGGCCGGAATTTTCGCAGGAAAAAATTATGGCGATGGCGGTTATTGGAGGACTATCCATCCGGCCGCCCGTTCCAATGCAGGATCATTGACGCCGATAAAAGCCGGGCTATTATTTAACGGAAGAAACCGTTTTTCAGGGAGGCAAAAATGTTTAAGAGAGCGAAATTATTTTCAACCGTTTTGATCATAACCTGCGCGGTCATTTTGTGCCTGCCCGCCTTGGCCCAGCTCAAGATCGGGGCCGGGAGCGCGGAGATAACCCCGGACCCGACCCGGATTCGGGTTACCACCGGCGGATACGGGAAATTCCTCGGCCATGTGGCCAAGGGAATCCACGACCCGGTTTACGCCAAGGCGGTGGTGTTTGAAGTGAACGGGAAAAAAGCGGCCCTGGCCGCGATTGATCTGGTGGAAGTGAGCAACGAGATTATGGACGCCGCGGTGAAGCGGCTGCAAGGGACGGGGTTCAGCCGGGACAACCTGTTTGTATGCGCCACTCACACCCACGCGGCCCCGGGCGCGGTGGAAAACATTATCATCGCCGACCTCGGGTTCGGGCCTTACAGCCAGACGGTGGTGGACATTATCGCGGACGGAATCGTCAAGGCGATCAAGGATGCCAACGCCTCCCTCAAGCCGGCCAACCTCGGGATCGCCCAGGGGCAGGCCCCGGGCCTCACCCGCAACCGCAGGGTGGATTATTATAATTACGACACGCGCCGTTTTGCCCGGCCTTACGACCCGAAGACCGAGCCGATCACCGATGACACCATCACCATCATCCGGGCGGATGACCAGACCGGCAAGCCGATCGCGATCATCTTTCAGCTTGCCACGCACGGAACCACGCTCGGGCCGAACAACACCCAACTCAGCGCGGACTGGCCCGGAGTGACCCGCGGACAGATTGAGGCGAAATATCCGGGCGCAATCGCTCTGTTCATCAACGGCGCCCAGGGCGACCAGGCCCCGGACGAGGCGGATGTGCCGGATGATTTCCAGGCGATGGAGATTTTCGGAAAGCGCGTGGCGGACGCGGCGATTCCGCTGGTGGAAAAAACCAAGCCGGTGAATCCCGATCCGATCAAGATGGAGATCAAGTATCACAAGGTTGACCAGGGACTGCAGGCCTTCGGACTGAAGTTCCCGCTCTGGATCACCAGGATCTGGTTCAAGGAGATGCCCTTTTCCGGACTCCGACTCGGGGAGCTGATCTTTTTGGGAGCCCCGGTGGAGGCGATCAGTATCATCGGAAAGGACATCCGAAAATCAGCCGCGGAACTCGGCTACCAATACCCGATCTATATCGGACTGATGAACGACCATTACCTCTATGTCACCACTCCCGAAGAATATCGCAAGGGTGGTTACGAGGCCGACAATACTATGTTCGGAGAAACCGAATCCAGACTGTTGAGAGCCAACTCAAGGAAATCGCGAAGGACCTCAGATAAATCCCGGGCAAAGAGAAAACCTGCTCTGCTCAGTGATACGCAGGGCAGGAGATATGAGAGCAACGGAGTCGTTTATCGTTTTCCTATTTTTGCGTTCACCCTATTTTTTTATCGCTTTTCTAACACATTGATTTTATAGTTTTATTATAGCCGAACCGGTAATCGGAAACCAAGAAACCCCAATTGGGGAACTTTTATAAAACCTGGTTGTCTCATTTACTGCTAATTAAAAACCCTTGTTTCTCCCTTCTTTAAAAAAAGCGCCCTTAACCCCAGGGCGCTTTTTTTTCTTTCCGGAATAGAATCTTCTGCCTGCACGGGGAGAATGGCAACCCAAAGGG
>CAIYYW010000051.1 GCA_903930515.1 uncultured delta proteobacterium | reverse complement strand
GTCCGATCACACGGAACCCTCTGTGCCAACATGACTGGGACACTGGCCCTATGGTAAATTAATGTAGATGGGCGGGGGAGGAAGGAAGAAGATGGAAAGGGTTCCAGGGATGGATGGAACAGTGGGCAGAGCGGGTGAAACGGAGGGAGGGCGTAGCCCGACCGGAGTTTCACCCGCGGGGGCCGGGCGCGAGAGCGCCGTCGCTCCGAACCCGGAGGTTCGGGAGCGCGCTGCCCGGCGTCGGTTCCGCGCGGAGGACAAGCTTCGGATTCTGGAACAAGCGGACCAATGCCAGAAAGGAGGCTCGATCGGGGAGCTGCTCCGGCGCGAAGGGATTTACTCTTCGCACCTTAACTATTGGCGCGAGCAGAGGGCCAAAGGCATCCTGTCCGGTCTGGAGCCGGCCAAGCGGGGCCGCAAGCCGGTCGAGAAGAACCCCTTGAGCGAAAAGGTCGCGCAATTGGAGCGGGAGAACCAGCGCCTGCAAGACCGGCTGGACAAAGCCGAAATTATCATTGAGGTCCAAAAAAAAGTGTCGGCGCTCCTGGGTCTGACCGGGAAGGACCGGGAGCCGGAAGAGAAGGACTGATGAGGGCGGTGACTGAGCTTTCGGAAAAAGTCGGCATCAAGCCGGCCTGTGATGCGCTCGCGCTTGCCCGGTCAAGCTATTACCGCGCAAAGGATCGGGAGCGCCAGGTTGATCCGGCTAAGACAGCAGACTTTGCTTACAGCATACCGGAGGCATCCGGAGCGGTTCGTGAGAAAATCGCCCAGGCCGCCGCAGTTGCCGACCAAGGTCTGGATTACTCCCCCTAAAAAACCCGAGCAATCGGTTGAAATATACAATAAATTCGGATTGGAAGTGTCCCAAAATGCTTGACATATTCCGGTGCGAATGAATTGGGCTCCTTTGGCCTTATTTATTATATTGCGCCCGGAGTTCGCGCTTGAGGATTTTGCCGGTGGCGGTGCGGGGGATGGAGTCGGCGAAGAGGACTTTTTTTGGGATTTTATATTTGCCGATTTTATCCTGGCACCAGGCAATCAGTTCCTGCTCGGTGAGCTGTTCCGCTTTTTTGAGCACCACGATCGCCTTGACCGCCTCGCCCCATTTGGGGTCGGGATATCCGATCACGGCCGCGTCGGCCACTTTGGGGTTATGCAGGAGCAGGTCTTCTATTTCCGCGGGATAGATATTTTCTCCGCCGGAGATGATCATATCTTTTTTGCGGTCCAGGATATATAGGAACCCGTCGCGGTCTTTCTTGGCGAGGTCTCCGGTGCAGAGCCAGCCGTCAATAATGGCGTTCCTGGTCTCCTCCGGCCGGTTCCAGTATCCCTTCATCACATTCTCGGACTTAAGCAGGACTTCTCCCAGTTCTTCCGGCCCCACCTCTTTGCCCTGATCATCCACCAGCTTGATCTCGCTATGGAAGATGGGCAGGCCGCAGGAGCCGGCTTTGCTGATGGCATGTTGCGAATCTATCACCGAGGCCGGCCCGGTGCATTCGGTCAAGCCGTAAAGCTGCCGGATTTCAATCCCGGCCGCGGCATACTCCTTGATCAAGGCCACGGGGACCGGGGCCGCGTAAACCAGGATGATCTTCACCGAACTGAAGTCATACTTTTCAAAACCGGGAACCAGCTTCAGGAACATAAGCATGGCCGGCACCGTGCCGAAGCCGGTGACCTTCTCGTCCCGGATCAATTCCAGCATTCGTTTGGGATCAAAGCTCCGGAGCAGCACGCTCTTCTGTCCCAGGTGAATGAACATAGGCACGCCGCCGAGGGCGCCGATGTGGAACAGGGGCAGGGGGATTAGAAATATTTCCCCGGTGTATCCCAGGGTGACATGCAGGCTTACCGAGGTGCAATAATAATTATTATGAGTGAGCAGGGCGCCCTTGGAACGGCCGGTGGTTCCGGAGGTGTAGAGTATGGACAAGACATCGTCTCCGCCTCCGGTGATGGCGGGCTCCTTGGTTGATTCTTGATCCAGTAGTTTCGGATAGGACTCCGCCCATTCCGGCGTATGGTCCGCGATCGCGATCAGTTTGAGGGAAGGGAGCTGACTCCGAAAAGTATTGACGATCTCCAAATATTCCTTGCTGAAGACCAAGACCTTGGCTCCGCAATCGGAAAGGATGTAAACAATCTCCGGAGCCGCCAGCCGGTAATTGACCGGGACCAGGATCGCGCCGATTTTGCCCAGGCCGAAGAGCAGGTCATAGTATTCCGGCTCGTTGAGCGCGAACAGGGCCACCCGGTCGCCCGGCCCGACCCCGAGCCGTTGCATCGCATGCGCCAACTGGTTCGCGCGCCAATTCATTTGCTCAAAGGTCATCCTCAAATCGTTGCAGACCAGTCCCTCTTGCTTCGGGCTGAGCCGGGCGCGCTTGGTCAGGAATTCTCCGATATTAATGGTCATCTCTTTTCTCCTTATCCCGATATTTTATTAGGGCCATCTTGTATTATTTGCATTCCGGACAGGGTTCCACGGTGTTTCCGGGTTGGGGGTTTCCGGCCAGGTCCGCGTCAATGGTCTCAAGGCTTTTCTTGGCGGAATCCAGGTCGGGCTTTAGCTCCAGGGCGCGCTTGAACAGATCTCTGGCCTTTTCCGGCTGGTCCATGGTATATAAGCAATAGCCGAGGTTGTTATAGGCTTCGGCCTCGTTGGGCTTGATCCCGACGATCCTTTCAAAATATGCGATGGCTTCCGGGCATTTCCCCTGGCGGGCCATCAGCCATCCCAACTGATACAAGGTGGGAAGATGGTTGGGCCATCCGGCGAGGTTTTCGGAAAAGATTTTTTCCGCCTCTTCCGGTTTCCCCATTTTATATGACATCACCCCGACCTGGTATCCGGCTTCCGGGCTTTGGCCCCCTTGGCGCGCCCGGGAATACTGCTCCCGGGCCTGATCGAAAACCCCTTCCTGTTCCAGGATCTTGCCGAGCTTGAAATGAAGGCCGGAGTCAGAGGGCTTAAGCTCCAGGGCCTTGCGGATCAGGATTTCCGCGTCAATCAATTCTCCCCGGGCAATCTCCTTTTCCGCGTTTTTCTCCAGGCGCGAAACCCGTCCCTGCTTCAAATAGGGCCTGGCGAAATAGCTGATGATAATCAGCGCTCCCAGGAGAATTAGGGCGATCAAACCGGCCAGGAACTTTTTATTCACTCCAGCCGCCTTTCCAAAACGATCCCGGCCCCGGGCTCAAGCTATTTGATCCGCTCATTCTGCCGTCAATGCGAAATGGATAGTTTAAAGCTTCCTTCCAGGTCGCAGGTCTGGAACAGCAAGATCGGGTTACTCGCGCTCCAACCCATCACCTGGCCGGTGATCGGCCTGGCGCCGGCGATCCCGTTCAGGCTCAGCCGGTAAAAGCCGGTGGCGGGAACCTTGGTGGCCACCGTGTAGATCAGGGATTGGCCGTTGATGATTCCCGAGCCGGCGACGGTGTTGCCATTGGCATCCGGGACATCGGGCGCGATCAGGACTCCTCCGAAAAAGGAACCGGCCTGCGAGACCGGAATGTCATTGATCTTGATCTTCACCGCCCCCTGATCCGCGGGATTATCGCAACGCTTGAGTTCGCCGTTGATATTCAAATCCCAGGTCCCTTCCAGGTCCGGGGTCTGGCTGGAGTTGACCAGGTTGATGAAGGCGCCCTGTTCCTGGCAGGACTTGTCATAGTTCCTTCCCGAATATGTCCCGAGCATCACCGAATCAGAAAGCATCCCCATAAAGGATCCGACAAAGTAGCTCCGGGCGATATTCCCGTCCGCAAAGGTGAACTCCATCCCCTCAACCCCGCCCACGCTGGCTCCCTGTCCGTAAAGGGAGAAGCTGCGGCCGCCTTTGAAGCAAAAGCTTTGGGTCCCCGCCAGGGGATGATGTCCGCAGATTTGGTCCGAGCCCAGCATCGTGGCCGGCTGCGCGGTTTGCCAGATATAATCAGGAAACCCGAGCTTCAAACCGGGTCCTTCAAAATTTTCCTGGAACACCATCTGCTTATTGATCTTGACCTGGAAATCGTCAATCTTGATTGAATCGCGATTCCCGCTCAAGGCCGAGACCAGTTGCACGCCGAAGAAATCTCCGTTGGCAACGAAGGTCTGGCTCACCCTGGTCTTGCCCGCACTCGCCGCCTGCACTCCGTCCAGGACCTGGCTGGTCCGGTTATTGGTCACGACCATCGCGAAATAATCCCCGCCCTGTCCGTCGGAAACCACCTCGCGGGTGTAGCTGACGTTCACGGAATCGCCTTGCTCCACCACCTTGCTTGAACCCGGAACCAGCGGATACCCGGTGGAGAACATCAAGATTGAAGTCTCCGGGATTTCCCCCTGCACCTGGCTTCCGCTGGATTCCACCTGCATCCCGAGCGCGGAGATTTTCTGGGGCACCCCGCCCAGGGTGAAGGTCAGGTTGGGGAACCCGGTGAACAGGCCGTATTTGCATTTGACCGGGGTCGGCGCCGACACCAGCGAAAGCGCGGCCGTGCTGGTATTCGGCCCGGTGGGGAAAACCCCCACCAACCGTCCGGAGTCAACCATAATCACCCACTCGTCCGGAGCGACCAAATTGAACCCGCCGCTATTGCTGAACTTGACCACCGGACCGTTGTCGGCAAGGGGAAGGTCCAGGCCGTCAAAAACCGAGAAGTTTCCCAACGCGGTCTCGGACCCGCCCGAGACCATCCTTGCCGAAATCACGGATCCGTTCCCGCCCGAGATCTCCACTTTGAGATAGTATTTCTCCAGACCCAGGATCGGGTTGAGCATAAAATTCCAGGTCTGGGTCTCGGTGGCGGCGGTTGCTGTTGCGCCAAAAATTCCCCCGCCGGAGCTGCTTGATTGTTCGCAGGAAAAAGCGAGCAGCAGGGAAAGCGCCCACAGGCCGATCAGGCTCTTCTTCATTTTCTTACTCCTTTGGTTCATGGGGCGGCTGGGAAAAAAACCTGGAAAGTCCCGTTCGCCTGGCATTTGGAATCGTTTTTAAATCCCAGCCAGCCGTTAAAGGTTCCCACAATATTCGGCTGAGGAGCCGTGGTGGAATCGCCCTGGTCCGGAACCGGATTGATGATCCCGGAGAAGAGCGCGTTCCGGTAGTCCACCTTGTTGTAATCTTCCAAAATAAAATAGAGCGCGGTCCCGATCTCGCGTCCGTTCAACTGATACGCGTTCAAGTACCGGTCCAGCACCGGCAGGGTCTCGCTGGTATAGAAACGGTCGGCCTTCTGGACCGGGCGGAAGGGCACAAAGGCTTCCCGGAAATTGCCGACCTTCCGGCAATTCTGGGCCTGGCCCACCAGGCTCATCGTCCAGGGTTGGTTCACCGGGAAAATATTTCCCTGGTTGATCGCGACAATGAACTGGCCCCGGTCCTGGCAGCCCGTCTTCTCGCCGGTGAAGGTTCCGAGGATGGCCTGCTCTCCCTGAATGGCGCCGGAGAGGGTTGAGAAATAACCGCCTTTTTTATTATCAAAGATTTCCAACAGCACCCCGGAAATATTCATCCCGGGAACCTGTCCGAGCAAGCTGGCCATCTGGGTGCTTGACTGCTCCAGGATTGAGCCGTTGAGGGGAAGGCTTCTGCCGCCCAGGGCCCGGAAGCTGTAATTCCCTTGCAGGGGCAATAAGTTGCTGACCAGGGCGTCTCCCTGTTGATAGGCGGGGACCCGGAGTTGCCAGCGGAGCTTGCCCGGGCCCAAGTCGTTGAGCAGGTCGCCGCTCTCAAAGTTGTAGCTGAAAACGGTGGAGCCTGCGATCCGCTCGCGGAGGTCGTCCAGCCGGGCCTCGCTGTTGAAATTGGACAGGCCGAAGATGAAGTCAATCCGGACTTCCTTGGCCTGGGGCCTGAAACTATGGCAAACCGTTTCCTCCCGAGTGGAAAATTTGTTCCCGGACTTGTTTTCCAGCAGCAAATACCTATGCGCGTCCGCGAGCCGGACCCGGAAATAATTGGTCCCCTGTTCCGCATGCAGTTTCCGCTTATAGCAAAGTTGGATTTCCTCTTTCCGCTGATGACCCGTCAGCCAGAGCGAAAGGATGGCCTCTTCCGGGACCGTTCCTGAAAAATTGGCGTCGGTCTGGCTGACCTTGACTTGGGGCAGCTCAAATTCCTTCAGGCCGCTCCCCACCTTCGCGTCATAAGAGAGCGGGACCATCGTATTATACAGACCGTCATTACAGGACGCATCCAGGCAGGTATAAGCCCCGCCCGCGGAGATCGCGGCCACCGATAGATTATCCGCGTCCGCCTCCGGCGCGTAAATGATCTTGTCCGCGACCACGATGTTCCAGCGGTCCCCGGGGTTCAGGCTCAGCGGCCCGCTCACGCTGTCGGAGAAGGTCAATTCCACTCCGCAGGCGCCCAGCCCGATCGGCGCTCCGGCGTTCACAATATCCGGCCCGGAATTGTCCCCCAGGTTGCTGTAAACCTTGATCACCGCAATGCCGCTTCCGCCGCCCTCAACCACCTCCACCAGGTAGTTGATCACATCCGGGTCGGAACGGAAAACGGTCAGGTCCCAGAGGCCCTTGACCTTGAGAGTCTCATTGCTGTCGCTGATGACCTTTCCGCAGGAAACGCTCAATGCGGCCAGGACCAATGCGCCCCAAAGATTTTTCTTGAAACCGTTCACGGTATATTTATCCCCAAACCTTTCAGCATATTGACATCAACCCCGCTCGGGAGCATTCCGCTAAGATTGGAAGGCAGCCCCTTGAGCGCGCTGGAGGATGAGATCCCGGAGAGGTTTATCCCCGTCATAGAGACGCTGGGAATTCCCCCGGTCTCCAAATATCCCTGCTCCGCGCGCTTAATCCTTCCGATGGATTTATTATATTCAATCAGCGCGGAAATTTCATTCTTTCCCGCTTCTTTAAATTGTTGCTCCTGGTCCAGGAGCTGATACTGGGTGCTCATCCCCAGTTCATACTTGCGCTTCTCAATCTGGTAGCTCTTGTCCGCCAGTTCCCGCGCCAGCTTGCTCGCCTGCCAGGCCTTATAGGTGGATTCAAAATCCGCGAGCAGACTGTCCAGGTTGAACCGGATCATCCGCCGCTGCCGGGCCAACTCCAGCTCGGTTTTCTGAAGGTTGTATTCCGACATCCGCGCCTGGCTTTGAGCCGAGCGGTTCCCAATCGGAATCTTGAAGGTCAACCCCACCTGATAGCTCAAATTATTACCGTCCAGCAGACGGCTCACCGCGTCAAAATAATCCCCTTCCTGGTCGCTCTCCGCCTGGGTAAGCGTGCTGTATTCCAGCATATACGGCTGCGGGGTCGGAAAGGGATTGGGGATCACGAACCCGGTCTGGATCAACTGGGTGCTCGGCTTGGAATCGCCGGCCAGGCCGGCGATGCTGAACCCGCTGTTGAAATCCAGTTGCGGAAACAATTGGTTCCTGCTCTGGCGGCTTGAAATCTTCATACTATCCGTATTCAGGCGCATTTGCTCCATGGTATAGTTCTTCAACATGGCGTTTTCCAGGAATTTAGCGCGCTCAAACTGGTATTGCTCCACCCGCGGCTGGTCGGTGGGAATGATCTTGCTCAGAAGCAACTCCTCCTCGGTTTCAAAATAGAGCAGTTGCTTCAAATTATTCTCAGCTTTCCGCAAGGCCGCCTCTCCCTGATACAGGCTGGCGCGAACGCCCTCCCGGTTGGACTGGCTCTGGAGAAGGGCCACCTGGGGGCTGATCCCGTTCCGGACCTGGGCCTCGGTCAGCTTGACCATGGACTCCGACCGCTCCAGGCTCTTCTGGCTGATCTCGTATTCCAGGTTCGCCCGGACCAAAGACCAATAAGCGTCTTCCACCCGAGAGGCGATCTCCAGGGCCTTGGCCTTCAGGCTGATCTCGGACTGAGCGTAATCGTTCATCTTCTTCTTGATCTCGTCCTTGCGCCAGTCCATCAGGCCGCCCTTTAAGATCGGCTGTGAAAAATTCAGGCCCAAATTGACATTCCAGCTTGGGTTCAAGGTCACGAACGAGGAATTGGACTTCTGCTGCTGGTTCTGGAAATCAATTGAGACATTGCCCCCAGAGGGGGTGGAGGCCCCGGTGCTGAAATTCACGCTCATATTCTCGTTTTCCGTCCCGAAGGCCGGCTGGCTGGTGGGCTGCTCCGAATGGGAAAAATTGGAACTGACTTGAAAGTAGGGATCGTAATTCGCCCGGGTCTGGATCAGAGACGCCTGCGAGATTTCCAGGTCCAGCCGCGAACTGCGCAACTCCGGATTGTTGATCAAGGCCAGCTCAATCGCCTGGCGAAGGCTCAACCGCAACTCTCCCCCGAAAGCCGGAACCGAGAATAACAACAGCGCCGTAACTAGGACCCTCTTTAACCTCATTTGACCAGCTATAATAAATACAATCCAAATCCCCAAATGTCAATCCAAAAACCGCTCCCGGCAACAGACCCTGTTAGACCCGACCCCATCTCCTGGTAATGGCGAAAACAGGCGCCGGTTACGGCTTCTCCGCGGCCAAGGTAAAATATTCGTAATTGAAGTTCAGGCTCATTTCCAGTTTGGGGATCCAGGACATAAAGTATTTCTGCGAGGTCTCCTCGTCAATGGCGAGCATTTTCATTTTTTTGAACTTGCGAACATCCACCTTGACCGTGGCCGGG
>CAIYYW010000050.1 GCA_903930515.1 uncultured delta proteobacterium | reverse complement strand
GAAGTCCGCCCGGCTCACCACCCATCCGGCGAAGAAGCAGAAGGACGCCCCAATCACGCTCAAGGAGATCAGCATCATCACGCTCGCCACCATCCGGGGCACCACCAGGTAATGGACCGGGTTGACCGAGGCCAATTCCATCGCGTCAATCTGCTCGGTGATTTTCATATTGCCGATCTCCGCGGCCCATCCGGCGCCGACCCTGGAGGCCAGCATACAAGCCACCACCGTGGCCCCGAATTCGCGGAAGATCAGAATCCCGGCGAATCCCGGCACATAATTGGTGTTTCCCACCACGCGCGAAAGCTGGAAGTCCAGTTCCAGGACGGTGATCAATCCAAGGAACCCGAGCACGATCGTGATCAGGGGTATGCTCTGCCAGCCGGCGATCACCATCTGCTTGATCATCTCCCGGATCCGGTAGGGCGGAAAGAACAGCAGGACCAGGCTCTGGATATGGAGCCAGACAATCCCACCCACCATTTCCAGGAACCGGAGCAGGTTCCGGCCGATGCTCTCAAAGGTCAAACCGAGATGGGCGATATAAAGGATGTCCAACAGCGCGATCAGGATCGCGCGTAAATATGCGTTCTTGACTCTGGCTTTCACCCAATCGGTCATGATTAACTCCCGAACGGGAACACGATCTCCTGGGCCAAAGTGAAGGTGATGGAAACCAACGCGGCCACGATATAATCGGTCAGGAAGATCACGATGGAGGCGTAAACCAAAGTCCGGTTCACGGCCCTTCCGACTCCCTCCGCGCCCGGCTCGGCGTTGAACCCCTCATAACAGCTCACGGTCGCGACCAGGACGCCGAAGATGAAGCTCTTGATCATGCCGTTTAAGAAGGCCCAGACCGTGGTCAGCTTAAGAAGATAGACCAGGTAATAGCTGATGTTGACATCCAGGATCAGGAATGACACCAAGGCTCCTCCCACCAGGCTGACCAGCAGGCCGAAGATGGTGAGCAGGAAAATCATTATGATCACGGCCAAAAAACGGGGGACTACCAGAACCTGCATCGGCTCCAGACCCAGGCATTGGATCGCCTCGGCCTGGCCGGTCACTTTCATCGTGCCCAGCTCAGCGGCGATGAAGGCGCCGATCCGTCCGGTGATCATTATCGCGACCAGGACCGGGCCGACCTCTCGGAGCAAGCCGGAGGTGGTGACTCCGCCGAGGTAAACCCCGGCGCCGAACATATTCAGGGCGTAATAGAACTGGAGCGCGACAATGCCTCCGATGAAGAAGCCGCTCACCGCGACAATGGACAGGCTCTGCACTCCCACCAGGTAAAGCTGGATGATGAATTCCCGAATTTCAAACGGCCGTTTCCAGATATTGATTATTACCTGCAAGAGGAAAAGCGATCGGGCCCCAATCCCTTCCATCAGGGTCCAAAGCCCGAGCAGCAGCCTTCCCGGGTATTGAAAAATGCCCAGGCCGAAAATATTCAGCGGCCGCTCCTGCATCAGCAGGCCTCCAGGAACCGTTTCACGAACGGGTCTTGACTCAAGGCCAGCTCGGCCGGCTTGGCGACGATGACAAAATTTCCGCTCTCCAAAAGGCCGACCCGGTCCGCCACCTGGCGCATGCTCTCCAGGTCGTGGCTGACCACGATGCTGGTCACCCCCAGTTTTTGCTTCAACTCTTGGATCAGGAAGTTGATCTGACGCGCCGTGAAAGGGTCCAGACCGGTGGTGGGCTCGTCGTAGATCAGGGTTTTGGGCGAGAGCACGATCGCCCGGGCCAGACTCACCCGCTTCTGCATCCCGAAGCTGAGCTGGGAGGGGAATTGTCCGCAAACCTCCGGGTCCAGGTGAACCAGCCGGAGCAATTCCATCACCCGTTTTTCCAACTCCGGCTCGGTTAAATTGAAATGACGGCGCAAGCCAAAGGCGATATTCTCAAAAGCGGAGAGCGAATCAAACAGGATGGGCGCCTGGAAAATCATTCCGCATTTCTTCCGGACCTCCCGTAAATGCCCCTTGTCCAAATGGTCCACCCGCTCCCCGTCCAGCAGGATTTCCCCGGAATCCGGCCGGATCAATCCCACCAGCATCCGGGTCAGCACGGTTTTCCCGGCGCCGGTCCTGCCCAGGATGAAAAAGTTTTCCCCGGTCTCAATCCTCAGACTGAGGTCTCGGATCACCACCTGGTCCCTGAATTTTTTCCAGACCCGCTTGAACTCGATCATCGGAATTCTCCGACCATCTCGGTCCATTGCTGGTTCGCCCGGAACTCAATTTCTTTTCCCGGTCCCGCCTCTTTCAACCTTCCCTGATACAACAGAACCACCCGGTCCGCCAGTTTCCGGATCACGCTGGATTCGTTGCTGACCAGAAGCAGGGAAAATTTCAGCTCGCTTTTTAATTCCAGGATCAGGTCCGAGATTGATGAAGCCGTAATCGGGTCCAACCCCGCGGTCGGGTCGTCGCAGAACAACAGCCTCGGCTGATGAATGATCGCTCTCCCCAGGCTCACCCGCTTCTTCATCCCGCCCGACAGCTCCGAAGGCATTTTCCGGATCGCCTCCGCCAGTCCGAGTTTTTTCGCCAGGTCCAACACCCGGCTCTCAATTTCATCGTCATCCATCTGTTTGACTTCCTTGAGCGGAAAGGCCAGGTTGGAATACAAATCCAGGAAGTCGAACAAGGCCGATTGCTGGAAGGAGAAGCCTATTTGCTGAACCAAATTTTGCTTTTCCCGGAAGCTGACCTGGGATAAATCCCGGCCGAAAAGAAAAACCCGGCCCCCGCTTGCCGGGATCAACCCGCAAGCGGCCTTGAGCAAGAGCGTCTTGCCCGCCCCGCTCGGACCGATCAACGCCACCGATTCCTCCGGACCCACGGACAGGTTGATCCCGGAAAAAATTCTCCGACCGGAAAGCTCCAGGCTAACTGATTCCAGCCCCAGCATCGGCAAGATTATCCCCTGTTCCCCAGACCCCGTCAAA
Organism: uncultured delta proteobacterium; assembly: GCA_903930515.1. GTDB lineage: Bacteria > RBG-13-61-14 > RBG-13-61-14 > RBG-13-61-14 > DRUE01 > CAIYYW01. The sequence goes on along the minus strand of CAIYYW010000050.1, from coordinate 133 downwards.
CCAAGCTTGAAAAATAATTTCGGCGGAACCAAAATTTTGAGAGCGGAACCGGCAGACGCGCTGGACTTAGGAATCTCCCCTGAGATTTCTGAGACAGGATCACCCAATCAATAACTTATTTGGGCTCCTCAAG
>CAIYYW010000049.1 GCA_903930515.1 uncultured delta proteobacterium | reverse complement strand
TCGCGCTGGAGCGGGAGCCGGACCCGGGGCGGCTGAGCGGGATCAAGGGTTGGCCGGAGGTAGGCAATTTTCTTCTGACCCGCAAGCTGGCGGGAAGGTTTTATCAGCGGTTGAAAGAAAAGGATTGCCTGTCCCGGGTGCCGGAGGGGGAGCTTGAGAACCTGCGACAGTTTTACCATCTGACCGCGATCAAGAACAAGATATTATTCAAGGAAATGCAACGGGTGTGCGAGGCCCTAAAAATTCCGGAATCCACACTGATCCTGCTCAAGGGTTCCAGCCTGATTTTGCGGAAGGTTTTTCAGCCCGGGGAGAGATATCAGAACGACCTGGATTTCCTGGTCAGCGGGATCAGCCGGGAACAATTGCGGGAAATTATCACCCGGCTGGGATATTTATATGTTCAGCACTCGGACGAGCAGGTCTGGAGCGAGGCCAATTTCAAACTCTCGGAGGGCAAGAGCTTCGGCGATGTGTTTTCGGTGTTCCTGGAATTCCACTGGACCTTCCGGCCGCTCAACCATATCAGCGGGGAAAAACTGGCCCAGGACATTTTAAGCCGGGGCGAGCCGGTCGGATATGATTCCCGGGAATACCTGATCCCGAGCGCGGAACTGCAATTCTATCAGGCCGGCCTTCACGGGAGCGCGCATCACCCGTTTGACTCCGGGTATTTCTGGGTATCCCTGATGGACCTGAGCGCGATGTCCGGACGGCTTTTGATGGACCCAAAACAGATCATCCGATTCGCGGAAGACCAGGGACTGGCGCAAAATTTCGGGGTGATGAGTTACCTGCTGGCGGAGAAGCTGAAGCTCTGGCCTGAGTTCTGGGAGGAGCTGGGGCAAAGAACTCCCGGGCTGAAAACTCTGGTGGAACAGACCGGAGAGACCATCTGGCACGGACTGTTGAATCCGCGGCCGATCTCGCTCAGCCATATCATTTATTTGTTCAGCCCGACCGAAGCCAGGTATAAGCGGAAAGCGCTCTGGGAGCTGACTGGCCTGAGAAGCGCCGGGGAGCAGGTGCAGGTGGAAGGGGTGAACCTGACCAATCCCCGGCCGGGTTTTTTCACCCTGCTCTCGAGCCGGCTCCGGATCCTGGATTGGGATTTCCTGAAATTAATCTGGCAGACCGCCAAATTTTGCCGGAAAGTCCGAGTATATTTCCCCTGGGGAGCATAGGTTTAATTCGGAGAAAAATGTGTTAAGATATTAAGTTAGTTTAAAAGAATAAAGGGTCTCGGGAATTGAAGGTATCAAGGAAGATAAAAAAATCAGATCAAGCCGCAGTTCCGCTTCTCCGGCCTTGGCTGACCGACTTGAAAAAGTTGATCCCGGACTTGGAAAAGGTGTGGGCGAGCGGGAAACTCAGCCTGGGACAATTCACGGAACAGTTGGAATCAACCGCGCGCCAAGAACTGGGCGTTAAAGAGGCGGTGGCAGTCTCATCCTGCACCAGCGGCCTGATCCTGGTCCTGAAAGCCCTGGGAATCCGGAAAAAAGTAGTGACGCCTGATTACACCTTCCCGGCGACCAGCCATTCGGCATTATGGGTGGGCGCCCGGGTCAGGTTCTGCGATATTGACCTGGACGATTTCACCATTTCTCCACGGGCCCTCTCGGAAATCACGGATCCGGAAGTGGAAGCGGTAATGGCGGTGAATATTTTCGGGCTCTGCCCTAAAATATCGGAGTTGGAAAAAATCTGCTCGGCCCGAAAATGGAAGCTGATTTTTGATTCGGCCCAGGGGCTGGGCGCGGAATACCGGGGCAAGAAATGCGGCGGATTCGGGGACGCGGAAGTCTTCAGCTTAAGCCCGAGCAAGGTAGTCACTTCCGCGGAAGGCGGCCTGATCACCACCAACGATTCCGGGCTGGCCGGCCGGCTGCGGATGCTCCGGGATTACGGCAAAGGCCCGGACAAGGAAGATATGCTGGAGTTGGGCCTGAGCGCGCGGATGAGCGAGTTGTGCGCGGTCCTGGCCTCCCATAATTTCCGCTCCCTGGGCCGGCTCCGGTCGGAGCGGGAAAAACTGGTGAATCGCTACCTGGATAAGCTGTCGCAAATTCCGGGACTGGCTTTCCAGCGATACGGACGCGATCGGAAAAGCGGATATAACTATTTTGTATTCCGGATAACGGGACCGGAGGGGCCCAGCCGAGATCAGGTGCTCGGGAAACTCCGGGAGGCCGGAATCGAGTGCAAGCGGTATTTCTATCCGCCCCTGCACCAACTCACGGCGTACCGGGGTCTTTCCGGGGAAAGATTCCCGAATGCCGAGCAATTGAGCCGGGAAGCGATCGCGGTGCCTCTTTACTCGGGGATGAAACTCCAGGATCAAGACCGGGTGATCGGAGAAATCACCAGGATCATTTGCGATAAATGAAACGGATTTTAAAGTATCGCGAGGCGCTTTCGGGCCTGATCCATCTGTTTTTTTTCTCCCTGGTCTTATTGCTGGGGTTCATGGTCCGGTTCGAATTCCGAATCCCGAGTTATTACTGGAACCTATTTCTGGAGGCCCTGCCCTTCGTGGTCGCCCTGAAATTCGTGGCCTTTTATTATTTCGGAGTTTACAAGGCCTCTTGGCGATACGCCGGGGTATCGGACCTGTTCAATATTATCAAGGCCGCCACAGTCAGCTCGATGGCGCTGGGGGTATCCGTTTATTTCCTGAACCTGGACCTCGGATTCCCCCGTTCGGTCATTTTGATGGACTGGATTTTAATCATTGTGGCGGCCGGGGGCGCCAAGCTATTTTTGCGGATCCTCCGCGAGGAATTGTCCACCCTGTTCACCCGGGAAGGAGTGGTCAAAAAAGTGTTGATCGTGGGCGCGGGAGACGCGGCCGAGACCATGGTCCGGGAAATGAAAAAGTATCCGGAGAAAAATTTTCAGGCGATCGGGTTCGTGGACGACAACCGCATGAAAATCGGCAGCCAGATCCATTCGGTGAAGGTTTACGGCCCGATGGAGCAACTGCCCGAACTGGCCCGGTCGCTGGCGCCGGACGAAATCCTGATCGCCATCCCCTCCGCCTCCGGACCGCAAATGCGCCGGATCGTGCAACTCGCCGACCAGTGCGAAATCCCATATCGAACCATCCCGGGACTGGACCATCTGATTGACGGCCGGGTGACCGTGAACAAGCTGCGCAATGTCCAGATTGAAGATTTATTGAGGCGCGAGCCGGTGAAACTGGATACCTCGTCCATCGAACGGTTCCTGACCGGAAGGGTAATCCTGGTCACCGGCGCCGCAGGGAGCATCGGCTCGGAAATCTGCCGGCAGGTGATCAATTTCGGCCCCCGGACCCTGGTGATGCTGGAC
>CAIYYW010000048.1 GCA_903930515.1 uncultured delta proteobacterium | reverse complement strand
GTTCCGGAAAAATATCAGATGGTGATTTTGCTCAACCCGATGGCGCAATTGGTGACCGGCTACCGGAGACTGTTGCTGGAAGGCGGAATTCCGTCCGGGAATCAAATCCTGCTGGTTGCGGGATGCTCCTTGATCAGCCTGGGCCTGGGACTGCTGGTTTTTTTCCGCTTGAAAAAAGGATTTGCGGATCGGCTGTAAAATGATTTTACGATTGAAAAATATGAGCAAGACCTTCCGGGTTTACCAAAGGCCCCGGTTCTGGCTTTACGAAAAAATCAGCCTGGGCGCGAAACAGTACCGCAAGGAAGTTGCCGCGCTCAAAGGTCTGAGCTTGGAGCTGGGAAAAGGGCAGTGCCTGGGGATCATCGGCAAGAACGGCGCGGGGAAATCCACCCTGCTCCGGATCGTCGCCGGGATCAGCCCGCCCAGTTCCGGCGAAATTGAAATCGTCGGCAGAGTGGCGTCCCTGCTGGAACTCGGCAGCGGTTTCCATCCGGAATTCACCGGCCGGGAAAACCTCCTCCTCAACGGAATGATCGCGGGATTTTCCCGCTCGGAGTTGGAGAAAAAAATCCGGGAGATAATCCTTTTCTCGGAGCTGGGGGAATTCATCGAGTTTCCGGTCCGGACTTATTCGGACGGGATGTATCTCCGGCTCGGCTTCTCGCTCGCGCAGGCGCTTGATCCGGAACTGCTCCTGATTGACGAGGCGCTTGCGGTGGGCGATGAATATTTCCGGTCCAAATGTTTGCGCCGGATGCTGGAATTCAAAGAGCAGGGGGCGGCGATGATGATCGCCTCCCACGACCTGACGATGGTCCGCGGGCTGTGCGACCGCGTGGCGTATTTGTCGCAAGGGAAGCTGCAAAAAATCGGTCCGGCCGGGGAAGTGATTGAATCATACCTGGAGGAAATTTATCAGGAGGCGGTCTCGGGAGAGATGAAAGCGCCGGCGCATGGGGAGTGGAAGCGGAGGGGGAGCGGGGAGGCGACGATCATCTCGGCGCGGATCAAGAACTCGGAAGGGAAAGAAACCGCTCTGATCAGGCCGGGCGAGCGGATGGAAATTGAATATGAGTATCGGGCGGAGAGGGAAGTCAAGGAGCCGCTTTTCGGAGTGAATATTTTTAGGACCGACGGGGTGCTGATCCTGAGCGCCAACCAGGAATGCGCGCAAGGCGCAGGCGAGGAATTCGGTCAGGGCGTAGAGTGCGGGTTTTCCGGCCCGATTCCCCCAGGGCATCGCGGTTCGGTCAGATACCAATTCCGCAACCTGCTCCTGGCCGGGAGGTATCAGGTTTCGGTGAATATTTTCAAGGGCCGGAGCGGGGCTTGCTTGCCGGTGGACGAAGTTTTTGATTTAATCAGGTTTGAAGTTGGCCCGGGAAAGATCCTGGACCGGGGTGTTTTTATCAATCCCTGCGACTGGAGGATCAGCTAGCCGATGGCGATATTCGGGAAAAAAAGTTTGCCGGAAAAAAAGCGGGAAAACCTGGAGCGGGCGCGGGAAAGTCTCAAGGCCGGCCAGGTCCAGGTAAGCCATTTACCGCTCGCGATCTATCTGGAGCCGACCAGCGTCTGCAATCTGTCCTGCCCGATGTGCCCGGTGGCAATGGGGGTGAGCGATTACCAGTATCAGGAGAAATTTCTGGACCCCGGCCTGGTGGAGATGATGGAGGAGCCGCTCACCAGCGCGCTCCGGTGTTTTATGAGCGGGGGCGGGGAGCCGTTTTTGCATCCGTATTTTATGAGCCTGCTGGAGCTGGTCCGGAGCTACGAGCCTGAGATCATTTTCAACACCAACGGCACCCTGCTCACCGGCGAAATCGCGCTCTACCTGGTCAAGCTCTCCATTAACACCATTTCCTTTTCCATTGACGCGGTCAGCCCCGACACTTACCGGAAAATCCGGAAGGGCGCGGAACTGGAGCGGGTGGTGGAATCGGTGATCCTGGTCCAGGACCAGAAGAAAAAGCTCGGGGTGGAAAAACCCTATCTCAATATGCAGTTCACTCTGATGAAAGAAAATGTCGCGGAACTCCCAGCCCTGGTCCAGTTCGCGTATTCGCTCGGGCTGAACCATCTGGTGATCGAGCCGCTCAGCCCGGTCTTCAGCTTTGACCAAACCTACCAGGATTTTTATCAAAAAAATTATGTGCCCCCCAGCCGGGAATTGATCCAGACCTTGATCCGGCTCCGGGATCAGGCCAAAGGCCGCCTCCATTTCTCCAGCCATTACCTGGAACAAAAAAATCCGCTGTTGAGATGCCTTCAGCCCTGGATCAATTTCGGGGTCAGGACCGACGGAAGGGTATTTCTCTGCTGCGGCAGTCCGGAAAAAATGGGCTCGCTCAAGGGCGGGGATTTCCAGTCGGCCTGGAACGGGCCGGGCTATCAAAAATTCCGGGCCGTGATCGCAAGCGGGAAGTATCCCGAGGCCTGCCGGCGCTGCCTGCAAGAAGGCCGCAGCCCCTGGTTCAATTCCGATCTGTCAGGTCAGTGAATGAAGCCCCTGGCCAGCGTGATCATTCTTGCCCTGAACGAAGAAAAAAATCTTCCGAACTGCCTGACCGCGGTTTTCGCGCAAGAAACCGATTTCCCTTTTGAGGTCCTGTTGGTTGATTCCGGGTCAAGCGATCGCACCAAACAAATCGCCGAAGGATTCGCCCAAAAATATCCGCTCCGGCTGCTGGAGATAAAAAGGGAAGAATTCAGCCACGGCAAAACCAGGCGGTTCGCTTCCGACCAGGCCGAGGGGGAATTCCTGGTTTGCCTGGTCGCGGACGCGGTCCCGGCTGATCAGCAGTGGCTGAAAAAATTGGTGGATGCGGCCAAAAGCGATGACCGGATCGCCGGGGCGTACAGCCGCCAGCTCCCCCGGACGGGAGCGGGCTTGCTGGAAAAGCTGCGGCTGATCAAGAGAAAAGTTTTCCGGGAAGCCCGGACGGAAACCGGGCTGAAAGAGTCGAAAGAATACTGGATGATGGAACCGCTGGCGCGGATCGCCCTCTGCGATTTTGACGATGTCAGCTCGGTCCGGAAGAAATCGGTTTTGGACCGGATCCCGATCCCGGACAGCGCCTGGGCCGAAGATTTGGTCTGGAGCCGGAACTGCTTGCTCGGAGGCTATAAAATAATTTTCGAGCCGGGCTCGGTCGCGCGTCATTCCCATTCCAGCCGGGCGTTTTATTTTTTCCGGCGCGGATGGGCGGACCAGCAGGCGGCGAAAAAATATTTCGGCCAGGTCTATTACCCTTCTTTCCGGAACGCTTTGGGTGGATGGTTTTACGGTCTTGGCGAAACCAGCCGGGAGATCTTCAAGGCCGACGCTGAATTTATGGAAAAAGTTTTCGCCCTGTTTCAATGGCCGATGCTTTCCGGGGTTGAGGTCGCGGGAAGATTTCTGGCCGGATGGGAACCGCAAACCGAAACCGGCTCTGACCTGATCCGTCATCTCTCCGGCGCAGCCGTTTTTCCGGCCGATGCCAAAGAACGGGTGGCCAAAACAGCTTTCGTCATCGGCGACTCCTGGAAAAAGGTGATTCTTGCCCAGCCATCGGCCATAATAAATTACCGGATGAAGATCGGTAAAAATTGCCAGCTTCGCTTCGGGATCGGGATCAAGCCCGAGGCCTTCCGGCATCGGACCGCGCCGATTGATTTTATGGTCGCGGTTGACCAGGAACCGATCTTCCGGCGCCGGCTGGAGATGAGCTTGGAGAGCCTTCAGGCCTGGAAAGAGTTTGCGTTGGACCTGGGCCCGTGGGCGGGGAAGAGGGTCAAGATCAGCCTGGTCACCGGGTCGGCGGATTTGAAATACGCCTGGGCCGGATGGGCGGAGCCGAGGATTGTGATCAAGGATCTAAGCCCGGGATTTAGTCTGAAAAATTATTTGATCGGAGGGGCGGAGCGGATCGCGAGTCCATCCGGGTTCCGCCACCCGTGAAATTTTCAAGGAGGTTTAGGAATGGCTGATTGCAAGAACCGGGAAAAAAATCAAAAGAGCTGCAACTGCACCTATGAGCCGTGCGAGCGCAAGGGGATCTGCTGCGAGTGCCTGCGCTATCATCTCCGGATCAAGGAACTGCCGGCTTGCGCGTTCAACGCGGAAGGCGAGGCAACCTATGACCGGTCCTTCAGTTGCTTTGCCAGGAACCATATTTAAGGCGGCGAAAAGCCCATGCGGATTTTATTTATATATCCCGACCTCGGCAGTTTTCTTCCCCGTCATTTTCAGCACGGGATCGGATACCTGTCCGCGGTCCTGAAAAAAGCCGGGCATCTGACGCATCTGTTTTACCTCACCGAGCTTCCGGAAGCAGAGGAGTTGATCGCGGATGTAAAAAAGTTGGATCCCGGCCTGATCGCTTTGAGCGGGACCACCCATCAGTTTCCGTATCTTGCGAAAATCGCGAAAGTTTTAAAACCTGCGTTTCCGACGATTCCGATCATCGCCGGCGGGGTTCACGCGATGCTCGCGCCTGAAGAAACATTGGCGGCGCCGGAAATAGACATCGTTTGCGTCGGAGAAGGCGAGAAGGCCATGGTGGAACTGGCGAATGCCCTGGAGCAGGGGAAGGATTTTCTCGGCATTGAAAACCTGTGGGTCAGAACCGGGGGCCGGATCCAGCGGAACCCGATCTGCGGCTTGATGGAAAACCTGGATGGAATTCCTTTCGCGGACCGCGAGATTTTTCACTACCAGGAAATCCTGGACCAGGACGATCAGCGGCTGAGTTTATTGGTCGGACGCGGCTGCCCGTATGATTGCGCATACTGCGCGAACCAGGGCAAGCGCTTGCTCTATAGCGGCAAAGGGACATATCTCCGGTTCCGCTCGGTGGACAATTTGCTCGGCGAGATTGAACACTGCGCTCGGCAATATCAAATCCGGAGCCTGGATTTCAATGACGATATTTTCACCTTGAACCGGGACTGGATGAAAGAATTTTTTGAAAAATATCCCAAGCGATTCCACTACCCCTTCCGGATCAATGTCCACGCCGGAACGGTTGACCGGGGAATTTACCGGGAGCTGGCAAGATGCGGATGCGAGATGGTCAGGATCGGCGTGGAGAGCGGGTCCGACCGGGTGCGGCGCGGGATTATGAACCGCAAGGTCAGCCAGTCGCAAATTATGGAATCGTTCCAATCGGCGGAGCAGGCCGGGATCAAGACCTGGTCGTTCAATATGGTCGGCCTGCCCGGGGAGACTGCGGAGGACGCGCTCGCGACTTACAATCTCAACCGGTCGCTCTGCCCGGACCATATGCAGGTGAGCGTGTTCAACCCGTATCCCGGCACCCGGCTTTACGAGTTGTGCAAGGGAAAAGGATTCCTCAAGGGAGGAACAGTGGACGGATATTTCGTGTCAAAAAGCGTCCTGGAATTCCCGTCGCTGGCTCCCAATGAAATTCATCACTGGCATCAGAAGCTGGTCCGGCTCAGCGAGTTTTGCCGGAACCGGAAAATGCTGGCGGCAAAACTTTCCGGCCGGGAGGAGCTGTTCAACCTGATTGACCAACTCGGGACGGCGGATAAATATACGCCGGTGCCGGACTATTACGGAGAGGAATACATTATCATATATGAAGAGGAGCGGCGGGGTCTGATTATGCATCCGCCCTGCCGGATTCAGTATCTTTTGGAACTATCCGCGCCGGCCCGGTTCAATTTCGGAATCTTTATGCATCCCGGCATTTATGACCAGGGAGATCCGGGCGGGGTGATCTTCCAGGTTCGGGCCGGACCCGACACCGGCTCGCTCCAGGAAATTTTTCGGCACCGCCTTGACGCCAAGGCGAAAAAATCCGACCGGGGATTTTTTGATTTTGAAATTGACCTTTCAAAATATTCGCCGGGGAAGTTTATTCTGGAGCTGGAAACCAGCGCGGCCCAGGCGGGCAAAGATCAATTCAATACCGCGGGATTCACCAACCCGCTCCTGATCTGCGGAGCTTATGAAAGCGAGGCTGAAGTTGCTCAGTAAAGGAAGCATAGAAAATCTGCGGAAATCCATCCGCGAGGGCAGGGCCATATCCGGGCCGCTGGATTTGCAAATCCTTCCGACCACCCGCTGCAACGAGCGCTGTATCTTCTGTCCGACCCAGGCGGTGAGCATAGAGACGCGGGAAAAATTCGCGCCGAGATGGATGCGGGAGGAGGCGGACCTCAATTTCGGAGTGTTCGACCGAATGGTGGATGACCTGTATCGGCTGGGCGGATTGAAGCGAATCCACATCACCGGCGGAGAGCCGCTCCTGCACAAGCGGATTATGGCGATGATCTTTTTGCTCCGGAGAGGTTTTCCCCAGGCAGAACTCGCGCTGGTGACCAATGGCATTTTGCTGGAAAATTTCGCGGCGGCGCTCGCGTCTTCGGGCCTGGACCGCATTTCCATCAGCGTCAATGCCGGGACCGAATCCAGCTTCCAAGACCAGAGCGGGGTATCCGGCTCCAACCTGGAAAAGATCAGGAACGGGATCAAGTTGATCCGGAAACTGCGCGATCAAAAATCTTTGGCCAAGCCCTATCTTTCTCTCACCGCGGTCTTAAACCGGCGCAATTTCCGGGAAGTGGAACAACTGCTCAGGTTCGGGATTGATTCCGGCGCGGAAGCGGTGAGTTATCTGGCCTTGATGGATTTTCCGTTTCCGAAAGAGGAACCGAAAGGATTCGCGCTCGGCGAAAAGGAGTTTCAGGATTTCCTGAATGAGCTTGCGCACTGGCAGCCTTTGGCCCGGGAAAAGGGAATCTATCTCGGGTTCACCGGCCAGCCCGGGCATTTGGGAAAACTCCGCGCCGGAAATATTTATCAGAAAGGGAGATGCTATTCCGGATACAGCTTCGCGATGGTCTGGCCGGACGGCTCGGTCCGTCCCTGTTGCAACTGCGAGACGGTCCTGGGGAATTTGCGCGAGCAATCTTTTTATCGGATCTGGACTTCGCCGGCCGCCCAGGAAATCCGGGAGCGGATGCTCAGGATTTCGGAGCAGGGTCCGCCCGGGCTTTGTGACTGCCTGGAATGCGGATATTTATTTGAGAACCAAGAATTTGAAAGGCTGGTTGGGATAAAATGAATAACCTGGAACGGTTGACATTTTATTACCTGGCCGGCCGTCTGTTCATACCGTTGCCCAGGTATTTGATCTACAACCCCACCTTGCGCTGCGACCTGGCCTGCCGGCATTGCGGGATCTGGGAGGCGGAAAAGCAGAAGGAGCTTGCGCCGGTTGACCTGAAGAAAATAATTCAGCGGAAATTTTTCCGCAAAATTGACACGGCCTGGCTCACCGGCGGAGAGCCGAGTATGCGCAAGGACTTGAAAGAGCTGGCCGCGGTTTTCCGGGACTCGCTTCCGGGAATGCGGGTTTTAGGGATCGCCAGCAACGGGTTCGCGACCGAACGGATTCTTGCCCGGTTGGAAGAAATCCTTTCCGAACTGGATCCTACCCGGCAGGGGTTGTTTGTTCATTTGTCGCTGGACGGGATCGGGGAGGTGGAGGATCGGATTCGCGGGAGAGTGGGGGCGTTTGCGGCGCTTTCTGAAACTGTGAAGGGAATAAACGGTCTAAAGAAGAGGTATCCGGCCCGGAAGATAGAGCTGGGGTTTAATTGCGTGATCCAGAAGCAGAATGTGGATCAATTGGAGGAGATCAGGAAATTTGCGCAGGATCAGGGATCGAGCCTGACTTTCAATATGGTGGAAATCACGGATCAGTATTATTGCAACCAGGACCGGGCCGGGGAGCTGGCCTTGGACCAGGCTGAGAAAGAACAGGTGATAATATTTCTAAAAAGGTTGATCCCGCAATCGGGCGCTGCGCTCAGCTATCAATACCGGAGGATGCTGGCGGTGCTTTCGGGACAGAAGCGGGACCGGAGATGCCTGAGTTTGTATTCCACCCTGGCGATTGACGCGGACGGATCCTGGATTCCCTGCCCGCTCTGCTCGGAATGGAAGCGGGTGAATTTTATCTCTGATCCGCCGGAGATTTTCTGGAAGAGCAAAGAGGCGATGGAGTTGCGGCAAAGGGTGGAGCGGGAGTTATGCCCGGAATGTATGTTGTCCTGCTCCCTGGGCGATTCGCTGTCGGTCCCGGAATTTTTGCGCGGAGGATTTTGATGTCCGATTCCGGCGCAAATGATCTGATCGGAAAAGGCATCGGCCAGGGTCCGATCAAGCTGACCGGGATCAACCTGGAGCTTTCCAGCGCCTGCAACCTGAACTGCCACCGCTGTTCCCGCAAGACCTACATCGGCGCGGGCAAAGACAAATTTATGTCCGCGGGGGCGCTGGGGAAAATATTATCCGAGTTGAAATATCTTCAGAGTATTGACCTGACCGGCTGGGGCGAGCCGTTGTTGCATCCGGAATTCGGCTGGTTCCTGAAAAAGATCCGGGGTAATTTTTCCGGTCAATTGATTTTTACCACCAACGGCATCCTGCTGGATAAGTTCAAGATTGAGGAGATTTTGGAAAACCAGGTTGACAGTATTTGTTTCTCGGTGGACGCCGCGAATGAATACAGCTATCGTAAGGTCCGGGGCGAGCATTGGGAGGAGTTGGAACTGGCGATCAAGAACCTGGTTTTGCGGAAAAGGATGCTCGGCAGCCGCAAGCCCAAGATTTACGCGAGCTTCCTGCTTGGCAAAAGCCGGCTGAGCGAGCTGTCCGCTTTTGCCGGAAAGATGAAGGGACTGGGGGTTGAGGGAATCATTCTCCAGCAGATGACCGGGGTGTTCAGCGAGCCGGAATTGAACGAGTTGACCTATTCCGGCTATTACGGAACGGATTTTCCGGATCAGGAGTTGCGGGAGCGGGTGGAAGATCTGGAACGGAAATTGAAAGGGCAAATGGAACTGATCCGGCCGGAGAAAATTTACCCCGAGGCCAAGGGCGGCTGCGGCGTGTTCCCTCTGGAAAACCTTTTGATCAAGGCGGTCGGGGATGTGTGTCCCTGTTGCGCGCTCGGGTATCCGGTTCTGCTGATCAACCGGAAAAAAGAATTGCGGAGGCCGACCACGGTTGTGTTGGGCAATATTTTGGAAAAGACCCTGCGGGAAATCTGGGAGGGGCCGGAGGCGGTTTCCTTTCGGGAGGAAATGCAAAGCAAAGGTTTCTCGGAATTCTGCGGGGATTGCCTCGGGCTATATCTGGGGAGGGAATAATGAAGATCGCTTTGGTCTATTTAGATATACATACCACCATGTTTTACCATTACCAGCACGGCCTGGCCTGGATCAGCGCGGTACTGAAGCAGGGCGGCCACCAGGTGGAATTGCTCTACATCAATCGGGAGCTCCCGGAAGCGGAGGTGGTGGAGCAAATCCGGCGGATGAAACCGGCATTGATCGGATTCTCGTCCGGCACCCTGCAATACCAATTCACGCGCCGGTACGCAAAAGCGTTCAAGGAATCGCTGAAGATTCCGCTGGTGATCGGCGGGATACACGCCACCATCGCGCCGGAGGCGGTGATGGCGGAAGGCATTTTTGATTTTTTGATCCGGGGCGAGGGCGAGTATCCGCTTTTGGAGCTGGCGGACGCCTTGCAAGGAGGAAGGGATTGGCGCGGGATAATGAATATCTGGTGGCGGGAAGGGGATGAGATCAAATCAAACCCGGTCCGTCCGGCGATCAATCTGGATCAGCTTCCTCCCCCGGACCGCGAGTTGTTTGATGAAGAGCGGCTGATGCGGGAAAACAACGGCCAGTTCACGATGATGGCGAGCCGGGGCTGTCCGTTTGCCTGCAGTTTTTGCTGCAACACGGTCCTGACCAAGCTGGCCGGGGGAGTGAAAAACTGGCACCGGCATCGCTCGGTGGAAGAAGTGATTGCGGAATTTGAGCGGGCGCTCAAGCGCCGTCCGGAGATCAAGCGCATTGTTTTTATGGACGAGGTTTTCACCGCGGACAAGAAATGGACCCGGGCATTTTGCCGGGAGTATCAAACGCTCTTCTCCACTCCCTTCCAGGTTTATATCCGGGTGGGCACGGTTGATTACGAGACGCTCAAGCTCCTGCGGGAGACCGGCCTGTATTCCATTCTGGTCGGGGTGGAATCGGGGGACGAGCGGATCCGGAGGGAGATCCTAAACCGCAGGATGTCGGACGAGAAGATCATAGAGCTGTTCCAATGGTGCGATGAGCTGGGGATAGAAACCTCGGCCCACAATATGATCGGGGTGCCCGGGGACACGGAAGAGACGATCCGGAAAACCATCCTGTTCAATCAAAGACTTTTTCCCAGCCATCTCAATTTGTCGGTGTTTCAACCCTTTCCCTCCACTCCGCTTTATGATGTATGCATAAAAAAGGGATTGATTCCGGAAGGAGAGGCCACCGCGATTTGTCTTCCCCAGCCGAGATTAAATTTGCCCGGGATTTCCCGCGACCGTCTGAAAGAAATTTATAATGATTTTCTCGCGCTGGGCTGGCTCTGGGAGGCGAAGAAGGCAAAAAAAGGATATTGGGATCTGTCCGCGGAGTTTGAGCAGGCAAGAATTGAAACCCTTGATAAAAAATATGTCCTGCTCTGGCTGGTGCGGATTCTGGGCGAGGACCGCTTGAGCATTTTGATTCATCCGCCCAGCCGGGTGAGCTGGAAGCTGAAATTAAAAAAAGGCACCAGGCTCAGATTCGGCGCCAGTTTTTCCCTGGATGTCTGGGACCAGCCCGGAGCCGGGTGCTGGTATCTGGTCAAGGTCAAGACCAGATTCGGGAAAGAGCAGACGGTATTTTCAAAATATATTGACCCGAAGCATAATCAAGAGGAGCGGAGATGGATGGATTTTGAGGTTGACCTGGCGCGGTTCGGAGAGAAGCGGGTGGAACTCACGCTGGAGACCATGACGGACAATGGGAATGAATACTGTGTGGCATTATGGTCCCGGCCGCATTTGGTTCAGGGAGTGAGCGATGGGCATCCTGGATAAAATAAAATTCTTCAAAAGGCTGATGGACGACCCGGAGCTGGACCGGCTCTATTGTCAGGTGAAGGAGCGCAAGGCCAGCCCGGAGCTGGCGGAGTTGGAAAATGTCCTGATCCGGTGGGCGGGATTTTTTCATCATCATTCAATGGAATACGGGATTGAGCGCGGGATGAAAGTGGGCAAGAATCCGCGGGTGGAGCCGCTGGTGGTATTCACCGGGTTTGAGAAGATTGAGATCGGGGATGATTTTGTGGCGGGCAGTTTTTGCAATATCCGGGCGGTGGACGCGGCGATCCGGATCGGGAACCAGGTGAGCCTGGGGCCGGCCGCGGCGATCATCGGCGCGAACCACGGGATCGAGCCGGGAGCCGCGCACCAGGATCAGGAGCAAAAAAGCGCTCCGATTGAAATCGGGGACGATGTCTGGATCGGCGCGGGAGCAATGGTGCTTCCGGGGGTCAGGATCGGGAAGGGATCGGTGATCGGGGCGGGAAGCGTGGTGCTGGAGAATATTCCGGAAAAAGTCATCGCGGGCGGAATCCCGGCCCGGGTGATAAAAAGCAGATGAGTAAATACCTGGATCAGGAACTGCTGAAGCATCCGTTTGACCAATACCAGCGATACCGTCTGGTGGCTGAAGT
This sequence comes from uncultured delta proteobacterium, assembly GCA_903930515.1. Classification (GTDB taxonomy): domain Bacteria; phylum RBG-13-61-14; class RBG-13-61-14; order RBG-13-61-14; family DRUE01; genus CAIYYW01. The sequence goes on along the minus strand of CAIYYW010000048.1, from coordinate 10,210 downwards.
GTTGGACCGGGTCCGGAATCCGGGAGAACAATTTGAAGTCCTGGAGGTGGGGGGCTTGCGGGGATTGGCCAGAAAATTCCTGGACCAGGACCAGGTGATGGTTTCGGACCTGTTCAGCGAGGGAGAGAGCCTGGATATCCTGGCCGGAGCGGAAACGCTCCCGTTCCCGGACCGGTCTTTTCCGGTGGTGCTGGCAACCGATTTCCTGGAGCATCTCCGGCCCCAGGCCCGGCCGGCCGCGATCCAGGAGATGGCGCGGACAAGCTCGGAAATGGTTCTGATCTCGGCGCCGTTCCAATACGCGCTGGCGCGGGAAGCGGAGCGAATGGTTTTTGATTTCATCAAGGACTGGCTCGGGTACGAGCATAAATATTTGAAAGAGCATCTGGAGTTTCCGGCTCCGGTTTTAGCCGAGACCGAGGCCGAGCTGGTCAAGGCCGGCTTTGACACGGTGATCCTTCCCAACGGTCAATTGGAGCGCTGGTTCCTGATGGTGATGGCATATTATTATTTCGAGGCCTTCCCATCCGCGATGGCAGTGAGGCGGGAGCTGAGCCAGTTTTATAATAAACATTGGTTCTGGAAAGATTTGGCCGAGCCGGCTTACCGATATTTGATTGTCGCGAGCCGGAAGCGGCTGCGGGAAAAACCGGAGGCGCTCCGGGATTTTCTGGAGAAAAAGCAGATGGACCCGGAGCCGGAATACGAGAAGCTGAAATTGTGGCTGGAATCGTTTCGGGCCGGAGAAGCCCGAAGGGTGTTGCAAAGGATTTCCGGCCTGGAAGAAGCGTCCAAAGATAAAGACGATGAGATCAAACATCTAAAGGCGTATATTTCCGAGCTGGAGGATTTTCATCAGAAGGTCAAAGGCTCGCTCGGATACCGGATTTATTCCCGCCTGTTCAAGGGAAACTGATGCGGATTTTGTTCGCGGTCCATTACTACCTTCCCCGCCACCAGGCAGGCACCGAGCTTTATACGCGGGCGCTGGCCAGGGAATTCCAGCGGCAAGGCCACCAGGTTTTTATTTTCACCAGCGAAGATCAATCCCAGCCCGGATTCAACCTGAAAACCGACGAGGATGAGGGCGTCAAGGTTTTTCGGCTTTATCATCCGGGAGCGATTGATTTCAAATCCGGATATTCCCGGCCGGAGTTTGACCAGGTTTTCGGAAGGGTCTTGGACGAACTCAAGCCCGACCTCGTTCATTTCCAGCACCTGCTCCGGCTGTCCAGCGGGTTCGTCAGCGAAGCCGGTCAAAGAAAAATTCCGTCGGTCCTGACCCTGGCGGATTATTGGATGATCTGCCCGGCGATCATAATGCTCCGGCCCGAGGATCAGGTCTGTCCGGGCGAAGACCTGGAGAAGGCCTGCGCGAATTGTCCTCATTCCTTTTCCGCTTTTTATCCCGGTGAGGCTTCCGCGGAGAAAGCGGGCGTTTATCGGTTGGCCGAATCCGGCCTGGCGTATGCGCATAAACTTAAGCGCCAGCTTCCGCCCGGCTGGGTGGACTGGCTCCGAGAAAAAATCGGGAAAAAGGCCGAGTTGGAACAACGACAGGCGCTTCTGAAAGAGCGATGGGAGGCGATCAGGAAAACGGTGGACCAGCTTTCCCTCCTGATCGCTCCGAGCAGATTCTTGATGGAGATGATGATCAAGAGCGGAATGGCTCCAAGAGAAAAAATCATTTACTCGGATTACGGTTTTGAAGCGGAAAAATTCCAACCGGATCGTCCCTCGGCAATGGTTTCCCGCTCCTCGCTCAGCCTGGGCTTCATCGGGACTTTGGTGAGGCACAAGGGGGTCCACCTTTTGCTCAAAGCCATCAGAATGATCCCGGACCAAAACCTGGAGTTGCGGATTTTCGGGGAGGAAAAAGATTTTCCCGGCTATGTGCGGATGCTGAAAAAAATCGCGGGCAGGGACCAAAGGATCAAGTGGATGGGAAAGATTAAAAACGACCGGATTTCAGAGGCGCTCGGTCAAATTGATGTCCTGGTCGTGCCCAGCCTCTGGTATGAAAACTCCCCGCTCACCATCCACGAAGCTTTTTTGGCCAAAGTCCCGGTGCTCGCAGGCAACCTGGGCGGAATGGCCGAATTGGTTCAGGAGGGCAGGGGAGGGATTTTATTTGAGCCGAACCATCCCTCTGACTTGGCGGAAAAAATCCGGGACCTGCTCAAACATCCCGATCGCTTAACCAGCCTGAAAGCTTGCATCCCCGAGGTCAAAACCATCGGACGGAACTGCCGGGAGCTTTTGGAAATATATCAGAAGCTGGTTCATTGATTCCCGGGGCCGGATTTGATCTCCAAAACCAACCGGTAAATCTGATTCCGGGTCAAAATTGCTGGAACCGGATATGGCGGAAATGATCTCCTTGCTCGTTTTCCCCTCTTTAAGCATCGCTTCAATTAAATCTTCAAGGTCCCGGTCCAACTCATTGCGATAAATGTTTTTACTCAGATCAGCCCCTGCCAGAATCAAGGTGATCTCGCCTTTGGGATTTTGGTTCTGCAGGTCATTGGCGAGCCGGCTCAGGGAGGCGGGTTTGATTTCTTCAAAGACCTTGGTCAGCTCGCGGCAGAGGCAGGCTTCGCGGTCACCCAGGATTTCCAGGAGATCCCCGATGGTTTTTCGGATCCGGTGCGGCGCTTCAAAGATGACGATGGTTTCCGAAAAGGACTGATATTTTTCCAGGATTTTTTTACGCTCCGAACTTTTGGCCGGCAAAAATCCCAGGAACAGGAATCGGTCGGAGTTGAAGCCGGAGGCGGAGAGGGCGGTGGTGATCGCGCTGGGACCGGGGATGGGAACGATTTTGATTCCGGCTTCAAGCGCGGCCCGGATCAACTTCGCGCCCGGGTCCGATACGGTCGGGGTTCCGGCGTCAGTGGCGAGGGCGATTTTATTCCCCTGGTCCAGCCCAGCCAGGATTTCCGGAATCTTTTCGGCCTGATTATGCTGATGGAAACTCTCAACGCGATTCCGGATTCCGAAATGCGACAGCAAATTCCGGGTCCGCCGGGTATCCTCGCATAAGATCAGGTCCGCCTGTTCCAAGGTTATTTTGCCCCGGGCGCTGAAATCCTCCAGGTTCCCGATCGGGGTGGCGACTACGAACAATTTTCCTCTTTCACTCATAATTTCTGAAGGCCCAAAATGATCATCATCACCAGAATCAAAGCGCCATACAAGATACGATAGGAAGCGCGGTAAGATTTAATCCGGGATATTCCTTTTTGCGTATCCAGAAGAAAATAATTTGAGATCCAGAATAAAGCCAGGACCAGCCCGCAGATCCCGAACCAGCGGGGCAAATCCATAACCAGGCTGATCAAGATCAGGTACCCCGAGGAGAGGAAGAAAACATAACGGGACAAATTGAAAGTCGCGGCCCGGCCGAATTTGATCGCGGTGGTGCAATACCCTCCTTTCAGGTCTTGCTCAAAATGTTCGACCCCGTTGGCGAGATTGCCCGAGCTCAGGATCAGGCCGAAGAAGATTCCGAGCAGAACGCTTTTGGGGTTCCAATTGGAAAACACCAGCCACCCCTGCAAAAAGCAAAGTTCGCCCCAGATCAGATGCGCCAATTCCGCGCGCCAGGAATGGCGCTTGAAGCTTTGCGGGTGATAGGAATAGAGCCAGGTGAGCGCCCATAAGACGAGGCCGAGCCAGAAGATTTTTTGGGTAACGAGGAAAAATCCAATCAGGCTTAAGATGGTAAGCGCAAGGCAGATGACAAATACGGCTTTCCTTCCAACCAGCTCCGGATGCTTGAGGGCGTGATGGTTTCTGAGCCGGGGCTCTTCGGTGATTGAAAGCGCATCCTGCAGGTCGTTATAGATAAACACTTGAGTCCAGAACAGGACATAGTAAACCAGGAAGAGGGAAGCCCGTTTGAGATTCGGCCCGGAAAAATCAGGGATCGTCAGAAAAATCCCGACCGCCGGGAAAGCCAGGAAGAACATCACATCCATCATCCGGATTCCCCAGAGCAAGAATCCGAATCGCGCCCAAAATTTGGAAGCCCTCATATTTACCGGGTTCTTCAAGGCTGATTGATTTGTTCCTTGGTGGAAAGACCGCCTTTGATCGCGGTCTGCTCCAGGTTGACCTTTTCGCCCCGGATATTTTTCACCGCCAGCTCCAGAAAACCATTGCCGTTTTCGTTTTCATTTTTCTATGTTGTATCCCCAAGATAAGCTCGCGAGTGGAACCAAGGAAAGTGGGTTAATTGCGGAAGAAACTGCGGAGCGATTTGGAACGGGCCGGATGGCGGAGCTTGCGCAAGCCCTTTTGCTCGATCTGGCGCACCCGCTCGCGGGATACCCCGAACATTGATCCGATCTCCTCCAGGGTCTTGATCTCGCCCCCGCCCAGGCCGTATCTGAGCCGGAGAACCTGCTCCTCGCGCGGAGACAAAAGTTTGAGCGAGTCTTCCAGTTGCTCAATCAAATCCCGCTGCGCGGTATGCTCGTCCGCGCGCAGGATGGTTTTGTCTTCAATCATATCTCCGATGGAAACCTCTTGCATATCCCCGACCTGTCCTTCCAGCGAAATCGGCTCCTTGCCGATCCGGAGCAGGTTCAGGATTTCGTCTGAATCCATCCCCAGCTTCTCCGACAACTCCTCCAGGCTCGGGTCTTTCTCAAGCTGCTGCGCGAGCTGGCGGCAGGTCCGGTCCAGCCTCCGGATCTTTTCGGTCAGATATACCGGCACCTTGATCAGCTTGCTCTTCTCGGCCAAGGCCCGGATGATCGCCTGATGAATCCACCAGGTGGCATAACTGCTGAACTTAAACCCGCGCTTCCAGTCAAATTTCTCCACCGCCCGGATCAGGCCCAAATTGCCTTCCTGGATCAAATCCGAAAGGGCCACCGCCTGGTTCCGGTAACGGTTCGCGATCTTAACCACCAGCCGGAGGTTGGCCTCCACAAAATCGTTCCGCTTATGATCCAGGCGTTCTTTCAACTCCTGGATATTATGGAACGCCACTCGCATCTTCCGTCTGCTTAACCGGCTTTCCTTCCGGACCGACCATTCGCTCCGGCGTTTATGCTGGAGGTCAAACAACCAGGCCTTGAGCAGTTCCAGCACTTCCCGAACCAGCAGATCCGAAAATTCCGGGTACCTCTTCTTTTCCACAAACGGCAGACTCATTACCCGCGCCCAAAGTTCATCCCGAGTCTCCTGGACCTCACGGGCGTTCTCAACTTCCTCTTGCGGAGTGAACAGGCTCCGCTCATCCATCTCCTGAAGGTAAAGCGCCAGCAGATCCGAAAGCGGCTTCTGTTTGTAATAACTAGGCTTGACATCTTCCGGAAGCTCCCGCACCGGCACCTTCTTCTTCTGGACCCCGGACATCGCCGCCTCCAGAAGCTCCGGCATCTCCCGCGGGATCCGCTCTTCTTCGCTTATCTTCATCTTATTAATATTCTTGGCCATTCAAATTATCCCTTTAATCCGCCTTTTAGATGCATTTTACATCCTTTCGGTTTCAAAATCAGCCCCATAAAACCTCAGACTTAACCTTCAATCCGTATACTTAATCATTGATTTCTAAAGCAAAACTTGACTAACCCAAATGTTAAAATTTTGCCTTAGAACCATGGATTTCATCTCCTATTCAATCTCTTTGTAAATAGTGTCCCCCTCCCGGACCTTTTCCTTAATCTTGATCCCTACTTCATCCCCGGCCTTGCCCTCCGTTAGGACCTGTTGCCCAATCTGCATACTTTCTATCACCTGCTCAAAATTGGTATGAGCACCCTCTACGGAAATCTTGTCCCCAACCTTAAGCGCATCCGTCAGCCGAATGGTAGCCGCTCCCGCCTTGCCAAAATAATGAGTCACCTTTCCGATTTCCTTCTTCTCCATCTATCCTCCTACTCCGCCGTCCCGCCTAAAGCAAGAGCGAAAGCGGATTGTTTGGGTTAAGGCTTTGCCTTACCAGCCGGAACCTTATCACGGTTCCAAAAAAAAAGCAAATCCAGCGCAATGCAAAAGCAAAGCGCAACCGGCAACGGTGAAAGTCAGTCGCAGACAAGCCTGATTGGTAGGCGCGATACCTTTCTGTGCGGGCGACTTTAGCCGCGATAGATTCGTGGCGCTGACATCCCGCTCCCAGGCGGATCTGCGCTCAACTCGTAAACTCTTAAACTACAAATGAAGACCTGCCCCCGAATTGCCAAAACGAACTCCGAATTCCGAATTCCGTCGTGTCCGTGGTGTCGTCGTGTTTTAAGAAGCCTTCCCGAATTCTGAACTCCGAATTCCAAATCCAGTTTTCACCGCAGGCGCATTTGAAAGTGGAAAGGAACCGCGCTCTAACCCTTGAACTCGTTTTTGCAATTGTGATGGAACTGCGCTATGCTGAAATTATTAAGGCTTTCAAATCATAATCACCAAACTAGCGCTGACTGAGAGGGCGCAAACAAGGAGTACAAAAATGGCAAGGTGTGGCAGATCGGTTTCTCTGGCGATCATTCCCGTCATCTTTTTGGTTGTGGCTTGCGGGGGCTATCATGAACCCGGGGCCTCGGCGGAAAACACCAATCCGGACCTTTCCACGGCAATAAGCCAGGCGGACCCTCCGCTTACGATCTGGAAACAGGTGTCCGCAGGGCGGTATCACGCCTGCGCCATCAGCACCGAGGGCAAACTCTATTGCTGGGGAGCGAATAGCTCGGGTCAACTGGGGTTTGTAAGTAGCGGCGCCTTGATCTCCATACCCACCCAAGTGGGCAAGGTCAGCACCTGGAAGGCCGTTGCCACAGGCTATTCTTATACCTGCGCCATTCAAGGGACCGGGGCGTTGTACTGCTGGGGGGAGAATTCAGAGGGACAACTGGGGGTCAAGAAACCGGGCGGCATCCCCAAGCTTTACCGGGTGGGCGGAACCGCCCTGTTCACTAAAGTGGCAGGCGCACTCTACACCACCTGCGCCATCAAGAAAGACGGCTCGCTCTGGTGCTGGGGATATAATGGTTTTGGACAAGTCGGCAATGGCACTGTCAATGATACCCGGGTTCCGGTGCGGGTCGGCACGGCCGGCAACTGGAAAGATATCTCGGTCGGGCGGGATCATGGCTGCGCCACCCGGACCGACGGCACCCTCTGGTGCTGGGGATCCAACCAATACGGACAGCTCGGAGTCGGCGATACCGCGGACCGACATGCGCCCAGGAAAGTGACCGCGGCCAAAAATTGGACCGCGGTGTCGGTGTCCGATTTTGGCAGCTGCGGTCCCAAGAAAGACCACACGCTTTGGTGCTGGGGCGGCGGGGGAGGGGTCAAAGTTTCACCGGTTCAGGTAACTTCGGTCACAGACAATGACTGGGTCAAACTGGATATGGGCGGATTCAATACCTGCGCGATCAAGAACACCGGCGCGCTCTGGTGCTGGCAAACCAATGACTTTGGCCAGCTTGGGCAGGGAGACCAAACCTATCAGGCCAATCCCACCCTGGTCTCGAGTGAGGTTCACTCCTCCATCTCAGTGGGGGTGTACCTGATCTGCGCGGTCAAGGGCGACAAGTCCATCATCTGTGCCGGCGGCAACAATTTCGGACAAGTTGGGAATGGTCTTCCCGGACAAAAGCGGGTTCCCACCCTGGCTTATTCCGCGGCTTTCACAAATATCCATGCCGGCTCCCACACCACATGCGCCACCGTCAGTACCTATGCCTATTGCTCGGGCTACAATGAGGGTGCGCTGGGGAATGGGGACATGGACAACCGGAGGAGTTTTGTCTTGACCGACGACAGCCAAAACTGGAGCCAGGTCGCCTCGGGATTCGGGTTCAGTTGTTTTGCAAATGACTCCTCCAAGCTCTATTGCTCGGGAGAAGGTTCTTATGGCCAGTGTGGCAATGGCGTCGCCGGCAGCTATAATGCGCCGGTCGCGGTCAGCGGCGACACCGCCTACATGCAGTACGATCTGGGCGACTACCATGCCTGCGCGATCCGATCGTCCGACTTCTCGCTCTGGTGCTGGGGGCAAAACGAATACGGCCAACTCGGCGATGGGTCCACCGCCAACCGCAATGTCCCGACCCAGGTGGGCATCCTTACCGGATATTCGCAGGTTGCCGCCGGCGGAAGTCACAGCTGCGCCATCAAGGGCGGGGCGATCTATTGTTGGGGCAGAAATTTTGTCGGGCAACTGGGGAACGGGAATACCGCCGACCAGAAATCACCCGTGCTGGTGGGAACGGCCGGCCTGTGGGTTTCGGTCGCCGCTGGCTATAACCATACCTGCGCCAGAAAAACTGACGGCACCATCTGGTGCTGGGGTTCCAATTATTTCGGCGAGCTCGGGGATGGCACCCTCACTGCCAGCAATACTTTCGTCCAGGCCGGAACCGACACCAATTGGTCTCCATCTATTGCCTTGGGCGCTTATTTCAGTTGCGCCAAAAAATCCACCGGCGCCATCTACTGCTGGGGGGACAATCGGTATGGTCAACTGGCGAAACCGGGCGAAATGAGTAATGTGCCCACCCCCCAACAGGTGGGGACCGACACCGATTGGCTCCTGCTTACCGCCGGCTCGCAACATGTCTGCGCCACCAAGACCGGCGGAATCTATTGCTGGGGAGACAACCTCTATGGCCAGATCCCGGACAGTTCCGCCTGGCATACTTACTTCCAGGCTATCACCGCCAAATCCCCCTAGGACGCTCAAGCCACCGTCATCTCAGCCGGCGCGGGTCTCAAGCCTGCGCCGGTTTTATTTGAGATCGCTTTTGCAATTGTTATGGAACTGGGCTATCCTAAAATCATTACCACCAACCTGGCGCTGACCGAGGGCGCAAAAAGGAGTGCAAAATGACCAGGGGCAGCCGATTAGTTTCTCTGGCGATTATTCCCATTATCTTTTTGATCATGGCATGCGGGGGCTATCATGAACCCGGAGCTTCGGCGGGAAATGCGGGGCCGGACTCTTCCCTGGCCATCAGCCAGGCCAGCCCGCCGCTGATGATCTGGAAGCAGGTTTCCGTGGGCAAGACCCATGCCTGCGCGGTCACCACCAAGGGTCTGCTCTATTGCTGGGGGGATAACCCTTGGGGGCAGTTGGGTTTTGATAATGCCGGCGCCCTCGCATCCATGCCTACCCGGGTGGACAAGTCCACCTGGAAAGCGGTGGCCGTGGGCGGCCTGCATACCTGCGCCCTGAAAGGCACCGGAGCTTTGTATTGCTGGGGAGATAATGGGAATGGACAACTCGGGGTGAATCAGCCGGGCGACACTCCCGATCATTACCGGGTGGGCAAGACCGCCCTGTTCACCGCAGTGGCAACCACCTACCTCCATACCTGCGCCAGAAAGAAAGACGGCACCCTCTGGTGCTGGGGGTATAATGATAGCGGCCAGGTTGGAAACGGCTCTACCGTGGACGCCATGTTACCCCAACGGTTAGGGAAGGCCACGAGTTGGAAAAACTTCGCGACCGGGAAGGAGCACACCTGCGCCACCCGGACCGACGGCACCCTCTGGTGCTGGGGTGATAATACTTATGGCCAGCTCGGAACGGGTGATACCTTGAACCATCTCATGCCCATCAAAGTGGGTTTGGAAAAGAATTGGACTTCAGTGACCGCCTCTTATTATTCCACCTGCGCCCTGAAAAAGAACCACACCCTCTGGTGCTGGGGAGGCGACATGGAAGGCGAATTGGGGATTGGTTTTGTCGACATTCAAAAATCTCCAGCCCAGGTCCACTCGGTCAAAGATGATGATTGGGCCAGAATTGACATGGGCGGAAACAATAGCTGCGCCATCAAGATGACCGGAGAGCTTTATTGCTGGGGAGGCAATAACTACGGCCAGCTTGGGCAGGGAGACTTGGTTGCGAAAGCTGTGCCCACCCTGGTCTCGAACGAAAGTCACATCGGCGTTTCGGTCGGTTACGACCTGATCTGCGCGGTCAACAGTCCGGCAGCCTTCACCGATGTCAATATCAGCCTGAAACTGACCGATCCGAAATTCCGCTTCGTTTCCGAGAACTGCATTCCCGTGCAGTCGGGCGTTGCCCGGAAATGGGAAAGCCCGGGAGGGAACATCACCGGGGTGGGCGTGTTTGTGCAGATGACCTCGATTATTAAAATGGCGAAAATGATCAATCCCAAGGCCAAAAAACTGATTTTCTGGAGTTGGGACAGAATGACCGACGTCAACGCATGGTTTGTCGGCGAACTTACCCAAG
>CAIYYW010000047.1 GCA_903930515.1 uncultured delta proteobacterium | reverse complement strand
GGAGAGGGTCGCCTCAAATTTACTCATAGTCAAAGCCCGCAAAGCCTTGCGAAATAAGGCCCAAATCACCCTCTCCTTGTTCCTCTCCCATCAAGGGAGAGGAGACGATTTTTCGCGCTTATTGCTTAAAAAAACTTTTTCAACACCCTGTTAAAGCTTTCATCCGTTCCAAGGAACAATTATTGATATATTTTACCGGGCCGCTCCGCAGCGCCAAAGGAGCGAAGCAGGGTTGCTCTTTCCTCTTTCCTCCTTTTTCGCTTCCCGCGTAGTTGCGAAAAGGGGAAATGTTTGTTATTTTGGTATTATAAATTCGGAAATAGGTGATCGTGATGGAAAAAGCAAAATGGTTGGCGATGGTTCTTTTCACGCTCTTGATCCTGGACTCGGGCTGCAAGCGTGGCGTGGAAAGCGCGAATGACCCGCTCAAGGAGCAGGCTGAGGAGCACTATCTCAAGGCGCGCCGGTTATTCCTTGCTTGCGACCCGGACAAATATGGAGACGCGATCAAGGAGTATCAGTTGGCGCTAAACCTGTGGGACGAATACCCGGAGGCTTTGGCGGGTCTGGCGGAAGCCCTCTCAATGTTCAGGGGCTATAGCCTGACCGAGGAAGAGTTCGGACAGGCCTATCAATTGGCGCAGCGGTCTCTCCGGCTGAACCCGCAACTGGCCGCGGGATACCGGGCGATGGCGGATTTGTTCCGGCACCGGCGGGAGGATGACCGGGCGTTGCGGCAGATGGAGAGCGCGATCAAGTACGAGCCGAACAACGCCGAGAACTTTTATGTCAAGGGGAGCTCGCTCCTGTCCAAAGACCCGAAGGAAGCGGCCCGGGTATTGATCCAGGCACAGAAGCTTAACCCGGATTTGGCCAAAATTTATTTCAACCTGGCCGGCGCGGCCCAGAAGCTGGGCAACTATGACGAGGCGCTCAAGAACCTGGAAAAATATAAGCAGATGGTTCCGAACGACATCGGGGCCTATTGCTCGATGGGGATGATCTATCTCAACAAGCAGGAAACAGAAATGGACGAGGCCCGCCGCAAGGATTATGAAAATCAGGCCTTTGAATTGCTCAAACTCACGATTGCCAAAAGCGATGTGGCCAAGAAATTCTGGCAGGCGCCCTGGGTGGCGCTGGCGGCCAAGACTTTGGCCAAAGCCTACCTGGAGAAGCAGCAATACCCGGAGGCCTTGACCTATCTGCAGAAGTCCGAGGCGGTCTATCCGGAGGACGCGGAACTTCATTACCTGTTCGGTCTGGTCTATAAGAAAATGGGCGATAAGAATAAGGCGAGGGAGCATCTGGAAAAAGCGACCCAACTGGCTCCGGATAATTCGGAGATCAAGTCCGAGTTGAAGGGGCTTTGATCGGAGAACGCGGGGCGCGGTTCACGGTGAACGGGGCGCTGCTCCCGGCTTGAAATTTCCGTTTACCGTTGACCTTTAACCGTCAACCGCGGTTTCCGCTTCGCCGGAGGCGGCTCCCTGAAGTCCACGATTTTCCAGCCCCGCTTTTTGGCCTCGCGCCGAAGCAGCGGATCCGGATTCACCGCCACCGGATATCCGAATCCCTCCATGGTTTCCAAGTCGGTGATGCTGTCGGTATAGCAGTAACAATCCTTCAGGCTGATCCCTTTGTCCCGCTCAAAGCGCCGCGCGTATTCCAGCTTGTTCCGGCCGTAACAGAGCGGCCAGTTCATCTCGCCGGTGAGAACCCCGTCAACGACCTTCATACTGTTGCAGAAATAATTTTCAATCCGGAGATGCCGCGAAAGCGGGAGCATCAAATAGATGCTGATCGCGCTGAGCAGGCAGAGCTGGTCTCCGTTCTTACGGTGATCCTCAATCAACTCCAACCCCTGCGGGAAAAGGTAATGCCTGACCTCATCCTCAAACCAGCGCTCGCACACTTGCAACAAATGAGCCTCGGACATTCCCCGGTAGCGTCTGCCGGCCTTGGCGATCACCTTGTCCATATCCAGCAGGTTCATTTTGTATTTGGCCAGATAGTAAATCCCAAACAGGAGATCCCATAAACGATATTCCCCGGCCTGGCGCATATAGCGGGCGTAAAGCATCATTGAACTGCCGGCAAGCAGGGTGTAATCAACATCGAAGAACGCGGCGCGCTTCTTCCGGCTGTCGCCCGTGGAATTCGATGGCATGATGGTTAGATTAAGGAGGCGGCAAATGGTTGTCAATGGGAAGCTGCCACAAAGACCGATTGGTCAGTGGATACGGGGATTTGTGTAATAGCTATAAAATAGCTCGTTGTCAAGGTTGGGATGTAAATTGTCGGGTTTGACGAGGTAAGTATTGCCGTATTCGTATCTCAGGAAAAAAACCTCCGCCGGCGGCTCGGGGGAGTCGCCCGGAGCGGCCCGCGCCGGGCTCGCTGCCTTGGGCCAGGCTTGATCGGGGCGGATAAAATTTCCGCGCAAGCACACCCGGCTCACGCCTTGGTCCGGACAGTAGACCCAAGTCCCGCGCGCGGTTTGGCTGCCCCGGCCTTTTTTAAAAGTGACCTCCTGTACGCAGCTCCCGTCCGGTTTCAGCGTCAATTTTTCATGGGACCACTGGTTGTTTTCCGCGTACCAGGCTCCGGCAAGTCTTTGCGTCATTATGTTCTGTCTATAAGCCGGGTCGTGGGCCATCTTATACCTTGACAACCATATCGGATAAAGAATAATGACAAACCCTATGACATTGCCCAACGCCAATCCGATCAGCAGCCACACCCGCCGCCTCCATCGCCTGGTCCAATCCCTCGGATTGGAAAGCGCGATCATCGCCCGCGCCCAGGTGGGCCGCGTTATATCCGATTTGGGCATTGGTTCATTGTTATCATGAAACGATGCGAGAGGCAAGATGGTGGTTCAAGGCGCGCTGGCTGCGCCGAACTGGCGCTCGACCTGGGGGTCATCCCCGGAACCCCACTCCCTGCGGTAGCTGAACCGATGGGAATCATCAATGGGGTGATCAAGGTGCACAATTCCCAAGACACTCCGAATCCACAAATCATTAAGCTTAGCCGGAGGTTCCGGACGGGGATGAGCATTCAATTGATCAGATGACCGATGTATCTTCTCCCATAAATCAATATAATCTCCGGACAACTCCACATACCCCGGCCCACTTTCCTCGCGATACCAATGCCAGCGGCCTGTTGCGATTTGCGGATGCTGCTCGCCCTTGGCGGTGAGTTCCTGGATATAGTTGGTATCTTTTTTCAGCACCAATTTCTCTCGGGCCGGCCCATAATCGGCGTAGTAGATGCCGGCAAGGTCGCCCGGCTCTTCCAGTCCGGAAAAATCCACATTGACATTGGGGATAAACTGCCGCAAGCTTCTTGGGGATAATTCGATCACCAGAAAAGACAAGGACAAAACCGCCCCGAGGAGCAGCAACCCGCATCCGATGGTTTTTGCCATCATGCCCCTCCCCTTTTGCCAATGCCGCTCATGGTTTGAATATTATATACCTATTTCTCTCGCTTGCGGCCCCCGCCGCGCTTTTCGAGCAAATCCGTCACATCACTTCTATTGCCGGCCAGATCCAGCGGCGTTTGTCCGAGGCTGTTTACTGCATTCACATCCGCGCCGTGGTCGAGCAGAAGTCCGACCATCTGGACAGTTCCACTGTGGACCGCATAATGTAACGGCGTGAAATTGCCTAATTTGTCCCGGGCATTGGGATCAGCGCCATGGTCGAGCAGGAATTTTGCCATTTCCCACGAATTGCTATCCACCGCCGTGTGCAAAGCGCTAAGGCCCCGTTCCGGATCGCGGGCATTGACCTTTGCGCCATGGGCGATGAGTTTTTCCGCGATTTTTAAATTCCCCATGAAGGCCGCCAGTTGCAGAGGCGGTTCCTTTGGGTTCGTTTCGTTCAGGAGTTGGTTAGGGTTGAATCCCCGTTCCAGGAGATCGTCTATTACCATAGGCAGATCGCTTAATATGGCCCGGCTGAAGAGACGGTTAACGATCCCCGCATCGAGCAATTGTTTCCCGGCCGGCAGTTGGAGCAGGAAATGCGCGGTCTGGTCGTCCGCAATCAGTAAAGGAGTGAGGTTTCCATATTCGGCATCGTCGGTGGCGTTGAAATCCGCGCCGTGTTCGAGCAGAAACGCACAGACCTCCAATCGGCCTTTCATCGCGGCCAGATGCAAGGGAGTGCGCTGGTGTTCGTCCCTTGCCCGGACCAGCTCCGGATTCGCCTCCACCAATTTTTTCACATCTTCGAGCCGGCCCAAGACGGACGCGGTGAAGATGTTGGAAGCGGCGCTGGGATTCTGGAGCAAATCGTTGACCGCCGGGCAGTCCTTTTCCGAGCTGTAATCAAGCGCGGTCTTGCCATCTTCATTGCGGATGGCCGGGTCGGCGCCGTGTTCGAGCAGGAACCGGATATTTTCCTCTCTGCATTCATAACCCTTGACCGTGAAATGCAGCGGGGTGTTTCCTTCATGATCGTGACCATTGACCTTGGCGCCAGCCGCAATCAGAACTCGTGCCACCGGCAAAAAATACTTGCTCTCATTCGACGCGATTTTCATCAGGGGCGTGATCCCCCAACCATCCTCTTCATCCGACTTGGCGCCATTGGCGATAAGCAACGACACCATCTCCGGACCAATCGAGCCGGCCGCAACGGCGAGCGGGGTTTCCCGGCAATCGCCTGGCCCCAACCGCAAGCTGGCGCCGTGTTGGAGCAGGAACTTCACCATTTCAAAATCATTGTTAACAATTGCCTCGCGCAAGGGCGAATTATCATACCGGCGGTCTGTCGCACAAAGGTTGATGTCGGCACCGTGCTCAAGCAAAGCCAGGGCCGTTTGCCGGTGTCGGTTCCGGACCGCCGTCACCAAGGGCGTGCCCCAGAGCGACCCTTCGTTGATTTTCCAGTGAGTGACCACCGCAAGGAAGCGAACCTCGCGAGTCCTTCCCTGGGACGAGGCTTTGCGCAGGCCCACACTTAGAATGTGCAGAAAAGCCACCAGCAACACAAGCAAGGCCATCAAACCCGCCTTGCCGATAAATTGTTTCGGCGATCCCAAATAAAATTTTGATTTCACGCCGCACGAAGCGCAGGCATATCGGCGCGGGCTGAACAACAAAAGCCCGGTCGCGAGCACACTCATCGCCAGCAGGATCGCGGCTTGCGGCTGGTCAGGATCGAAATACCCGACCGGCGGAGGACCCAAGCCTTCAAATTGGAAATTGAAATTTTTTCCGCACCAGACAAAATTCATCAAGGCAAAAACCACGAATAACAGGATGGCGCCTGCTTTGGTCGCTGGCGATTTCAGCTTAACCTTACCAGGGTCGCTGCACTTGGCCAGGTGTTCCTTAAGGCTGGAAGGCGTGCTTTCCTTCAGACGAATGAGTCGGAATAAAAAATATAGCGGAACTGAAATAATCAGCGCCGCCAAGATCGGCCCAACCAGCAACACTACTATAATTAGCATGGCCGCTAGAAATCCCAGAACGCTTTGCATTTATTTGGCCCACCCAGTCCAAGGGGTCGAGAGACTTGCTCCATGATTTGATGGGTCAGGCCTTGACCAACGCCTGAATATTTTTTTCATCCGCTCCCTCCGATTGCATTTGGTTAGACCAATCAAGGGGCAAATGGTTTCAATCAGCCGAAACCATTCCCTCGGGAGCGGCTTTGATCAGGAGAGGCGAACAAATGGCGTCGGCCCTAGGCCTTGAGCCGCGAGTATTTGTAGGTGGACGGGTCCACGCTGCCCAGGCCCAACTCGGACGCCAGCTTCAGATGCTTGATGTCGGCCGGGGAAAATTTCTTGCCATACCACTCCGAGAGTGTGGTCATCAGCCCGTCGGTCTCGACCGGGTTCACTCCCGCCACCACCAGCTTGAGCGGGACCAGGGTGCCGGGTCCGCCCGGACCCTTGTCCACCATCACCGTGCTGGCGTCAATGATCGTGAGCCTGGGCTTGATCAAGGTGGCAAAGTCGGCGATGGCCTGGTGCAGGCTATGGTCCGAGTGCCAGAGCTTCCGGTCGTAAACAATCCCCATCATATTTTTCAGCCCAAGGGTGACGGTGGTCGCGTTGTGGGTCTTGGCGCGAGGGATGTTTATGATCAGGTCCGCCTCCAAAGCCTTTTTCATCACCCGGGCCTTTTTCAGGTCTTTGCCCTTGGGTATGGATACTTCCTGGAAAAAATCCGCGTCGCTCAAATACTGGAGCCGCGCCCCCTTGACCTTATCCATTTCCGGCTTCACCCCGTTCTGCCACAGGCAAATTTGGGCCGGGTACAGAGAATAGTCCGTGACCAGGACCTCCCCGGCCTGGGCCTCCACGCATTGGCGCGCGATCTCCGCGATCAACTTCGGGTCCGCGTTCACTCCCTTTTCCGGGCCCTGGGCAAAGCTGATGTTGGGCTTGATCAGAACCTTCATCCCGGGCTGAACGAACCGCTTGATCCCGCCCAGCGCCTCCAACGCCTTCTTCGCCGCGGCCACCACTTCCCCTTCAATCACCACCAAATCGTTTCCGGCCGTTTGCGTGATCCCGTCCCTGGGCCAGCCCATACTCAGCGCGGTGATCCCCAGCGCGGAGGCGCGCACAAAATCCCTTCGGTTTAACTTCTCATTCATTTTGAACTCCTTGACCATTCCTTTTGTTATTTAAGCTAACCAACAGATGATTGGTTGTCAATAATTACTCGCGCGGAAAGGGAACGATTTGGAAATCATCCAGCGTCAACTTTCCAGGACTGTCCATCGGATCAAACCGCAATTGAACAATCTCGCGGAAGGGCAAAACAAAGTCCGGATTGTCCGCCAAAGGGATCGTGTAGCGGTGGGGCCGGCCATCCCCTTCCACCGGAAAAATTACGCTCATCCGCTCGGTGAAGCTCCGGTTTTGACGGTCGTTCCAGAAAAGCTGCGCGGAAATCTTTTGGCCCGGCAAAGTCGGCGTCACGCTCATCGTGACCACAACCTTATCCACCAGGAGCGGGTCCAGCCAT
>CAIYYW010000046.1 GCA_903930515.1 uncultured delta proteobacterium | reverse complement strand
CTGAATTCAGGCACCAGCCGGGACGGGGTGAGCGGAGCGATTTTCCGGGTCGGAGTTTTGGAAGCGCCGCTCCGGATCAAGCTGCTGGCTCATTCCGAGTATCAATATCCGGCTTGGCTGCGGAAAGAATTGGATCGGGCCGGGCATACCCCGTTCCTGGAATCGGTTTCGCGCCTGAATTTTTTGCTCGGGGAATTCTTCGCAAAGTGCGCGCTCCTGATGATGGGGGAGAATAAATTACGGGCCGATCAAATTGACCTGATCGGAAGCCACGGCCAGACCATCGGCCATTTTCCCACCCTGGAAAAGATCCGCGGCTTTGGGATCCGGGCCACTTTGCAAATTGCGGAGCCGAGCGTGATCGCGGCCCGGACCGGGATCACCACGGTCGGGGATTTCCGTCCCGGGGAGATCGCGGCCGGGGGACAGGGCGCGCCGGTGTTGACCTATCCGGAATACCTGCTCTTTTTCTCGGCGAAAAAAAACCGGATGATTTTAAATTTGGGAGGAATTGCCAATTTCAGCCTGCTTCCCAAAATCCCCGATCCGGGGAAGATCCGCGCCAGCGATTGCGGGCCGTGCAACCTGCTTTTGGACGGATTGGCGGAAATCATCACCCGGGGCCGGAAAAAATTTGACCGGGACGGTAAAATGGCGGGGTCCGGCCGGGCCAGACCGGACTGGGTCGGGGCTTTTCTCCGGCATCCTTTTTTCAAAAAACCTGCTCCCAAAAGCGCGGGCCGGGAGGAGTTCAGCCGGGAATGGTTGAACCGGGTTTTGAAAGGGCTCCGGGTGAGGAGCGATCGGGATCGGAAGGATTTGATCCGGAGCGGATCGCGGGCAGTGGCGGAAATGGTTGCGCGGTGCTATTTTGATAATGGCCGGGGTTTGGAAGCGGAAGAAATAATTGTCTCCGGAGGCGGTTCCCGGAATCCGGTTTTGCTCGGGGAGTTGAAACAGGCTTTGAAGAAGAAGATGATTTTAAGCGATGATCTGGGGATTCCGGCCCAGGCCAAGGAACCGATCGGGTTCGGGATCCTGGCCGCGCTTTGCCTTTTGGGACAGGCCGGAAATGTTACCCCGGCCACCGGCGCCCGGACCCGGGCGGTTCTGGGGAAAATCATTCCATCCGAAAATTGGCTGAAGCTGATCCGGGGATTGAAATCAGGAACCAGGGAGGGGAGATGAAACGGATTCGAGTGAAAACAACTTCCAGGATCACGATGGTGGATGTGACCGTGGAGGTTCAGAAGATCCTGGCGCTGGAAGACCTAAATGAGGGGATCTGTCTGGTATATTGCCCGCACACCACCGCGGGAGTGATTATCAACGAGCATGCGGACCCGACCGTGGCCGAGGATATCGCCACGGCGCTTTCCGAGCATTTCCCTCACCGGCGGGCCTGGCGTCACATTGAAGGAAACGCGGACGCTCATGTCAAGACCGCGCTGACGGGTAATTTCGTGATGATCCCGATCACGGGCGGACGGCTGGCGCTGGGGACCTGGCAGGGTGTTTTCTTCTGCGAATTTGACGGCCCCCGGAACCGCGAGCTGTATCTGCAGTTTATGAGCGGGGAGTGATGGCGGGAAGGATTCTCGGGATTGACCTGGGAGAGAAGCGGGTGGGGCTGGCGCTCTCGGATCCGGCCGGGATCATCGCCAGCCCGATCGGCAAGATTGAATACCATGATGACGCGCAGTTGCTCCGGGAAATAGAAAAGCTGGCCAAGGATAGCGGAGTCACGGAGTTGGTGGTGGGCCTGCCCATCCGCACCAGCGGGCTTAAGGGCAAACAGGCGGAGCGCGCCGAGGCCTTCTCTAAAATCTTGCAGGAACGGCTCGGGCTTCCGGTCCATTTGTGGGACGAGCGGATGAGCACGGTCGCGGCTGAGCGGTCTTTGCTGGAAGGGGATTTAAGCCGGAACAAGCGGAAGCAGATCCGGGATCAGGTGGCCGCGTCCATTATCCTGCAAGGCTTTCTGGAATCGCGGAGGAATCTCTATTGAGGAAGCCGAAGTTATTATTCTGGCTGGTGCTCCTGTCCCTGCTGGTCAGCCTGGTCCTGATCGGGCTGGGGGCTTTATATATCAAGGTGAAAATATCCAACCGGAGCTCCGGCCAGGTCTGTTCGGCCGAGACCGTAACCGTGATCGTGAACCCGGGAGAGGGATTAGCCGCGGTCGCGAGGAAGCTCAAGGATCAGGGCGTGATCGGGGACGAGCGTTTATTTATCCTGATCGCCAAGCTCCGGGGGGACGACACCAGGGTCCGAAAGGGCGAGTATCAATTTATGAAGGGCACGCCGATGCGGGAGGTGCTTCAGAGCCTGATCCTGGGCCGGCAGAAATACTACAAGCTCAAGGCAGTGGAGGGTTTCAATATCTGGCAGATCGCCGAGCAGATCGACCTGAACCGGATCTGGTCTCCCCAACATTTTCTCGCCCTCTGCCAGGATCCGGTTTTCATCAGGCAACTGGGCATTCCCGCGGACAGCCTGGAGGGATATTTATTCCCGGACACCTATCAATTCCTTCGCTTTGACCGCGAGGAGTTGATCATCAAGACAATGGTTAGGCGCTTTGAGGAATCCTGGACCCCCGAATTTGAGGGCCGTGCCCGGGAGCTGGGAATGAGCCGGCACCAGATTGTTACCATCGCCTCAATCATTGAAAAGGAAACCGGTTTTGGGGACGAGCGGTCTTTGGTCAGTGCCGTGATCTATAACCGGCTGAAAAAAAATATGGGCCTCTATATGGACCCGACCGTGATCTACGGACTGATGCCCAATTTCGACGGGAACCTCACCAGGTCCGACCTGGAGAAGTGGACTCCTTACAATACCTACAAGAACCTCGGTCTGCCGCCCGGGCCGATCTGCAATCCCGGAGACGATTCCCTCCGCGCCGCGCTCTGGCCGGCCTCTGTCCCCTATCTTTATTTTGTCGCAAAGGGAGACGGCTCTCATTTTTTTTCATCGCATTACGCGGACCATCTGAAGGCGGTGGAACAGTTTCAGCGGCCGGGCCAGCCGCCGGAGCCGGAGTCCGGCGGGACGGCCGCGCCCGGCCCGAACCCGGAGCCATAAAATTGTCTCTGCTGGTCAAGGAGATATATCCGGCGCTGGTCGGCGAGTCCGGGCTTTCGGGCTGGCCGGCTCTTTTGATCCGGCTTTCGCAATGCAACCTGCGTTGCGGTTATTGCGACACCCGTTACGCCTGGAAGGGCGGGAGAAAGCGGAGCGTTGAGGATTTGGTCCGGATTTCCACCCGCAAGGGTTTCCGGAAAATTTTGCTCACCGGCGGGGAACCTCTGTTGCAGGATGATTCTTTAAGACTGATCTCGGAATTGATCCGCTCCGGCCGGCAGGTCTTGCTTGAGACCAACGGCTCTCTGCCGATTGAAGCGGTGCCGAAAGAGGCCCATATCATAATGGATTTGAAAACTCCGGGAAGCGGCGAGGACAGCGCGAACCGGTATCAGAACCTGGAGTGCTTGAAGCCTTCGGACGAATTGAAATTTGTGCTCACCGGCCTGAACGATTATCATTGGGCAAGGGAAATTATGCGCGAGTTTGAGTTGGACCGGAGATGCACCGTGAATTTTTCCCCGGCCGCGGGTCTGCTGGACCCGGCAAAACTGGCCCGGGGGCTGATCCGGGACAAAATTCCGGCCCGGCTCAATCTTCAGCTCCATCGGATCCTGTTTCCGAAAAAAGAAAGAGGCGTCTGAATTGAGCGAGAACCATGAAGTAGCCAAGAGCACCGCCCTGATCGGGGGACTCACCATGGTGAGCCGCATCCTGGGGCTGGCCCGGGATATGATCATCGCCCGGATTTTCGCGGCCGGGGTGATCGCCGACTGTTTTTTCGTCGCCTTCACCTTTCCGGCCACCATGGCCAGGCTGCTCGGCGATGGCGGGTTTAGCATCAGCTTCATCCCGGTCTTCACCGAGGAGCTGGAGAAAAAAGGCAAGCACGCGGCGATGCAACTGGCGTACACGGCATTTTGGGCCGCGCTGATCTTTGTGCTCTTGTTCACGGCCTTGGGCATGGTTTTCGCGCCCTGGGTGGTCCGGCTGGTCGCCCACGGCTTTGAGCAAGAACCCGGCAAGATGGCGATCGCGACCCAATTGACCAGGCAAATTTTTCCTTACACCATTTTCCTATGTTTTGTCGCAATCTCAATGGGGATTTTAAACTCGTTCAAGCATTTCACCATGCCCGCGATCAGCCCGGTCCTGTTCAACATCTCCATGATTGCGAGTATGTTGATCATCAACTCGCGCTATCATCTCACCAGCACGGGATTGTCCCTGGTGATCGGGGTCCTGGCCGGGGGGGTCTTGCAGGTGATAGTCCAGATCCCCACGCTCTGGAAATACGGGTTCCATTTCCGGCCCCATCTGGATCTCAAGCATCCGGGCCTGCTCAAAATGGGCAAGCTGATGGGAATGGCGATCGTGGGCGTGATGGTTTACCAGCTCAATGTCTTCATCAATACTTTTTTTGTCTCCAGCTTTCCCGGCGGCAGGTCTTATATCTATTACGCGGACCGCTTGGCGGAGCTCCCGCTCGCGATCTTCGGGATCGCCCTGGGGACCGCGATCCTGCCCAACTTCAGCCGTCATGCCGCCCGCAACGATATGAAGGGCCTGGCGGATTCGCTTAATTTCGGTTTGGGATTCCTGGCTTTCCTGATCATCCCCTCCTTGCTGGGGCTGACCCTGCTCCGGATGCCCATCATCAGCGTGATTTACCAGGGCAGTAACTTTTCCCTGGCGGATAACCTCGCCACTTCCCGGGCGCTCTTGTTTTTCTCGCTCGGACTCTGGGCCAGCGCGGGGATCCGGGTGGTGGTTCCCAGCTATTATTCCCTGAAGGACGCGCGCACCCCGGTGATTTGCAGCGCCATTTCCATGACCCTGAACCTGATCGGATGCGCTCTCTTGACCAACATCCCCTTCCTGCGCGAGCATCTCGGTTTTGCCGGGGTATGCCTTTCCACCGCGATCGCCACGGTGGTGAACTTTTTCATCCATGTGGTTCTTTTGAAGAGGAAGCTGCCGGGATTTTTAGACCGTGCCATTCTGGTCAAGGCGGGCAAATGCCTTTTGTGCTCAATACCCATGATCGTAATTTCCCTCTGGGTCAGCCAACAGGGAATCTGGCTGGAATCCGGGATCCGGCCGGAAAAGATTATTTGGCTCGGAGCCGGGATCGCGGTTTCGGCCTTGTCGTATTTGGTCCTGGCCTGGGCTCTCGGTCTGGAAGAGGCGAGAAAACTATCAGGGATTTTCCGGCAATGGAGATCCCAATGATTCAATACTGGATTTTTTCAACCCCGCTGGGAGAGGCGGGCGTGGTCGCGGGCGAGAAAGGGATTTGCCGGCTGGTCCTGCCGGGATGGAACCGGGAACGGATGATCTCCTACATCTCCGACCAACACCCCGGGGCCGAGCCGGGCTCCAGGCCGGCTCCGGCAATGGTCAAGGACGCCGCGGATTTTGTGTCCGGATCTTTGATGGGGACTCCTCCCGGTTCCGGCGCCGAACTGGACCTCTCAGCGCAGACCGCGTTCCAAAAGAAAGTCCTGAAAATCATCGCCACGATCAAGCCGGGAGAGACCCGGAGTTATTTATGGGTGGCCGAGCAATGCGGGGATGCCAAGGCGGTCCGGGCGGTGGCGCAGGCCCTGGCGCATAACCCGCTCCCGTTATTTATCCCCTGCCACCGGGTGATCAGCCGGGACGGCTCGCTCCGGGGCTTCAGCGCTCCGGGCGGGATCAATATGAAAAGGTATCTGCTCAACCTGGAACGGTCCGGAAAAAAACGGCAGGGCAGGGCTTAGAAACTTTCCTTCAAAAGCTGTTTGATCACTTTCTCGATCCGCTGTTCCAGGCTGGCCGCGGCTTCGCTCGCGCCCTTGTTGACATACATCGCCGGCCGGCTGTATTGCAAGACCCTCTTGAAGGTCTCGTCGCATCGCTTGCCCGTGAAAAATAAAATCGGGATCGGATCCAGCTTTAAGGCTTTCTCCCAGCTCCGAACCGCGACCGCGGCGCTGATCCCGTTGAGCACCGGCATAATCACATCCAAAATAATCATCCCGATCGGGACCCGGTCACGCCGGTTTTTTAAATAGCTGATCACGAATTCAAATCCGTTCTTGCAGGAGATCACCCTCCCGCTTAAGCCCTTGCGCACAATCATCTCTCTCAAAATCCGGCTGACCAGCTCGCTGTCCTCGGCCAGGATGATGCTCTCAAGCTTGGGAGCCGCCCTTTCCGGACCCGGCTCCGGGGTCATAATGTCGTCCTGGGGCTGGGCCGGGAAATTGCTGGCCGGCTCGCTCCCTTTCGGCATTTCCGGGATCAACCCTTCGGACACGGAAGAATTTTCCGGCTGAAAATCTCCGGGAACCGGTGTTTCCAGAACCACTCCGGGAGGGATGCGGCCTTCCTGACTGGATTCCTGTCCCTGCGCAAAGGCCTCCATCGTTTTCCTGGTGCCCAGGTATGACCCGCAATTAGTGCAACGATACAACTCGTCGCCTTCCATTCCCAAGTCAACTTTTTCCACCGGAGACTCTTCCCCGCAGGAGATGCAAAAAGCGTTTTCCAAGTCAGCCATGGTGATTTATATTAACCTCATTTTCCAGGATCGCCAAAGCCTTCTTCGCCGCGTCCTGTTCGGCGTCCTTCTTGCTTTGCCCGGTTCCCCGCGCCACCGGCATCTGATTGATCAGCACTTCCACTTCAAAACTTTTCTCATGGTCCGGCCCGAATTCGGCCACCATCCGGTATTTGGGGGTGCGCTTGTTCTCGGCCTGGATCAGTTCCTGAAGCCGGGTCTTATGGTCTTCCTCCATCCGGCCCAGGTCAATCCCGGAGATGATTTCCTGGAAATGTCGCTTGATCATCTGGAACACGCTTTCAAAACCGCCGTCCAGATAAACCGCGGCGCAAACCGCCTCATAACTGTCCGAGAGGATGGACGCCTTATTCCTGCCCCCGGTGGCATCCTCTCCCCGGCCCAATCTGATCCATTCGCCGATCCCCAAATTTTTGGACAGGCGCGACAGTTGCTTGATGTTGACCAGGCTCGCCCGGAGCTTGCTCAGTTGTCCCTCCAGGGCCTCCGGGAAGGCCTCCATCAACAAATGCCCGATCACCAAATCCACCACCGCGTCTCCCAGGAATTCCAAACGCTCGTAATGGACCTTGAACAGGTCAGCGCCGGTCTCGCAGAGCCGTCTCGATTTTTCAAAGGCAAAGGATCGGTGGGTGAGCGCGCGTTTCAATAGTTCCGGATTCCGGAACCGGTATCCGATTTGCGCCTCCAATTTTTGGTAGTCATCTTCCAATTTCAAATCTCCTCGCCGATCAGCTCCCGGCCTGTTAATTCCAGCAACCTGACCCGGACCCGTTCCCGGATCCCGGCCCGGGACCGGACTTTGAGCAAAAGATAGTTTTCGCTCCTGCCGAAAACCCAGTCGCCGTCCCTATCTTCTACCACGATTTCCAGGTTCTTGCCAAGTTGACCTTTGATATATTGTTCTTTACGATCCCGGCTCAGCCGCGCCAGGACCCGGGATCGTTCCTGGCTGACCCTTTGCGGGACCTTGGGCCGGAACCGGGAGGCCGGGGTTCCGGGCCTTGGGGAAAAGGGGAAGATATGGAGATAGGCAAAGGGAATTTGTTCAAGCAGGTCCAGGGTATTTTGAAACTGCGGTTCGCCTTCTCCGGGGGAGCCCGTGATCAGGTCCAAGCCCAAAGCAAGGCCCGGTATTTTTTCAAAAAGGGTTTGGGACAATGCCAGGAAATCCCGGGACCGGTATGGCCGTTTCATTCGGGCAAGGATTTCGTCGTCCCCGCTTTGCATCGGCAGAT
>CAIYYW010000045.1 GCA_903930515.1 uncultured delta proteobacterium | reverse complement strand
TTCCGGCCGGCCGAGGTGGATCACCTGGTGGGGAATTACGGAAAGGCGAAACGGGTCCTGGGCTGGGAGCCGAAGCTGAAATTTGAGGAACTGGTCCGGGCAATGGTGGACTCGGATCTGGCCTTGCTTAAGCGACAACGGAAGGCCGGAAACGGCTTCTCCCCGAGAATTTAATGGCCATCTTGGTCACCGGAGCCTCCGGCTTCATCGGAAGGCATTTGATCCGAGCCTTGCTGGAATCCGGACCGGGACCGGTGATTGCCACGGCGAAAACCCTTCCCCAACCCAAACTGCCGGTGAAATTCCTGCCGGTTGATCTCCGCGATCCCTCATCGGTTAAATCCCTGATCCGGGAAATACGGCCTTCCCAAATCTATCACCTGGCCGGTTACAGCTCCAGCGCGAATTCCTTTTGCGAGCCGGGCATATCCCTTTTGGAGAATGTCTCAATCGCGATCAATCTTCTGGGAGCGGTTTCCGCTCTGAAATCCCCTTGCCGGACCCTTCTGCTCAGCACGGTCCAGGTTTATGGGGACACCCCCGGAGGTCTGAGCGAGAACTGCGAGCCGAGTCCTGCCAACCCCTACGCCGCGAGCAAGCTGATGATGGAAGAGGCCGCGAATTTCTATTATCGGAACCGAAGGCTGGACCTGGTCCTGGCCCGGCCGGGAAACCAGATCGGCCCGGGCCAAAGCCCGGACTATGTGGCAAGCGGGTTCGCCCGCGCGCTCGCGGAGATTGAGGCCGGGAAAAGGCCGGCCCGGATTGAAGCAGGCAACCTGGACGCGGCCCGGGATTTCCTGGATGTGCGAGACGCGGCAAAAGGGTGTCTGCTTTTGATGGCGCAAGGAAAATCCGGGGAAACCTATCACCTGTCGTCCGGGAACAAGGTTCAGGTTAGAGAACTCCTGGACCGTCTGATTGAACTCTCCACCGTCAAGCGCTCCTGTCTCAAGATCATTATCTCCGGTTCCAGGTTCCGGCCCGAGCCTAAAAAGGGAAGGGATATTTGCATCCGCAAAATCCGCGCCCTGGGTTTCCTGCCGGAAATACCGCTCGGGAACTCTTTGCGGGATACCCTTAATTACTGGAGAGACCGGATTTCATCTGCTTCCGGACCAGGGTCAATTGAACTGAATCCGGCCGGACCTGAAGATCATTGATCGTGAAACCACGGGCGTGGGGAGAGCAATATTGCTTTTGTAGATAGAATTCCGCCAGGTATCCGAGCTGGCCGAGCACGGTGGTGGGAACCAGGTAATCCCCTAGTTGCAGCCGCTCCAGGTCAACCTGAATGATACAATTCTGATATTGGACGGTCGCGTCAAACATCAGGTTCTGGTATTTTTGATCATTCAGCTTCCGGCTGTATTTGCCGGTAATTCGGTTCTGCTCCAGCTTGAGTTCTATCTTGTTCCCGGGTTTTTCCCGCGAGAAATAATAATTCAGCAGCCAGTTGGTTTCCTTTTCCGTCAGGACCAGTTGGCGGGAAGGATGGTAACCGTTCTCTTTGATAAAATCGGATAAAGGCAACAGCTTGATCAGTTTGGCCTGGTGGGGGAGGTCCAATTCCGACGCCGACACCGGGAGCGGCTCCGCGGTGAATAAATGCCGCTCGGTCCATATAAATCCGACGATCCCTGAGGCCCCGGCCGCGACCAGCAGGAACAGGATGATTGCCAGGATAAATTTTACAATTCCCCTCATTGCCATCTACCCCTGAAGGGGGCGGCCTGCGCGCGCCGCAATTATTTCTTCGCCTGCTTCTTCCGCTCCTGATAAAGCGGATCCGCTTCCTGCAACTCCCGCCGCATAACCTTGCCCACCATACTCTTGGGCAAATCCGACTTGAACTCCACCAGCCGGGGCACCTTGTAATGGGTCATATTATCCTTGGACCAGTTGATCAGTTCCTGCTCCTTGATCTTGCCCTGGTATTCCGGCCTCAGAACCACCCAGACCTTGATCACCTCCCCGGTATCCGGGTCCGGGATGCCCGCGGCCGCCACTTCGCTCACCGCGGGGTGCTGCCCCACCAGCTCTTCAATCTCTTTGGGGAAGATGCTGTAGCCCTTATACTTGATCAGTTGCTTCTTGCGGTCCCGGATGTAAATCCAGCCTTCCTCGTCCATATAACCGATGTCGCCGGTGCGCAGCCAGATCTTGCCCTCAATCTCCGCCAGCACTTCTTTGGTTTCCTCCGGCTGGTTCAAATATCCCTGCATCACCTGCGGACCGTGCACGCAGATTTCTCCCATCTCCCCGGAAGGCATTTCCTTCACCCCCTCCGATTCCAGGATTTTCCAATCCGTGCCCGGAAAGGGCAACCCGATCGCGCCGATCTTCCGCTTCCCCCAGAACGGACCCGCGCTCACCACCGGGCTGGACTCGGTCAAGCCGTATCCCTCGGTCAATCTTCCCCCGGTCCTTCGTTCAAAGGCCTCCTGCACCGGCCGATGCAACGGCCCGGCCCCGGAAACGCAAAGCGAGAATTTGCCGGTGACCTGATACTTTTCCAAATCCGGAAATTCCGCCAGTCGCTTGAACAAAATCTCCGCGCCCGGATATAAGGTGGCGCCGTCCGGGGCGATCTCGGCCACCGTTTTCACCAACTCCTCGGTCTCGGGCGGACGCGGGAACAGCATCATCCAGGCGCCCACCTTCAAGGAAATGTTCATCACCCCGGTCATCGCGAAACTATGGAAAAGCGGGAGCACGCCCACGGTGCAGGACCCGGCTTGAATCTTATAAAGCCAGGCCGCGGTCTGGATCACATTGCCGACCAAATTGAGATGAGTCAGCATCGCCGCCTTGGGAACCCCGGTGGTGCCCCCGGTCATTATGAAAGTGGCGATGTCTTCTTCCGGGTTAATCTTCACCTCCGGAACCCGGGCCGGGGTTTCCAATAATTTCCGGTACGAGATGGCGTCCTTCGGAACCTCCCCGGTCGGTATTTTCTTCAGGGCCTTGCCCAGGGTCCGCTTGAGCCAGGGGAGATGGTCCCCGATGTTGGTGGTGATCACGATCCCGATTCCGGTGTTGCCGATGATCGGCTGGATGCAGGGCTGATATAAGGCGTCCAGCGTGATCAGGGCGCGCGCGCCGGTCATCTTGAGCTGGTGCTGAACTTCCCCGGGTTTGTAAGTGGGGTTGACTCCGGTGCAGGTTATTCCCAGCATCTGGCAGCCGTAGAAGCAGACCACATACTGGAAGCTGTTGGGGAGCATCAACGCCACCACCTCTCCCTTTTTCAGGCCCAGATTGCTCAGCGCGGTGGCCAGCGAGCTTGCGTATCCGAACAGCTCCCGGTATTTCATAAACCCGCCCAGAAACCAGATCGCGTTCAGGTCCGGATATTTTTGCGAGGATTCCTTCAGCATCTCCCCCAGGCTGATCCCGGGAAAATCCAGGTTCTTCGGAACCTCGTCCGGCCAGCCCGATTCCTTCTTGAACCAGGGACGATCTTCCGGAACATACCAGGGGCTGGTTTTATCCGCCATTTTCCGAATCCTCCCTTTGCCTGGAATAATTTCTTATGCCTGAAGCGGCGAATTCTGTCAGTCAGCAACGCCCTGAAGATAACTTAAAAAACAACGGCTGGCAAGCCCGGCCCGGCAAGAGTTCCAAAGCCCTTTCCGGATTTGACAGGCCCGGCACTTGTTCGCTATATCTGGACGGATGGACCAAGCCGGGGCCAGGGCCAGACTGATATACTTTCTTTATGGAGCGGTGTCGCTCCTGGCCCAGGTGATTTTGATCCGGAGATTGCTCGCGGTGTTCTATGGAAATGAGCTAACCATCGGAGCGCTTTTCGCCGGATGGATGTTCTGGACCGGGGTGGGCGGTTTTCTCTTCAGCCGGATCTCGGACCAAAGCCGGAACCCCGGATCAACCTTTGCCAAAATACTTTTTCTTTGCGCAATACTGTTCCTGCTCAGCGCCGCGTCCACCTGGCTGGCCCGAGACCTTTTCCGGTTCAATCCCGCGGCCATGCCGGGATTGGGCCGGATCATCGCGGCCGGTTTTTTGATCTCCGCTCCCGCCTGCCTCTTGCTCGGCGCGGCCTTTAATTACTCGGCCCGGATGCTGGAAGAGGGCGTGAGCAACCTGGTCCGGCTTTATTTATGGGAAGCGCTCGGGGCGGCCGCGGCCGGGATCGTCTTCAGCTTCGCTCTCGCCGGCCGGGTCCCGGCCTTCGCCCAGGTCGTGATTTGCGGATCCCTGATCTGGGCCGCGGGAGCCCTCGGACTGGAGGGCCGAAAAAAAACCGCGATGTTTTTCGCCGGCCTGATCGCTTTCGGATTGCTCCTGGCATTTTCCGGGCGTCTGGAAAATATTCTTACCGAAGCCCGCTGGCAGGGGCAGCAGGTGGTTATGGAAGAGGAGAGCAAATACTCTACCATCACGGTGACTCGTTCCGGGGGCCAGGTCAATTTCTTTTTGGACGGCTTGCCCGCTTTCAGTTCTCCCAACCCGGAGTTGTTTGAGCAGGCGATCCACCTCCCGCTGGCGATGGTTGAAAATCCGAAAAAGGTTTTGCTGATCGGCGGAGGATTAACCCCGGCGCTGAAAGAAATTTTCAAGCACCCGGCGCAAGAGCTGGTTTACTTGCAAATTGATCCGGCATTGACCGTGCTGGAGGAGAAATATTTGCCCGAATTCGGACCCGCGGAAAAGGATCCGCGGCTCCAGATCCTTCACCAGGACGCCCGGATATTTTTGCGCGAAACCAGCGAGCGGTTTGACGCCATCATCCTCAATCTGCCCGACCCGGAAACCGCGGGCCTGAACCGGTATTACACCCGCGATTTTTTCGAGCTGGTCCGGGACCGGCTGACCCCGAAAGGAGTGCTGGGGTTCGGGATTGGAATCTCCGGGAATTACCTTTCCGACGCCGAGGCCTCGCTCCTGGCCAATACCCTGGCCAGCTTGGAGCCGGTGTTTCCGAAGATCGCGCTCCTGCCCCTGAGCCGGAACTTCCTGGTCGCGAGCCGATCGAGCGATCTGCTTACGGAAAATCCGGACCGGATTGTGGCCGAGCTGAAGAGGCGCGGGGTGGAGACCAGGTTTGTGCGGGAATATTATCTCAAAGACAACCTCAGCCCGGAGCGTTTGCGATCCATCCGGAGTTCCATCCGCCGTTTCCAAAACCAGCCGGCCAACACTGATTTGAAACCGCGCGGCTACTATCTTTCCACCCTGCTCTGGCTGGAGCAGGCCAACCCGCATTGGCGCGGATCAATGAAGAAAATTCTTGAGATCGGCAAGCCGCCGTTGCTGATCGGCCTGGCCGCGTTCCTGCTGCTCAGCCTGTTGCTGGGGTTTTGGCAGGGAGAAAGGGCTTTGGCAATCATCTCCATCTTTGCCATCGGCCTGGCCGGGATCGGCTCCGAGCTGGTGTTGATGCTCGCCTTCCAGGTCTGCTACGGATATGTCTTCAACCTGATCGGGATTTTGATCTCGGGATTTATGGCCGGCCTGGCTCTGGGCGCATACGCCTTCCAAAAGCTCCAATCTAAATTACAGCTTTGGCCGATCGCGGGGCTGACCCTAACGCTTGTTTCCGAAGCCCTGGTGATGATCCTTTGCGTCCCGGTCCTCCGATCCCTGTCCCACCATCCCCTGGGCGGGCCGGTCACCCTGGGTATCGTCCTGGTTTTATTGATCGCCACGGCATTTTTTTCAGGAATCTGCTTCCCGCTTTCCGCGTATTTATTCACGCGCCGGAGCCGGGCCGGGACCGGACTTATCGCCGGCTGGATCAATGCCTGGGACCATTTCGGCGGCAGCCTCGGCGCGGTCCTGACTTCGGTGATCCTGATCCCGCTCTTCGGCCTGGAATTTTCCCTCTTCTTCTTCGCGCTCCTGATCCTGGCGGGATTAGGCTCAGCCCTGACCCTTTTCCGCTCCCGTTGATTTCCATTTCTTGTAAACCGGCAGGCCGCGGTAAATCAAAGAGCCGGAAAGCGAGAAGGGCAAAAAAGAAATCAGCCAGACCAACAAGGTCCGGACCGACCAGGGCTTGAACTTAAGGGCTTCCCATAAAAAAAATCTTCCCGCCCGGAACTCTCCCTTTTCAAAATAGATCCGGGCCAGGGTCCGGTCCAGTTCCGGAAGGCCCTTGCGAAGATAGGGCTTGAGTCGCTTGCTCCTTTGCCAGCTCATCTTATGAATCTCGCGGGCATCAAGGTAAGATTCCAACTCGTCCTGAGACAGCCCGGAGCTGAGTTGGCGCTTGATCCCCAGCGGCTGATCCAAAAAGCCGAATTCAAACCCCTGCTCCAACCCCCGGAGCAAGAGGTCGGCATCCTCGTGGATTTTCAAATCGTCCGTGAAAAACCCCGCTTGATTGAAAAAAAATCGCCGCAACATCAGCAGCGAGGTGATGATCGGGGTCTGGAAAAAATTCTCAACCGATTTCCCGGCCGAGGGAGCGGGATAATATGAAAAATAGGGCTTGAGAGACTCCAGCCGCAATGGGACCTGTTCCTGCCGGATAAACCAGCCGTCGGTAAATGAGAGCGGATATTGAGGATGGGTGTCCAAAAATTCCACCTGCCGGGCCAGGTATTGCGGAAGCCAGAGATCATCCGCGTCCAGGAACGCGATCAAATCACCATTGGCCAGGCTCAAGCCCCGGTTCCTCGCCCGGGCGATCCCCTGGTTTTTCTGGCTAACTATCCGCGCCCGGTCCCGATAATCGGAGAGGATTTTCCCGGTGTCATCTGTGGACCCGTCGTCAATAACGATCAGTTCGTAATCCGGATAGGTTTGAGCGAGCACGCTGGCAATCGCTTCCTTTACCAGGGGCTGATTATAAACACAAATGATCGCGCTGACCTTGGGCATTGAACATATTTTATTTTCAGTTCCGGATTAAAGCAATCGGAAGCGCGGCGCGCATTGGACGGTTCACGGTTCACGAATGTGCGAGCGCCTTCAGGCGCGATGCCGTTTACCTTTCACCCTTCACCGCGGTTTCACCAATTGCCCTGGTTGATCAGAACATTGAATTCGCCCTTGCGCGCCGGGTCTTTCTGGGAATAGGTCAGGATCAAGTCGGATTTATGGTCTCCGTTCAGGTCTTCCACATAAGGCATAAGGGAAGTGGGGATCTGGACGGTTTCCTGAAGATTGGTTTTCTGGCCGTTTTTATCCTTGATCAAAATCACCAGTTCCTTCTCGCTCTTTCCGAAAACCAGGTCGTCAACCCCGTCGCCGTTGAAGTCTCCAATGATGTTGGGGATTCCTCCCATCATCCGGCCCTGGCCCAAGTCAATATGGAGGACCACGCGGTCCGATCCGGTTGGAAGGTCCGGGAGGGCGCGATCATTGGCCAGGTAATAGCGGAAAGTCACCGGGAAGTCGCGCGCGACCAAACCCTTCACGGTATCAATCATTCCCATTTCAACCGTGGGCACAATCAGGTCCGGCCGATGATCGGCATTGATGTCCTTGACCAGGGGCCCGAACACCCAGGCGTCGTAGCTGTAGGTCTTGCCGGGCTTGGGCGCAGGATTATTCGGGTTGGCCCAGCGGTCTTTTCCGAGAAAGATTTTCAACTCCGATTTCTGGCTGAAAAAAGTTCCCTGCTGGTGGTTCGAGATCAGGTCCGCCAATCGGTCCCCGTCCAAGTCGGTCACCTGCAGGCTGAGCTGGGACGCCGGTCTGCCCATCGGATTGAGTTCCTCCGGAGCGATCCGCAAGTCTAGTTTGAGGCAAGGCTCAGAACCGTAGACGCCGTCCCCGCCCAACTTATAACCCCAGACCTTGTTCCTGGAAACGGCGAACATTTCCTGCTTGCCGTCCCCTTCCAGGTCCGCCAGGTAAATGCTCGGGGTGAAATAGGTCACCCGGAATTCCGAGTGCGGATACACCTCGCGGAAAATAGGTGACGATAAATAACTCACCTCAAAGGGCAGGGGAAGAGAATTGTCCTTCCACTTGCCCCCTTGCCAATAAAAAATTTCCGCCTCCCCGATCTGGAACGCAAGCAGCTCGTTCAAGTCGTCCCGGTTCCAGTCGTAGAAAAAATCATAGTTGAGCAGGCGGTCGGAATCCGGGAGCTGGACCAGTTGACTGGAAAAGGACAACAGCCGGGTCGGGCCTTCCAGCTGATGGTTTTTCCAGCGATAATACTCAGCGCTGTTTTTGCTCAAAAAAAGCAGCACGCGTTCTTTTTCTCCGGGAAGACTTCCGAAATCGTAGGTGCTATATTTGGCCGGGACTTCCAGCTCGTAAGAATTAGCAGAGCGGTAGTTGGAATTGGGGTCCGGCCAGAAAATAGTGAGCAAGCGCCTCGGCGAGTTGGGATCAACAATATGCACCACCGCGATTTCCTTGATCCCGTCCTGGTCCAGGTCCTCGGCGATAGCCTCCTGAATATTCCCCCGGACCTTCAAGGCCTGCACGCGGAAATGAGTTGGGGACTGCGCAAAAAGCAGGCCGGGAAAAAGCAAAACCAGGATCATTTTCCAAAAAGTCATCCTGAAAAAACCTCCATTGATTATTAAATGAATTTAGCGATAATCAGACGGAGTGCAAGCGGGAAAGGACGGGATTTCTCCGGCCGGGAATTCTTTTTTGACAAAACCGGTTCTTTTGCTTAATTTGATAGGGTGATAGAGGAGGAGTAATTGATGGAAAAGGCGTTAAAGGAAAAGAGAAAGAGTCTGACCGAGTATGAGTCCAAGAAGCTTCTGTCCAAGTACGGCGTCCCGGTGACCAGGGAATCTCTTGCCAAAGACGCGGCCGGGGCCGTGGCCAAAGCGGATAAGCTCGGGTATCCGGTGGTGTTGAAAGGTTCCGGGCCGGAGTTGTTGCACAAGACCGAAATGGATATAGTCCGACTCAATTTGAACAGCGCCAAAGAGGTCAGGCAGGCGTTCAAGGAAATCGCGGCCAATGCCGGGTCCAAATTGAAAGGGGTGTTGGTCCAGGAGATGATCAAGGGTCAGAGGGAACTGGTGATCGGGATGATCCGGGATAAACAGTTCGGACCTTGCGTGATGTTCGGGCTGGGAGGGATTTACACGGAAATCCTGAAGGATGTGGTCTTCCGGGTGGCGCCGATCACGGAGCAGGACGCCGCTCAGATGATGGATGAGATCAAGGGGAAGAAGATCCTGGAGTCGTTCCGGGCAATGGCTCCCGCGGACCGGCAGACCTTGGCCAAGGCCTTGGTGGGCCTGGGCCGGCTGGGGATGGAGAACGACAATGTGAAAGAGGTTGATGTGAATCCGCTGATCCTGACCAAAGAGGGACGGCCGGTGGCGGTG
Source organism: uncultured delta proteobacterium (assembly GCA_903930515.1). GTDB lineage: Bacteria > RBG-13-61-14 > RBG-13-61-14 > RBG-13-61-14 > DRUE01 > CAIYYW01. Next base: position 22,020 of record CAIYYW010000045.1, on the reverse strand, counting down.
GACGCCCTGGTGATCCTGGGAGATTAGATTCAGAATTGATCACACAAGATAATCCGGTTGCGCAGGGGCTTAATCTTTTTCGCGACCGATTTTTCTGGATGGCGATTTTGCTCGGAGGCTTTTTCCTTTCCCTGACCCTCTGGTATTCCTTTGGGATGGATCAGTCCCTTTACAGCTATGGCGCCTGGGTCTGGACTCACTATCATCTTCCGCCGTATCTCGGAGTATTTGACCAGAATTTTCCAGGCATTTTCATCATTCATCGGCTGGCCTTCGCAATTTTCGGGGAAAGCATCATCGGTTTCCGGGTTTTTGATTTGCTGGTTCAGCTCAGCTCCCTGACGATGATTTTTTACCTGAGCAAAAGATTGTCCGGATCCGGGGTCGCGGGATTTTTATCTGGCGTTTTTTATGGGATTTATTATTTCGGGCTGGGAAATTTCGACACCGGTCAGAGGGAAGCATATATCCTATGGCTGTTCCTGATCTCGCTGATCGCGGGCGTGACTTTAAAAAAACGGGCCTGGTCCCGGGCGATCCTGGTCGGGTTGATCCTGGGCTTTGCTTTTCTGGTCAAGCCCTTTTACGGACTGGGCTGGCTGGTTTTTGGATTCTGGTTTGTGCGGGAAGGGGAGAGCAAAGATCGGCTTGGCGCCCGCCTGTCCAAACTTGTTTTATTTGCGGTCTGCTGTTTGATCCCTTCCATCCTGATTATCCTCTATTATTGGAAAGCAGGCCATTTAAAAGAACTCTACCAGGCGACCATTCTATATAATTTCCAGGCCTACCGCGCGGGAGCGGCCGCGGGGCCCGGCCCATTTTGGGACAAGCCCCTGATCGTGATTTCCAGCCTGAGCTGGCCGAACTCCTTGATTATTTTTTCAGGGATTTTCGCGATCTGGCTGCGATGGTCCAATCGGCAAGTGTTCAAAGAGAACGCGCTGTTTTTCAGCGCCATCCTGCTCTGCCTTTGCAGTCTCGTCTCCTATTGGCTCCAGGGAAAGTTTTTTCCCTATCAACTGATTACTTTGATGGGCTTGCTGATGGTTTTGTCCGGAGCGGGTTGGAGTTGGATTGAGACCAGGCTCCGGCAAGGGTTGAGCGCTGGGCGCGGCCGCCTTTTTTCTTGGGGGTTCTATCCGGGATTGATCTTCTTGATGATGATCAGCCTCAGCCCCGACCTGGTTTCATTTTCATTCCGCCACAGTTTCCGGAGCTTGGACCAAGCCTATCTGGCCGGGCTGGCCCGTCCGGTTGACACCCATTACAGCTCCAACAATTACCTGGTGGCAAAGAAGCTGAAAGAGATGATCAAGCCCGAGGATGAAATGGAATATTTCGGGCCCTATCCGCTGATCCCGTTTTTGCTCCAGAAGAAATTGCCCTCCCGCTTCGGTTGCGTCCAGCACCTGTTGTTCGTGCCCGGGTCCGCAAAGATGCGGAGCCTGGAACAGCAATGGATCGCTGAATACACCCAAGCCGTGATCTCGGCCCGGCCCAAATTTTTCCTGGTCTCCGATTACTTTCCCGGGTCCAGGCATAAATTTTTCAACCTGGCCGGCGCCAGTCTCAAAGGGGCGCTCCGGGAAAAATTTCCGGATTTGCAAAAATTCCTGGACCGGAACTATCAATTGCTGATGAAGGAAGGGATGATTGAGGTATATCAGCTTAAAGCGGATTCTGCGGGAAAAGAGTAATTGATGGAGAAGCAGGGGAAACTTTATCAAGACCGGATTTTCTGGATCACCCTGGCGGGTGCGGCTTTTTTTCTCCTGCCGACTTTATGGTTCAGGTTCTCCGCGGACCAGGCCCTGGCGGATTATGGCGCCTGGGTCTGGAAAAACTATCATCTCCCGCCCTATCTCGGGGTCTGGGATTGCCATTTCCCCGGGATGTTTATTTTGCATCGGGCGGTAATTTCCATTTTGGGCGAAAGCATTTTCCGGTTCCGGTTGTTTGATTTCATGGTGCAGTTGAGCGCGGCCGCTTTTATTTATTCCCTGACCAAAAATCTGTCCGGGTCCAGGCCCGCGGGATTTCTGGCCGGGGTATTTTACGGCATTTTTTACGCGATCCTGGGGAGCGAGGAGACCGGCCTTGCGGAAGGATATGTGCTCTGGATTTTGCTGGCTTCAACTTCCCTGGGAATTCGTTTCGCGAACCGCGCCCGGCTGCGGTCAATCCTGGTCGGGCTGACGCTCGGACTCGCGGTTTGGTTTGATCCCGCTTATATTTTTTGCTGGCTGGTTTTTGGGGCCTGGTTTTGGATGGAAGGCCGTAAGGAACGGCCGAAGCGGATTTTTCTGGAGTCAACCCTTTTCGGGATCGGCGCCCTGCTTGCTCCGGCGTTGCTGATATTTTATTACGGCCATCTGGGCCATCTGCGCGACCTATATCAGGCCACGGTCATTTATCATCTCTCGGTTGATCGCGGTTCCGCGGCCGATCTTCCGTATCCGTCCGGGCTGGGCCTGATCTTTTATATCCTGCACAAGGATTATCTCCGGCAATCCCTGATTATTTTTTCCGGGCTTTTGACGATTTGGTTCGGGCTGGTCAGCCCGCAAGCCTTTCCGAACAAAAAATTATTCCGGACCCTGGCATCCCTGATCCTGATCAGCGCCATCGGTTACCGGGTCCAGGCCGAATATTTCCCTTCCCAATTGATCCCGTTGATCGGCCTGATGACCGTTTTCTCCGGAGCAGGCCTGGGCTGGATCGCGGCGCAATTGCGCGGACCGGGAACTTCTTTGCGGGGGAAAATTATTTCCGGGTCTTTTTATTTGTGCCTGTTTTTGATTATGATTCCGGGGATCAATTCGCAGTTGATAAATTATTTCGCCTTTGATTCCTTCTGGCCCCTGGACCAGGTCTATTCCTCGGGCTCAAGCCCGGACGCCCGCTATTACCAACTGACGGAATCGCTCACGGCCGCGCTCGGGAAAGAGCCGGGCATGGAATATTTCGGCGGGAATCCGCTGCTCCCGGATTTGCTCAAGAGAAAATTGCCGTCCAGGTTTTGCAATGTCGCGCTATTGCTGGCCCGCAATAAAAACGGCGAGCTGAGCGATCCGCAAAAACGATGGATCCGGGAATACACCGATTCGGTGATCCAGGCAAAGCCGAAAATTTTCCTGGTTGAGGATCAATTCCCGGACTGGAAAAGGTATCATTTGCCCGGGCCCGGCTTGAAAACCGAGCTGGCTGAACAATTCCCGGAGCTGGAAAAATTTTTGCGGGAAAATTACCGATTGTACCTGAATGATTCCCTGCTGGAGGTTTATGTCTATTTTGGAAAATGACGGCCTTTGGTAGAATCAAGGATAGGGGGATGGTAAAGCGGAAGCGATGACTGATCCGAAAAAGATCTTTAAGGATGGTTATTTCTGGCTGTCTATTATTGCCGGCGGGGCTGTGCTTTCAATGACTCTCTGGTTCAGCTTCGGAACCGACCAGTCCATTTACGCCTACAGCGCCTGGGTCTGGAAGACCTATCATCTGCCCCCGTACATCGGGAGCTGGAACCATAATTGGCCGGGCAGTCATTTGCTGCATCGTCTGGCAGCCCAGATTTTCGGGACCAGCGTCTTCAGCTTCCATCTCTTTGATTTCCTGGCACAGCTTTCCGGCCTGGCCGTCATTTATTACCTGGCGCGGAGGCTGAGCGGAAAAGGCATCGCCGGTCTGTTGGCCTCTATCTTTTACGCGATTTACTATTTCCAGCTCGGCTTTACCAAGACCGACGAGAAAGAGGGTTATGTTTTCTGGCTCTTGCTGCTCGCGGTGTTTTTCTCCGTATCCCTCGCCCGCCGGGTTTATTTCAGGGCCGTGCTTGCGGGGTTGCTCGCGGGCTTCGCCTTCCTGGTCAAGCCCACCTTCGGCCTGTGCTGGCCGGTGTTTGGAATATGGTTCCTGGCCGAGGGATTCCGGGAGCGGCCGAAAAAGGTCTGGCTGGAACTGTTGCTTTTCGGGATCAGTTGTTTGGTCCCGGCGTTGCTGGTGATTTTTTATTATTGGAGACTGAATTACCTGAGCGAGCTTTATCACGCGACCATCTGGTTCAACTTCGAGGTTTACAGCAAGATGATCCGGGTGGCGCCGTTTGAAAGAATCAAGCAAACCATCCTGATGCTTTGGCAACTGGCCGGAGAAAGGCCGCTGACACTTTTTCCCGCGCTCTTCGCCGCTTTGTTCGCGCTCGCAAACTGGAAGACATATCCGGAGAAAAAACTGGCGCTGATTATTTTCAGCCTGATGATCGTCTCTCTCCTTTCCATCCTGATCCAGGGAAAAAATTTTCTCTATTACTGGATCCCCTTCTGGGGATTGACGATGATCCTCTCCGGGGCAGGCCTGGCCTGGATCGGCGAGCGGCTGATCCAGGGAAACCCGGGATGGCGTTCAAAATTTATTTCCGGGACTTTTTACCTGGTCCTGATATTTATCGCCGCAATCACCATCAACACCTGGAGCCTGAAATTCGCGATCCGGTTTCCCTTCCGGTCTTTAAGGCCGGCATATCTTGAGCAATCGGACACCAATTTCCTGGTCGCGGACTATCTGAGGCCAATGCTCAAGCCCGGGGATGAAATTGAGCTGGTGGGCTGGAACCCGATCCCGGCATTCCTGCTCCGGAAAAAATTGCCCTCCCGGTTCGCCTGTTTTGAGACCTTGCTCTTCCGCCGCTGGGATGGAAAAGTTTTGCCCCGGCAGGAGCAATGGATGGCCGAATATACCCGGGAGGTGATCCGGGCGCGTCCGCGTTTTTTCCTGATCTCAACCTTCAACGCGCCGGAATATCTGGGAGGCATATATCATATGCCCGAGTACAACCTCAAACAGGCCCTGGCCCTGGAATTTCCGGACTTGCAACAATTCCTCCTGAAAAATTACCAACTGCTCAAGACGATCGGCACGTTTGAGATTTATCAGCGGTCCTCGGAATAATGGGCGCGGCAAACGCCGGGCAAAGCCTTTGCCGCTTGACCTCCGGCGAGAAATGTTTAAAGATATAGACGGGTGCGCCCTTAGCTCAAATGGATAGAGCGTGTGGCTACGGACCACAAGGCTGGGGGTTCGACTCCCTTAGGGCGCACCAGATATGATCAACGGTTCGCGGTCAACGGTAAATGATGGTTCAGAATTAGGCGAGCTCGGCGCCGGCAAACGAGGTGAACGCGGAGCGATTATTGCGCGCACTTAAGGATGCGCCCCTTGGTTGCCCGTTTCCCGCCGATCAGGGCGGTTGCCGGCCGCTTTTTTTTGTTGGAGGCCGGACTTGAATCAGGAAGAAAAATATATGCTTGCGGCGCTTGTGGAAGCGGACAAAGCCGCGGCCAAGGGCGAGGTCCCGGTCGGGTGCGTGATCGTGGTTGGGGGAAAGATTATGGCGCGGGGTCATAACCAGCGCGAGGCCAAAAACGATCCGACCGGGCACGCGGAGATGGTGGCGCTGAAAAAGGCCGGCAAGAAGATCGGGAGCTGGCGGCTGGATGGGGCGGAAGCCTATGTTACTTGCGAGCCTTGCCCGATGTGCGGCGGCGCTCTGGTTTTGGCAAGGGTGAAAAAGGTGGTTTACGGATGCCGCGATCCCAAGGCCGGGGCGATTGACACGCTCTACCGGCTCGGCCGGGACGGCCGGCTCAATCATCGGTTTGAGGTTCAATCCGGGGTGTTGGAGCGGGAGTGCCGGGAAAAATTGAGCGGGTTCTTTAAAAAGCTGAGAACTGAATTATAATAGGTTCCCGGTGAAAGGTTTATGGGACACGGTTCAAAGCGGAATTGGGAACGAGCTTGATCGTCCGTTTTGCCGCCCTTGAACCGTTCACCGCAATTGCGCGGAGAGATGGCCGAGCGGCTGATGGCGGCAGACTCGAAATCTGCTGTACCGCATTGCGGTACCGGGGGTTCAAATCCCTCTCTCTCCGCCAAAAGGATCTGGACCCCTGACCCGATTTTTCCCGGCTGATCCCTGATTGAGGGTGAAGAGAGATCAAGGGGCGTTTAGCGGGGAATTTTTTTCAGGCCGGGGATTTGCATTATCATATCTTTGGGAAATAATAAAGGCGAGGAGAGATGTCCGAGCTGGCTTAAGGAGCACGATTGGAAATTGTGTAGGCGGCTTATACCCGCCTCGGGGGTTCAAATCCCCCTCTCTCCGCCATAATAAAGGAATTTTCAAGCCGGGGGCGCGAGATCGCCAGTATTGATAGCCGGGCACCGCACAATCGGTTCCTGCCAACCCCGCCAGGCCCGGAAGGGAGCAACGGTACCAGGAAAGAGATGTGTTGCGGAGCGCCTGGCTATCAATAGTGGAGATTTCCGGGAAAGGGGAAAAGGAGCGGAATTGTCATATCTGGTATTAGCGCGGAAATGGAGACCGCAGAATTTTGACCAGGTGGTTGGCCAGGAGTCCATCACCCAGACCCTGAAGAACGCGATCAAGATGGAACGGGTGCCGCACGCGCTCCTGTTCACCGGTCCCCGGGGAGTGGGCAAGACCACTATGGCGCGCCTGTTGGCCAAGGCGCTCAATTGCGAGAAGGGCCCGACCGACACCCCCTGCGATCAATGTCCGTCCTGCCGTCAGATTACGCAGGGGAACAGTATGGATGTTCAGGAGATAGACGGAGCCAGCAACACCGGGGTGGACGATGTTCGCCAATTGCGGGAGTCGGTGCAATACCGGCCTAGTTCCAGCCCCTACCGGATTTATATCATTGACGAGGTCCATATGCTGAGCCGGGGAGCGTTCAACGCTTTGCTCAAGACTTTGGAAGAGCCTCCCGATCATGTCTTTTTTGTCTTCGCCACCACCGAGCCTCACAAGGTTCCTCAGACCATCCAGTCGCGCTGTCAGCGGTTTGATTTCCGGAGGATTCCTCCCCAGATGATCATCAGCCGGCTCCGGGCGATCAGCAAGGAGGAAGGGATCAAGATCAGCGATCCGGGCTTGAGGCTTCTGGCGCGGCAGGCCGAGGGGAGCTTGCGGGACGGGATCAGCCTGCTGGACCAGGCGGTGAGTTTTTCCGGAAAGGAAATCCAGGACCAGAAACTGAACGAGCTTCTGGCCACGGTTGACCGGAGGCATCTGTTTGATTTGAGCGAGGCCCTGGTCAATGCCAGGCCGAAAAAGGCGCTGGAGATTTTGGACCTGGTTTATGAGAGCGGGTATGACCTGAAGCAATTCCTGAAAGAGCTGACCGACCATTTCCGGGATTTGCTGGTGGTGAAGTTTGTGGAGGACCCGGCGCAGCTGGTGGAATTGAGCGATCCCGAGTTGGAGGAAATGAAGAAGCAGGTCAACCCGGTGAGCGAGGATGTGCTCTTGCCGGTTTTTGAGTTCTTGCTCCAGGCCGAGGACCGGATGGGTCGGACCGAGCATCCCAAGGTGGTGCTGGAATTCGTCCTGGTCAAGGCGGCCTCGCTCAAGCCGATGCTGAGGGTTGAAGAATTATTGAGCGAGTTGGAAACCTTGAAAAAAGATTTGGGGTCGGGCAAACTCAACTTGAGCCGGGATGATTTTGAACTGGAGGGAGGCCCCAGCCCCTCCCAAGCCGGTCCGGTCAAGGAAGGCGGCCCGGAGGGCGGGCTCAAGGCCGAGTCCAGCCCGGAGCCCAGGACCTGGCCGGGATTCCTGGGGTTTTTGGCCAAGGGTTGGCCCGGTCTGGGCGGGATGCTCAAGAACGGGAAATTCAGCGGGGAGGAAAACGGAATTATCCGGGTAGAGTTCGGGCAAAACGATTTCTGCCTGGATTTTCTCGCGGAGCCCTCGCGGGTGGCACAGATCGCCCATCTGGCGAGCGAATTTTTCGGAAAGGACTTGAAGGTTATCTGTCAGGCCACGGCCAATTCCGGCCCGGCGTCGGAAGCCGTTTTGCCCCCTGGAATCAAGCGGGAAAAAATTCAGCAGGAGCTGCTTAATCATCCGCTGGTGCAGAAGGCGGTGGAGATTTTCGGCGCGCGCTTGGAGGAGATCAAGATCAAGTGAAGGAAAAGAATCCGATTGATAAGGCGATCAAGGGTCTGGCCCGGCTGCCCGGGATCGGCGAAAAAAGCGCGGCCCGGATGGTTTACTGGCTGTTGGGAGAGGGTAGGGAGACCTTGCCCGATTTGGCCAAGGTTTTTTCCGAGTTGAGGGAAGAAGTTAAAAACTGCTCGGGGTGCGGGGATTATTCGGTTTCCGACCCGTGCGCGGTTTGTTCGGACAGCGGCCGCGATCAAAGCGCGCTGATGGTGGTTGAGGACGGGAAGACGGTCAAGGTGATTGAAAAGACCAATAGCTTCAAAGGCCGATACCATATCCTCGGCGGCCTGCTTTCGCCCAGGTTCGCGATCGGGCCGGAAAAACTCCGGATCAACGAGTTGTTCAAGCGGCTGGAATCCGGCCAGGTCAAGGAATTGATCCTGGCCCTGAGTTCCAGTCAGGAAGGCGAGGCCACCTCGCAATATTTGAGCGACAAGCTCAAGGATTTCAAGGTGCGGGTCACCCGGCTGGCCCGGGGGATGCCGATTGCCGCCAGCATTGAATACCTGGATTCCGAAAGCCTCAAGTTCGCCATAGGCGGACGGCAAGAGGTTTAAAAATAGGTGGCTGTCCCTAGTTTTCCTATCCCCATCCAGACCTTTGATATGAGCGCCGAGGCGCTGGAGGCTTTGTTCCCGGTCAATATTCACGGCTGGGTGGTTTTGGATCGCGCGCCTGATCCGGAAATTTTAAGAAAGGCGGTGATCGGGGTTTTAGAAGAATTCCCGGCCATTGCCTCGGGCCTCAAGCCCGGCTGGATTCGGTCCAGATATGTATTGCCGGAATCGCTTGAGCCACCGCTATCAGTGTCTGACGATGCTACGGATGATCCGGAGTCCATCCCGGAGCCTTTGCTTAATTTTTTTCGTACGCCTTTAAATATGCAAAAAGGTCCGCTTTCAGCCTTTTGCCTGGTGCGCGGAAAAAGTTTGGCTTTCCTCGGCATAAATGTTCATCACGTGGCTTGCGATGGCAGAGGGATTCGGCACTTGATCTCAGCCTTGGCGGACCATTACACCTCTCTGGCGTCCGGGAAGGAATCCATCCGTCCGAAGTTCCGCAAAGATCGGATTCCCAACATAATATATCAACAGTATTCGTTCCGCCGGCGGATGAGCCTGATCGCCCAGGGCTTTAAAGTGTGGGGCAGGATGCTGGGCTCTGCCCGATGCGATCTGCTGGATGCGCCGACGACGGGCGCCGGCGTTTTTACGCCGTTATTTTTTTCCGGAGATTCCCGCGCCGGAATTATCTCCCGGTGCAAATCGCTCGGGATCACGGTTAACGACCTTTTCATCTCCGCGCTTGCCCGGACTTATCTTCGCTGGAACGGCAAGATCAATCTGCTGAAATATCTGATCCCGCAAGACCTGCGACCCTGGGGAAGGGTAGCTCCCGGGGCTTTGATTGAAGATGGGGAATGGCGCGCGGTCGGGAATATCCTGGGCGGATTTTCCATTCAAATTAACGGCTCCGAGCTTGCCGACCCGGAGAGACTTTATCGGCTCGTGAATCAAAGGTCAATGAAGGAGAAGAAGGCTCAAAGCGCTCTGGCGTTGGCTTCCCTCTCCATTCTTCCCATCAATATCCTTCCGCTGAAGCCTCTGATGGCGGTTTATCGTCATCTGGACGCCGGCAAATTGATGCGGATTTTGCGCACCTCCATTATCTTCAGCAACCTCGGAACCGTGTCCCCGGACCAGCTCCGGTTCGGAGATTGTCATCCGATCCATTTCGGCTTCACGCTTCCCTATATTGAAAAAGCCGGACCGATGTTCACTGCCGCGGGAGTCGGAGACTCCATCAGTTTTGCCATTGCCCATTCTCAGGGGCTGGACGCGAAAAAGTTTCTCGCTTTCTTCCAGGAAGAGTTGTTCAGATGATTGAAAAAGGAGCGGCGAGCCGGTGGATGCTCCGTCTGCGCAAAATCAGGGTTTGATTTTGTCAATGGTCTTGAAAATCTGTTCCAGCTTTGTCGGCTGTTTCGTTTCCAGGCAGGATTGAATTTGTTCCGGCGAAAAATTACCGGCCAGAAAAGTCCCGATGTCCATCCGAGTCGCCCAGCAGGAGATGATCCTGGCGCAGAAGGGCTTGTCAACGGTCCGGCAATATTTGAAAGGCACTTGCCCGCCCAGCTTGAGGCAGCGGAGTTCCAGAGAATCGTATTGGTCAATGGGCATCAGGGCAATAATTTTTAAAAAATGGCGCTAGGCAAAAATATCTTAGATGTTGAGTATTTTATCAATCTGCTTTTCCACCTTTTTCTCGTCGGTTTTCTGGACCAGGCTCAACTCCCTGACCAGCAGATTCCTAGCAGTGTCCAGGACCTTTTTCTCCCCGAAGCTCAAATCCTTGTCCAGCTTGAGCAGATACAATTCCCGGAGCACTTCCGCGATCACATAAATTGAGCCGGTTTTGATCTTATCCATATACTCCCGCTGCCTCCGGTTCCAGGTTTGAGGATTGACCTTGATGTTCTTCTTCTGCTTCAGGATGCTCATCACCCGGGGGACTTCGCGCGCAGAGATCAGGGCGCGCATCCCGACATCCGGGGCATTATCCCTGGGGATCATTATGGTCATATCCGTATCCATCAGCCGCAGAACATAAAAAATCCTCTCCAGGCCGGAAATCTCCCGGCTTTGAATGCTCTCAACCACGCCCACACCATAAGCCGGATATACCGCGGTGTCCCCGATTTTAAACATTCGCTCTCCTTTTAAAAATTTTTCAACCGGTGGGAGTTGGCGCAGTCTTTGGAAGTTTAGGTTGAAGCTATTATTATTTCCTCTCATTTCCCCCTGTTTAAGTCTATATTTCAATAAGTTAAGAGTAACTCCTCTGATTCTGCTTCAGCATCAACCTGGGAACTTGGAGGATTAGCCGCATCGGATCAGCTTCAGATGATAGTGATTGTATCTTAAATCAGGGGGAATGTCAAGGAGCAACAATGGAGGTGTTCTTTTCGGCGCGCGGGTCAGCGATTCATTTTTTTAACCTTGTCCAGGATATTGGGCCGGGCCTGGTCGAAAAAAGGCTGGGCGAATTCAAGGGTCCAGGTGCGTTCTTCGAATTTTCGATTCAGGCATTGTTTCAGGAACCTGCTTTTAAAATCATCCAATCGGTGTCCGTAAATATGGTAGGAATCCGACTCGTCCACATACCTTCCCAGGCTGACCTGGAAACCAGCCTGGTCCTGGATCAGCCGGGCGACCTTTTCCATCAGGAATACCAAAGCAAAGCAGTTCATAAACGCGGCGTCATAAGCGTCCCGGCTGCGGAAGCGCTGGTTAAGGTTGAGCCGGTAGTGATCTTTCTCAATGGGCATCAGCCGGAACCAGAGGCTCTGCAAGCAGGGCGGATGCTCAATCTCCGGGTCCATCCAGACCTGCCAGGTGATGGCCTGCGCCCTCCGGGTATGAGGCGTTTTCGCGAGCTTTTCCGCCAGAACCTTCAACTGATCAATCGCGGGTTCGCCCTGGGTTCTCTTATACGCGAACAGCCGCTCGTGGTAGGTATATTCCCAGCGCCGGTCATTGGGATCGATCGGGTCGCGGATCCAGCCGTCCTTGATCCCGTCCACCACCTCCATCCGGTATTCCTCCAAATCCTCCAGCCCGCCCGGGAAGGCCCGGTGAATCATCGGCTCGGACATAGGGGATTCCACCACCATCCGCATACTGCAATCCTTGCTGGGAGGATCCTCATAATTCCCCGCCTGGTCCTTCCGGTCATACTCGGTCCTTACTTCACAGCCAAAGGCGCAGAGCGCGAGCAGGGAATTTTCCCAGGCCTCGGCCAGCCCCTTGCCCACCGCGGCCAGCACCGGAATCTGCCCGGGGCCGGATTCCAACTCCACCAGAATTTTGTTTTCCTTGATCCGTTTTTCAATCAGGTCCTTAATTTCCATCTTTACCCTTTACAATTTACAATTTTTTAGAAGGATTTATTTCCTTCTTCCCCATATAATCCCAGAGCGCTTCCGGAATCCGGACCGTCCCATCCTCTTCCTGGAAATTCTCCAGGATCGCCACCATTGTCCTTCCCACCGCCAGTCCGGACCCGTTCAAGGTATGGACCAGTTCGGTTCCTTTCCGGCCGGATTTCTTGAACCGGATCCCGGCGCGCCTGGCCTGGAAATCCGAGCAGTTGGAACAGGAACTGATCTCGCGATAACAGTTCTGTCCGGGCAGCCATACTTCCAGGTCGTAGGTTTTGGCCGAGGAAAATCCCAGGTCAGCCGTGCAAAGGGATACCACCCGGTAGGGCAGGCCGAGCAATTCCAAGACCTTGCCCGCGTCCTTGACCAAGCCCTCAAGTTCCTGGAACGATTGGTCCGGGGCAACGAATTTGTATAGCTCCACCTTGTCAAACAAATGCAATCGGATCAGCCCCCGGATGTCCTTGCCGTAAGAGCTGGCCTCGCTCCGGAAACAGGGGGTATAGGCGCAGAGCTTGATCGGAAGATCAGTGTCGTTGATGATCTGGTCGCGGTAAATATTGGTCAAAGGAACCTCCGCGGTCGGCACCAAATACCAACCGAACGGTTGAACCTTGAACAATTCCTGCTCAAATTTCGGGAGATGGCCGGAAGCAAGGAAGGTGTCGGGGTTGCCCATAAATGGCGGCAGGATTTCGGTGTAGCCGTGGTCGCGCGTATGCAGGTTGAGCATAAAATTGATCAGGCTTCGCTCCAGCCGCGCGCCGTCTCCGATCAGCAGGCTGAACCTGGCCCCGGCGATCCGGGCCGCGGCCTCAAAGTCCATAATCCCGAGACTCTCTCCCAGCTCAATATGGTCTTTGGGCTTGAAACTGAAACTACGGGGATGGCCGATCACCCGCTCCACTTTATTGTCCTGATCGCTCGCCCCGACCGGCACGCTCTGGTCCGGAAGGTTGGGGATCTGGAGCAGCAGCCCGTTTATTTCCGATTCCGCCTGATGGAATTCCTGGTCCAGGCTCTCCATCTGGGACGGGATCAGGCCGGCCTCGGCCTTAAGCCTTTCCGCATCTTCCGTTTTGCCCTGCCGGATCAGGTTGCCGATTTCCTTGGAAATACGATTCCTTTCCGAGCGCGCCTGGTCCAGTTGGGTCTGGATCCGGACTCGTTTTTCAGCCAACTCCCGGATCTTGGCCAGATCATAATCCTCGTGGCGAAGCGAAAGTTTCCTTTGCGCTTCTTCTGTATTTTGCAGGATCAATTTCAAGTCAATCATTCGGCCAGCCCTCTTTTTTCTTAAACGGCCCCCATAATTTATCACTGGAAAGGGAACTAATCAACAGAGGAATTGTTGGGAGAAGCATTGAGGGGTTGAGGGGTTGATAAGATGGATGACGGTCAGCCCAGGATTTTCACAACTCCAGCATCGCCGTCAACTTCAACCAAATCGCCGGTGCGGATCAGGTTGAACAGGTCCGGCTCCGGGATTTCCAAAAAGGGGACCTTGCGCGGGAGCCAGACCTCGGCCAGGATCAGCCCCGAAGCGAGCAGCGGGTCCGCGGATTGGACGATGATCGCCTTGGGCGCGCGCCCCCTCCGGATGGTTTCCAAAACCACCATCCCGGTGAAGGTTGACCCGATGGTCTGCGGGAAAACCAGTATCCGATCAAACAAGTCTTGCTTATAAAGCTCGTGATGGCGGTCGTAATAAACCCCGGCCAGACGGTTGAACAGGTTAAGCGGCTTGGAAAGACCGGAGGTCAGGTTGAGCGGATGCGCTGTCACCAGGGCCTTGCCCTGAACCCGACCGCCGATGATTCCCCTTCCTTTAAATTCTTTCATCAGCCTGCTCCGCTGAACCGAAGGCAGTCCTCGGTCGTGCCGTATTCGCTTTTATCCAGATAGTAATAGAGCTTGCCGGAATTGGTTAAAATGGTCTTGCGTCCCAGTATCCGGATGGTCCAGGTGGCTAACGGGCATTGGCTGGTGATCCGGACCCCGGCCTCAATCAACCCCTGGTAAAGCTCAGTTCCCTGAAGCTCCTGCTTGACCCTCGGGATCACGCAGAAATAGGTTGGGAGCTTGACCTTTTTCCCGCGATAGCGCTCGCCGATGGTATTAAATTCAGCAGCCGTCAGATGCGGACAGCCGAACACCACCATCTCCGGGGCGTTCTTTTCAAAAGAGCGCAAGGAGTTAAGCTCGGCTTCGGTGATGGTGATCGTCTGCAAGGGCTCGCGGTCAAAAATATCTTTCAGGCCGGGGGCTTCCGGAGTCACGCCCTCAATGTGAAAAAGCGCGACCGCGCCGGAAGCGGCCATTGCCGCGCCCATATTTTTCAAATCGTCGCGGGAGCATTCCAGATGCTCAATCACCGGCACCCGGTTGACGACTTTTTTCCCGATCAGGAATCCCAGGGAGGGGAAATCTATTCTTTTGGCCTGGACCTTGATCAGGACCTGGCCGCGCCGATTTTTATCCAGCAAATATCCGAACTCGGGGGTTTTCCCGGTCAAGGCCGAGCAGAGGTCAATCATCACGGAGTTGCGGTTGGTCCGGGCGCCCAGGACGGAGTTGGCGAACTGGACCGCGGAGGACTCGGCCCAGGCGATGATTGAGCCGGCCGCGGGAAGGTTTTCCCGGTCATAGCAGACGCAGGAATAATTGGGGGTGACCCCCAATCGGCCCAGGCTCTGTTCCAGGAACTCCTGATGATTGAGCATCAGCCGGTCAATGAAATGAGGGTTTTCAATCGGACGGGGATTGAGGGTGGTGGTTACTTGAACCTTCAGGCCCTCCTCAACCATCAGCCGGATCATCGCGTAATAAGTTCGGTAGAGGAAAGCCCCGAAGCTCCCGGCCAGGTGCGCGCTTTGGATCTCAACCAGCCTCTCCGCGCCAAAGGCCTCGCCGTAACGCGCCAGGGTCCGGAGCGCCAATTGCAGCGCCTTTCCCCGGCCGCCTTCCAGGATTTCTTTTTCTTCAGATGACAGCTTCATTGCCTTGTTCCCTAACATAATAAGATGGTCCGGTATGCCCGGTCAAATCCCGGCGCCGTCCCGCCAACCCGGTATATTTAGCAGGGGCAGGGGAAATATGATATAATAAATAAATGGCCGCGACAATATTGATTGTGGACGATAATCAACTCCTGCTCCAGGCCCTGTGCGAGCATCTGGAGCGACAGGGGTATGATACCGTCCTCGCCAATAACGGCAGAGAGGCGGTCACGGCGATCAAGCAGGAACGGCCGGACCTGGTGATTATGGATATCATTATGCCGGTGATGGGCGGGGTGGAGGCGGCCCGTCTGCTGCGCGCGGACCCGCAATACCGGGACCTCCCGGTCATCGCCTTTACTTCCCAGAGCAATATCGGGCAGTGGGACGACCTGTTCAACGACTACCTGCTCAAGCCCTTTGATTACGATAACCTGATCAAGATCATCACCAAGTTCATTCCCCGGAAAGAATAATCCGCTTCAAGCGGTCCAGGTCCGCTTCCGCCTGTTTCAGGTTTTCTTCCAGCGCCGCTTCCCTCCCGAACCGCGCCCGGTAATAAAAAACGGTGACGGCCAGGATCAGTTGTCGGGCTTCCGGCCGTCCGGAATATTTTTCCGCCAACTCCAGCCCGGTCGCGGCCGGGTTCCGGGGATAGCCCCTGGTCCCGAGCAATTTGAGCAAATCCAGGTAAACCCGGGCCGCCTGCCTCTGCGACCAGCTCAGGTTTTTCATCCAAGCCCGCTCCGCGCGCCGGGTCGGGCTGAGCAAGAAGCTGATCAGAACCGCGGCCAGGGCCGATAACAAGATTGCCCCGCTCACGAGCGGCCGTCCCCTGACCCACTGCCGAAGACCGGGCGCGGTAAAATGGAAGTTGTATCTGAGCCGGTAACCTTCAGCCTTCACCCGCCGGAATCCCCGGATTTGGTCCGTGACCGAAAATTCCACTACCCATCGGTTCCATCTGAAAATGAACGGGTCAACCATCTTCCAGAGCCAGGTGGATTTGGTCCGCTCCCCCAGCGCTTCCGGCGGAGTGGGATCGAATTCCATAAACCCTAGTCCGGGCAGATATATTTCCACCCAGGCGTGAGCGTCGCTCTCGCGGACCAGATAATATTTTTGATACGGATTAAACTCCCCGGCCAGAAAACCCACCGCGATCCGGCTGGGAATGCCCAGGCACCGGAGCATAAGCGCGCCGGCGCTGGCGAAATATTCGCAGTTGCCCCGGCGGGACCGGTATAAAAACTCTTCCATTGGGTTCGGACCCGTGGGCAGGCCGGTCAAAGAGTAGCGGAAGTTGGCGGAGAAAAAATCCTGGATCAAGGATATTTTGCGGACCGGGTCGGACTCCTCTCCGGCGATCTTTTGGGCCATCTCGCAGATTGACTCAGACCCTTTTGGCAGTTGCAATAAATTGTTCACCCATTTTAAATCCCGGTCCTTCAGGACCTCCGGCATCAGCGAAAGCGAAATCCGCATTTCCTGCTCGGAAAACTGAGGCAGCGCCGAGTAAGCAAGGTAATGGATCCGTTCGGCGGACGGGACGGGCAGGGAGCAATAATGGTTGGAAGAACAATTCAGGCTCCGGAATTTGAACGGGACCTGGTAGGCGTAAACCCAGCCCGCGGCCGGGAGATCGGACCCGAGGTCCGGCTCCAGGTAAATCTCCTGCTCCAATTTTCGGCCCTGCGGCGGGGTCTCGTCAATGGTGGTGGGCTGATTGTAATAGACCGGGAAATTGGAAATCTCTCCGCTCCGCTCCCGCCAGGTGTTTTTATCATAATATTCCATCGCCCGCATCCGCCATTTCAAACCTTCAACGGGACGCGAATAATCCAAGAGCCTGGCCCGCATCACCGGCGTTTGGTTTACCAATAAACTGACGACCTCCCCCAGCCGGATCTCGGTGCTGTATCCGCTCCAGCCCCGGCCGGAGCCCAGTTGAAAATTGATCAGGCTCATCCCCACCCGGGGCAGGAGGAAGAAGAGAAAAAATCCGATGATCAGGGAGGCCATCCCGGCGCCGGCGAGCAGGGACAACAGTCGGCCCGGGGAGGGAAGAATTTTTCCGGTGGTGGTCTTGGCCGAGAGGGTGATCAGGGTCAGGCTGAACAATGCGGAGATCAGCCAGCCCAGGAAAATAAGCAGGTACCGGAACTGGACCATCATCAGGGATCCCGCGGCAATCTCAAACAGGCTCAGGATCAGGGCGAGTTTGTAATCGCGCGAGGCATCCAGCTCGCACATCCGGATCAAAACCAGGTATCCCAAAAAATAAATCGCGGCCTGGATCGGATACTCGGCGAACCAGACCCCGTAAATCAGGGACGAGCCCAGCGCCAGGATCGCCCCGGAATTGAAGAACCACCGGCTCAGGCGCAGCCTTTGGGTCTGATAAATAAAGGACAGGGCCAAGCCCAGGCTCAGGCCGATTTTATGAGCCGGGTGAATTTGCGGGCTTAAAATCAGGCTCAGGCTGGAGAAGAGCGCGCCGGAAAACAAGGAATATACGATCAGCGGCTCCAGCTTCAAGGGCTTGGCTTCAGACGGTCTTGGGCCGGATCAGATTGCCGCAATTGCAACAAATCCGCACCCCATCCCGGTTGCGCGTGCCGCAGCCCGGGCAGGTTGAATACTCCGGTTTATCCGCCTCCTTGGGCATAGCCCGGGTTATCCGCATTCCGCAGTTGTCGCAGATAGAACTGACCGGGTTTTCATACTCGGTTCCGCAGGCTTCGCATCTGACCATCATCGCTATTATTATATCGCGCCCGGGCCGCGATTGCAAAAATATTAAATTTGAAGCTTGGACCTTTGAATGATACTATCAGCCGGGGAGGTTTTACGGAATGGGAGTGTTTGAGGAATTGGCCCGAAGGGGATTGGTCAGCCAGGTCACCGCCCCGCTGCTGGGAAAAATATTGGATCAGGAAAAACTGGTGTTTTACGCCGGGTTTGATCCCACCGCGGACAGCCTCCATATCGGAAACCTGCTGGTGATTATGGGAATGGTCCATCTCAAGCGCGCCGGGCATCAGCCCATCGGGCTGGTGGGCGGAGGGACCGGGATGATCGGGGACCCGTCGGGAAAGACCAAAGAGCGGCAGCTGCTTTTGCCCGAACAAATCGCCAAAAATATGCGGGGGATCAAGGCGCAGTTGGAGCATTTCCTGCAAGCCGGAGGAAACGATTGCTCGGTGAGTATGGTCAACAACGGAGACTGGCTGGGAGAGCTTAACTTCATTGAGTTCCTGAGAGACACCGGCAAGCATTTCCGCCTGAGCGAGATGCTCAACCGCGAGTCGGTGCGGGTCCGGATGGAGAGCGAGGAAGGGATTAGCTTCACCGAGTTTTGCTACCAGTTGCTCCAGGCCTATGACTTCTATCATCTCTGCCGGGATTTCAACTGCCGGCTCCAGGTGGGCGGGTCCGACCAATGGGGCAATATCACGGCCGGGATAGACCTGATCCGGGCCAAACTGCAGAAGCAGGCCTATGGCCTGACCTTTCCCCTGGTGACCACCGCGGCCGGGACCAAGTTCGGAAAAACCGAGCAGGGGACCGTCTGGCTGGACCCGACCCGGACCAGCCCGTATCAATACTATCAATACTGGATCCAGGCGGATGACCGGGATGCGATCAATTACCTGAAATGTTTTACCCTGATCCCGCTACCGGAAATTGAACAACTCGCCGAGTCGGTGAAAAAAGAGCCGGAAAAAAGAGAAACCCAGAAGAGGCTGGCCCGGGAGGCCACCGCGATGGCTCACGGAGAAGAATCCGGCCGCATGGCGGAAAAGGCGAGTAAACTATTGTTCAGCGAGAAGCTGGAAAAGCTTTACGACTCCGAACTGCTGATGGCCTTTGACCAAGCCCCCAGTTTCGATCTGGGCAAATCCGACCTGGAAAAAGGGGTCGGCCTGGTGGACCTTTTGGTCCGGGCCCAGGCCTTTTCCAGCAAGGGAGAAGCCCGGCGCAAGGTCAAGGAAGGCGGAGTCTATCTCAACAACCTGCGGATCGCGGATTCGGAATATCGGCTCGGGATCAAAGACCTGGCCAGCGAACATTTTATTCTGCTCCGGGCCGGGAAAAAGAATTATTATTTGATCCGGGTTAAATGAGCGCAAGCCGACTCAGGTTTTGTCCCGCGAGGATTCCTCCCCGCTCCCGCCGGTGTCAATCCCGCTGACCCGGATTCCCTCTTCAATTCGGCGGAACAATTTACGATGACTGCTGAGCAGGAGCAAGCAGGCGCCGGTTGGGCAGAAATATCTGCACCAGAACCGGGGCAGGAAAAAGCTTGCGGACAAAGTCAGGACCACCAGGGTCATCCCCGGCATGGTCCACTTGCCGGAAAAAAGATGGAAGAACGGCTCAATCTCGGAACCGGAGCGGATTTTTAACCCGAAGCAAAGGACTACCGACGCGAATAGAACCAGCCAGCGCAATTGCCTGCCCAGCCGGGCGGCGTTTGGGGAGGGATGCCAGCGGAAATTTTTCCCCAGCCGGGAGAGCAATTCCTGCAAGCCGGCATAAGGGCAAAGGTGGGCGCACCAGAGCGGTCCGAAAATAATTGTGGTCAGGATTACAAATGCGCCCAGCGTCACCAGGTATGGGTTGGACCGGAACGGGATTTGGCCGGACAAGATCTGGAACAGATGCGGGAGAGAAAACGGGGTCTTCAGCCAGGCCCCGATCCCGACGATGCTCGCTCCGAACACCAGCCCCCTCAACCATCCCTTCCGATAATAGCGGGCCATCAGACCCATCAGCAGGATCGCGGCCAGGCCGATGATCTTGGGCTGAAAATAAATTTGAGCCGCGGAAACCGCCCCGGCTTCCGCAACCGGCTGGTGAAATATTTCCTTCATCGCCATTCTCGCCGAGGTCTGGAGGTCATCAAGGATCGCCTGGGAGCTGATGGACGCCCCGCTCACGGCCTTGATCTCGGGAAGTTCGCGGAGGTTTTTCCCGATCATCTTCTCAAAGAATCCCGAAGCTCGGATCATCCGGAAATAATGCGGGGTTTCACGCTGGCTGATCACCCTGATCTGGAGGATCTTCCCGTCCCGGTCAATGGAGAAAAGGAGGTTGATCTGGTCGGTGAAGCCCTTGAACACGGGCGGGAGTTCGGCTGTGAGCAAGGCCGCGGCCGGGACAGGTTTGCCGTCCTTCATCACCATTCCCGGATAGTGCGGGATCGGCTGATCCTTCCGGTCTTTGATCCGGCTGCCGGGAAGGACCGAATCCAACTCGGCCTGGGTCGGAAGCATCCGCAGTTTCCGGCTCCGGTCTTTCAGGTCGGAAAAAATGATCAAGCCGGCCCCGATCATAACCAGGCCGATTTTCGTCCAACGCCAAAAATTTTTCCGCATTTTGTAAATTATAGTCAAGGGGGGCGGTCTAAAGCAAAGAGCTCGGGTCCCGGTCCAGGTCCAGCCGGGCCGATTCCTTGCTTTCGGCTTTGAATCTTTTTGTGACCTCTCTTACAAAATCCCCCAGTTGCCTCGGGCTGGCCGAGAAGACCAATTGCTGGAACCGGTATTTTCCGCGCAAGCGGAAGATCGGGCTGGGGGCCGGGCCCAGGATCCGGACTTGCTGGAAGGGCTTTTGCTTTTTCAGGCTCCGGCTGATTTTTCCCAGCTCCCGGCTGGATTTGTCCGCAGCCTCCAGTTGGTTCCCGGAAATATGGAACATAGCGATCCGGGTATAGGGCGGATAGCCGAAGCTCTTCCGCAGAGCCATTTCCTCTTGGTAAAAGCCGCGGTAGTTGTGGGTGAGCGCGTGCCGGATCGCGTAATGGTCCGGGTTGAAGCTTTGGATGATCACCCGGCCCGGCCATTCCCCCCTCCCGGACCGGCCCGCGACCTGGGTGATGATCTGGAAGGTATGCTCGCTGCTCCGGAAGTCCGGTATGTTCAGGGACTGGTCCGCCAGGATCACCCCCACCAGGGTCACCCCGGCCAGGTCGTGTCCCTTGGCGACCATCTGGGTCCCGACCAGAATATCTATCTCGCGGATTTCCATCCGCTGGATCAGTTCAAAATAAGACCTCCGGCTGGACATCGTGTCCCGGTCCATCCGCGCCACCCGCGCCTGCGGAACGATCGTTTTCAATTCCTGCTCCAGCCGCTCGGTGCCGATGCCGAAATCGCGCACCTGGTCCGACAGACATTTCGGGCAATAAGTCGGCGAGGGCTGATGAGCCCCGCAGTAATGACAGAGCAGGTAAGAGTCCTTGGGCAGAGGTCCGTAAAGATCGGACACCTGCTGGGAAGTCCGGCCCTTATGCCAGGTCATCGCCACCGAGCAGTTCGGGCAGACAAACTGATGCCCGCACTTGACGCAAAGCAAGGTGGGAGAGAACCCCCTCCGGTTCAGGAAAATGATCGCCTGGTTCCCCCTCCGGAAATTATCCAGCAGGGCCGCGCGAAGCTCCTGAGAAATAATTTCTCCGGCCGGTATCCGCTTTTCCGGGCTGAGTTCTTTGTTCCCGATCCGGAACTCGGGCTGATCCGATTCCGGCCCGGGAAGCCCTTTCCGGAGATCAACCATCTCAATTTCCGGAAGCGGCCGGGAATCCACCCGCTCCGGCAATTCCAGCAACCGATACTTTCCCAGCTCAACATTATACGCGCTCTCCAAAGAGGGCGTGGCCGACCCCAGGAGCGCGATCGCGTTTTCCTTCCTGCTCTTCCAAACCGCCAAATCCCGCGCCTGATAGTGGACCCCGCGATCCTGCTTGTAAGCCCCATCCTGTTCCTCGTCCACCACGATCAGGCCCAGGTTCTTAAGCGGAGCGAAAACCGCGGAGCGCGCCCCGATCACCATTGAGACCTCTTTCCGCCGGACCTGCCACCACTGGTCAAAGCGCTCCGCCGGGGTCAGCCCGCTGTGGAGCACCGCGATTTTTTCCCCGGGGAACCGAGAGCGGAAGCGGTGGATCAACTGGGGGGTGAGCGCGATTTCCGGGACCAGCACCAGCACGGTTTTTCCCCGGTTCAAAACCATTTGGCTGGCCTGGATGTAAACCTCGGTCTTGCCGCTCC
>CAIYYW010000044.1 GCA_903930515.1 uncultured delta proteobacterium | reverse complement strand
TCCTGCTCAATCTGTTTCTCTGCCTGAAGCGCGAACCCGATCAAATCATCTATTCGGGCCGGGGCCTTAAGCCCGTCCCAGTCTCCGCTGAGGGACCTCCCCACCGAGAACGCGATCGCCGCGCTGAGCGCGAGCGGCCTCGGGTCTTTATGCGTGAGCAGCGCTTGCGCAAGCGAAGCCGCAATCAGCTTGTCCGGATCGTCCGCGAAATACATCCCCACCGGCGCCACTCTCGCCGCGGCGCCGATCCCGGCGCTCGGCTCACCCGCGTCTTTGAGGTTCACGCCCTGGGAAATTTTATCCATCGTCTTGCGGAAGGTCGGGCCGATCCCGCGGAACGCCCCGAACTTCAACCCCGGATCCGCCTGCCAGAGTTGGAGAAAGGTCCGGGCCAGATCCTCCGTCTTGAAGCCAAAGCATCGGACCAGACTCTCCGCCAGACAAAGCGCCTGCTGGGTGTCGTCGGTGTAAGCCCCGCTCAAACGATAGCGATACGGTTTGTTTTTCCAGGCCAGCCCAGGATCAACATATCCCAGGACCTCCCCGAACAACTCCTTGACCCGTCCGGCTTTCAAGCCTTCCAACGGCGCGCCCAGGCCGTCTCCGATGGCGAGCCCGATCAAAGCGCCGCGATATTTATCAAGATCTTTCATAGTGTCTTTGTGGTTTATAATTTTACGGCGGGCATTTGGCGCAGATGCTCCGGAACGCATGCGTGCTCAGGTAGCGATCTCCCCGGTCCGGGAAAATGGTCACGATCGTGCTGCCCGGTTCCGCGCTTTTTGCCACTTCAATCGCGCCGTAGAGCGCGGCGCCGCTGGACAGTCCGGCAAAGATCCCTTCCTCCTGGGTGAGCCTTTGCACGGCGGAAAAGGCCTGCTCATCATTGACCCGGACATAATCATCCACCTTGCTCGGATCCCAGAGCGCTGGAACAATCGCTTCTTCCAAACTCTTCAGGCCCTGGATGCTGTGTCCCGGAACCGGCTCCACCGCGATGATCCGGACTTCGGGTTTGAGCCGCTTCAGCCTACGGCTCACGCCCATCACGGTGCCGGTGGTCCCGATCCCGGCTATGAAATGGGTGACCTGCCCGCGGGTCTGCTCCCAGATTTCCTTGCCCGTGCCCTGGTCGTGCGCGTCCAGGTTGGCCGGGTTCGCGTATTGATTGGCCAGCCAATATTTTTCCGGCTCCTTGCTGACCAGACCCCACGACCGCCGGATCGATCCGTCCACTCCCTCGCAACCGGGAGTCAAAACCAACTCCGCGCCGTAAGTCCGCAAAATAGATTTCCGCTCCTCGCTCGCGCACTCCGGCATAAACAGCCTTAGCTTTAGGCCGAGATGGGCGCAGACCATGGCCAGGCCGATCCCGGTGTTGCCGCTGGTGGCCTCTACCACGGTTTTGCCGTTGCCGAGCTGGCCGCTCTCCAATCCGAACCGGATCATATAAAGGGCGATCCGATCCTTGACCGACCCGGCCGGGTTGGCCCCCTCCAGCTTGGCCAGAATCCGCACCCTCGGATTGGAATTAAGTTTTTCAATCCTGACCAGCGGCGTGTTTCCGATCGTCTCCAACAGACCCATCAATCCTCCCGCGTTATCTAAAAAATATTATCTCCCGATCTGATCATTGATTTTCTTGATCTCCCCCGGCAAAACTTTGTGATTTCTCTGCTCGTCCAGAAGCCCGTTTTTTTCCTGCTCCACATCGTATTCCTGGGTGTAGCAGAATCCCTGCAAATACGGATACCTTCCGATCGCCTCGGTGTATTCGAGGTAATTATCCAGAAGCGCCTTGGGCTCGGTCTTGTAAAACCCGAACCCGCCGTATTCGCTTACGATCATCGGCTGTCCCTGATATTTCACTCCCAAAAAAAGCGGCGGAATCATCGGCGCGCCCTGCGCGGACAGGATCGCCGATTGCGCGATCGGGAAATAAGTGCCCCAGGGCCTGGCCAATTTTTTATAGATCTGCTCGCTCTTTTCCACAGTGGGAAGATAGTGATGGATGTCCAAAAGGTCGGTATCGCGATGGAGCCATCCGGAGTTGTCAACCACCAAACGGCCGGGATCCAGTCCGCGGGTGAGTTTGACCATCTTCTTCGCCCAGCTCAGGATGATCGGGGAATAAACCTCCGGCCAGATCCCCCAGCTCTCGTTGAAGGGAACCAGCGCGATAATGGACGGGTGATTGAAATCGCGGTTGAGCGCTTCTTTCCATTCCCGCTCAAACTGGTCCCGCGGTTTCTTGCCGGCTGGGAGAAAAGTATTGGGAGGCTCGGAATTGAGAGCGGGCATTTCTTCCCAGACCAATTGTCCGATCCGGTCCGCCCAGTAATAATAACGCTTGGCTTCAATCTTCTGATGCAGGCGGAGCCCGTTGAACCCCATCTCCCGATTCAACTCCAGGTCCCGGCGGAACGCCTGATCGCTTTCCGGAGAATAATTTCCCGGCGGATAGTATCCCTGGACCAGGGTCAGCTTCTGATAAATCGGTTTTCCGTTCAGAAAAACCTTGCCCTCTTGAACCGCGATCTCCCGCAGACCGATATAGCTTTCCAATTCGTCCAGGGTTTGGCCTGATTCAGAAAGGAGCGATAGTTTCAGGCGATACAGGTTCGGCTGATCCGGGCTCCAGGGTTTCGGCTCCGAGATTTTCCAGGCCAGTCCTTGCGAGGGATCAAGCAAAACATTTTGTAAACGGGTTTCAAGTTCTTTCCCTTGCGGGTCAGTTGCGGCAAGTGAAATTTTTTGCCCGGGCTTGAAATTTGAAATTTGAAATTTAAAATTGACAATGTTGTTTTTCAAATCCGGGGACGCCCGGAAATTTTCAATCCAGGTTTCACCCACCCGCTCCAGCCAGACCGGCTGCCAGATGCCGCTGGCCGGGGTGTACCAGATCCCGTATCCCTTTCCGGTAGAGCTTTGCTTGCCACGCGCCTGAGTTGGATTGCCGGAATCAAATACCCGCACCGCGAGCAAATTCTCCCCCTCCCTGACCGCGCCGCTGACCTCAAAGCTGAAGGGCGTGTATCCGCCGGTATGCTCGCCGAGATATTTGCCGTTGAGCCAGACCCGGGCGCGGTAATCCACCGCCTCAAAATGAAGGATTAGTTTTCCTTTTCCGCTCGTGTTCTGATCAAGCTGAAACCTCTTCAGGTACCAGAAATAATCGGACGCAATTTTTCCCTTGATCCCGCTCAGGCGGGATTCAATTTCAAAGGGCACCATAATTTTTTGGGACAATTCTTTCCGCTCCTGCCATTTCTCCTGCTCGCCCTGGTTTGCAGGATCAAACTGAAAATCCCACTCCCCGTTTAAACATTGCCAGCTTTGCCGCATCAGGTCCGGCCGGGGATGCTCGCACCGGGGCATCTCTCCGGATTGGAGCGCGGGGGCGTACAGGCAAAACCCGCTGAGCAAGATTGCAAGGATCAGGTTCCATTTGTTTTCCATCAGATGGTCCGTCCTTCCTTTTTTACGGTTAGTTGGTCCAAAATCACGATCACCACAATCACCACCCCCACGATCAGCCGCTCGTAAAAAGTCGCGCCGGCGATCTGGCTCAGGGCGTTCCTGAGCACGCCGAAGATCAGGCTCCCGAGCACGGCGCCCAGCACCGATCCTTTTCCGCCCGAGAGGCTCGCCCCTCCCACTACTGCGGCGGCGATAATGTCCAGCTCGTATCCGGTGGCCATATCCGCCCGTCCCTGTCCATGCACAATCGCCAGGGTGACCCCGCTCAGACTGGCCAGCAGGCCGCCGGTGATGTAAACGAAAACCTTGACCCGCCTGACCTTGACCCCGGAGAAATACGCGGCCAACTCGTTTCCGCCGATGGCGTGAATGTGCCGTCCGGTCCGGGTGAAGACCATAAAGAGATGGAAGATCACGGCCAAGGTGATCATCAGGACCCCGGGCCAGTATTCAATGGGGATGCCGATCAGGGAAAAATCATCCGGAATCTTGTGCGAGAGATCGTAAAAACCGCCCTCGGTGATGATGAAGCCTAGTCCGCGCGCAACCCCCATCACCCCCAGGGTGGCGATGAAGGGAGGCAACTTGATCACCGTGACCAGGAACGCCGCCATTGACCCGGAACAAAGACCGACCAGGATTCCGGCCCCGGCCGCGACCGGGAGCGAATACCCGCTCTGCACGAACAGCCGTCCGGTGACCACGGTGGTCAGGCCGATCACGGCGCCGGGAGCCAGGTCAATGCCGAAGCTGATGATGATGATGGCCGCGCCGATCGCGGCGATGCCGTAGATTCCCGAGTATTTGAAGATCATCAGGAAATTTTCAGCGTTGAAAAAAGTGTGGCGCCGTCCCGACCCGGGATAGAGCTGGATATAAAACCAGAGGATTTCCAGGCAGAGAATAAAAAACACGCTCAACTCGCGGTGTCGCGAGAACCAGCTTTGGATCGCCTGCAATTTATTCCCTCTCATTTTCCATCATTCCTTTTATCCGATACTGCCGACCGCCAGTTTCATAATCTCCTCCTCGCACAACTTGTTCCCGTAAACTTCCCCGATCGCCTTGCCTCCCCGCATCACCAGCACCCGGTCCGAAAGCGCCAGCAACTCCGGCAGTTCGCTGCTCACCACCACGATCGCCTTCCCCTCATCCGCCATCTTCCGGATCAGCCGGTGAATCTCGGCCTTGGCTCCCACATCAATCCCGCGGGTCGGCTCGTCCAGAATGAATACATTGGGATTGACCAGGAACCATTTCCCGATCACCGCTTTTTGCTGGTTGCCCCCGGAAAGACTCTGGATTTCCGTGTCTAATCCGGCGGCGACAATTTTCAAGCTTTGCATCGCCTGATGGCCCAGGGAATTTTCGCGGCTCCTGCTCAGCGCCCGCTTGCCCACGCTGGAAAGGCCGATGGCCACGGAAGGCAGGGTCAGGTTCTGCCCTAGGGTCATCGTGAAGACCAGTCCTTGCAATTGCCGGTCCTCCGGCACCAGGGCCATCCCGGCTGCGGCGCGCTCGGTGATGGACAGGCGCGTAATTTCCCGGCCGCCCAGATGAATTTTGCCCGAAGAGATCGGGGCGATCCCGAACACGGATTCCACCAACTCGCTCCTTCCGGACCCGACCAATCCGGCGATCCCCAGCACTTCCCCGGCCCGGATTTCAAAACTTATTTTTTCCAAACGGCCCGCGCTAAGGTTGTCCACCTTGAGCAAAACCGCCCCCGGCTTCACTTCCTTCCTCCGGATGCTCAGGTCCAATTCCCGTCCCACCATCATCTGCACCAGCCGGCCCTCGTTGACCTCCCGGATCGGGACCGTCCCGATATGCTTGCCGTCGCGCAACACCGTGACCGTATCTGCGATCTCGAAAATTTCCTCGAGCTTGTGGCTGATGTAGAGGATGGTGACGCCTTCCTGGTGCAGTTCCCGGATGATCGCGAACAGGTCGTTGACGCTGTCCTGCATAAGCGCGCTGGTCGGTTCGTCAAAGATCAGCAGGCGCGGTTTGTAAAGGATCGCCCGGGCGATCTGGAGCATCTGCTTCTGGGCCACGGAAAGCTCCTGCACCAGGGTCTTCGGGCTTAAGGACATCCGGACCTTGTTCAAAATCGTCTGCGATTTCTTCTCCATCTCCGCCCGACGAAGGATGCCGGCGCTTTCAGCCTCCGCGCCTAAAAACAGGTTTTCCCTTATGCTCAGGTTCGGGCAGAGCACGATCTCCTGAAAAACGATCCCGAACCCGAGCGACCTGGCCTTCTCCGGGCTGGCAATGACCACCGGTTTTCCGTCCAGGACGATCCTTCCCGAATCGGGCTGGTGAATGCCCACCAGGATTTTCATCAAGGTGCTCTTGCCGGCGCCGTTCTCCCCGACCAGCGCGTGCACCGAGCCCTGCTCAATATTGAAGGACACCCGGTTCAGGGCGCAAGTGGCGGCAAAGCTCTTGGTGATTTGCTCAATTTCAATAAATTTGCTCATTTAAAATTCCCTCCATATCATCCAGGATTTATGCCGCTCCGTCAACCCAAAACCCGCGATGTGCACTGCGTCATCCCCTAACTCCAAAGCGATAATGTCGCCCCCGGCGGGTAAAATGTGGGCAAATAAATCAGGGGGTTGGGATGGGGGAGGTCTTTTTCCTCTTGGAATTACCATGACTTTTTCTCTTTGGCACGACCGGGAAGCAAATGAAACAAAATAAATCTGACAAATTCCGGAAAGAAAAAAAAGCGCCCTGGG
>CAIYYW010000043.1 GCA_903930515.1 uncultured delta proteobacterium | reverse complement strand
TAGGGCGGTATAAGTCGAGCCGGATCCTGAATACTCCTCCAGAGTGCCATTCAGCGTCAACATTGCCTCTACTTGATCGCCCTGGCGCCTGGGCAAAAAAAATAGTTGCCCTTGAAACAACTTATGCGGAAATGACGGGGAAGGAGTGTTCAAAGCTGAATCGCGCCTAAAGGCGCTCGCACATTGGAAGCAGCACGCAGACAAGAGTGTCTGCACCCCAGAGGTGTATTCAAAAGAATCACAGACAAGAGTGTCCGTGCCCCAGAGGACTGTTCAAAGCAGAATCGCAGACAAGAGTGTCTGCGCCACGAATCTATCGCGAATAAAGCCTCTCGCAGCGAAAACAGTTGATCGGATGATGATGATGGGGAGGGGTTGAAAAAATGCGGGGGTTGATTTAAGGTGGAAGCGGTAAAAACGGGAGGCTGAGATGAAAGCAGAGTTGGATCGGATCAGTGGGGACTGGATCGCGGAATCAAACCGGAAGCGGAAGAAGGGGTTGGAGTCGGATTACGCGGCGGTGGGAAAGATGCTGAATCGGAGGAAGGTTGAGGTTGATCTGGTGGTTGAAAAGGTACGTAAATTCCAGGTTGCGGTCCCATCGTGGGGGACGGTCACGGGCGGGACGCGGTTCGGGAGATTCCCGATTCCGGGCTTGCCCCGGGACATTTTTGAAAAGCTGGACGACGCTGCTGTGGTCAACGATCTGACCGGCGCCAACCCTCGGGTGTCTCTTCATTTTCCGTGGGACCTGGTCAACGATCCGTTGGCTTTGAAAAAGCACGCTCGCTCAAGGGGTGTTGGTTTTGACGCGGTGAATTCCAACACCTTTGAGGATCAGCCGGGGCAGGACCTTTCCTACAAGTTCGGCAGTCTGTCTCATAGCTCAAAGGCGGTGCGGGACCAGGCGATTGCTCATAACCTGGAAGTGATCGGGTCGGGGATAAAACTGGGCT
Source organism: uncultured delta proteobacterium (assembly GCA_903930515.1). Classification (GTDB taxonomy): domain Bacteria; phylum RBG-13-61-14; class RBG-13-61-14; order RBG-13-61-14; family DRUE01; genus CAIYYW01. The sequence goes on along the minus strand of CAIYYW010000043.1, from coordinate 2,623 downwards.
CCAAAGCGATTTCAATCTGGATCGGGGACGGATCTAATTTTCCCGGCCAGGTTTCGTTCCGGAAAAATTTTGAGCGGTACCTGGACAGCCTGCGGAAGATCTACCGGGGAATGCCCAAAGACTGGACGATGCTGATTGAGTATAAGCCGTTTGAGCCTGCTTTTTATTACACGACGCTCGCGGATTGGGGATCGGCTTTAATGGCGGGCAACGCGGTGGGAGTGCGGTGCAAAATCCTGGTGGACCTCGGGCATCATCTGCCGGGAACCAATGTGGAGGCGGTGGTGGCGCGGTTGATCCAGGCCGGGAAGCTGGGCGGTTTTCATTTCAACGACAGCCAATACGCGGACGACGACCTGACCGCGGGTTCCATCGCGCCCTATCGTTTGTTCCGGATTTTTTTGGAACTGGTCTCGGCATCCGCTGAACCGGGCGGCAAATTCAAACCGGCATATCTGATTGACCAGAGCCATAATTTGAAAGACCCGATTGAGGCCCTGCTTCAGACGATGCTGGAGCTGCAAATCATCTGGGCCAAGGCCCTGCTGGTGGATTTGAAGGCGCTTGATTTTTTCCGGGAGCGCAATGATGTATTGATGGCGGAAAATGAGTTGAAGCAGGCGTTCCATACCGATACCAGGCCGATCGCGGCCAGGGCGCGGCTGCTTTCGGGCGGAGCGATCGCTCCGATTGAGCTGTTCCGGGAGAGCGGGTATCGGAAGCTGAAAGCGGAAGAAAGGGGCGGTTGAGGGGGCGGGATTTGAAAAAAGCTGGAGCGGAATATTTTCTGGCCATTGATCTCGGGGCAAGTTCAGGAAGGGCGGTGCTGGGGAGATTCGGCGGGCGCGGCTTGCGGATTGAAGAAATCCATCGGTTTGAAAATCAGCCGATGGAAATCCGGGGCACGCTTTACTGGGACGCGCTTTCATTGTTGCGGGAAATCCGACAGGGGATCCGGCTCGGGTCCGCGGCCGCGGGAGGAAATCTTTCGGGAGTCGGGGTTGACGCTTGGGGGGTTGACTTCGGGCTGTTGGATCAGAAAGGCCGGCTGATCGGGAACCCGGTTCATTACCGGGACCGGCGGACCGAGGGGATGATGGACCGGGTATTCAAGCTGGTTCCCCGCGAGCAAATTTTCCGGACCACCGGGATCCAGTTTATTCAATTCAACACCCTGTTCCAGATGGAGGCGATGAAGTTTCAGGGCTGGCCGGAGTTGGACCGGGCGGATGCGATGCTGATGATGCCGGACCTGTTTTCATATTTCCTGTGCGGGAACCGGGCCTCGGAATTCACCATCACGACCACCACCCAGTTCTATGACCTTAAGCATAAGCGCTGGGCACGGGGCCTGCTCCAGCGGCTCGGGATTCCGACCAAGATGCTTCAGAAAATCGTCCCTCCCGGAACCATCATCGGCAATCTGGAAAAAAACATTCTGCCCGAGCAGAGGCAAAAGGTTCCGGTGATCGCGCCGGCCTCTCACGATACCGCGTCCGCGGTGGCCGCGGTTCCGGCCGGCAGGGAGGATCAGCCGGGGAAATGGGCGTATCTTTCTTCCGGCACCTGGTCCTTGCTTGGGATTGAAATCCAGGAGCCGATCGTGAACGAGCTTGCGCTCAAGTTCAATTTCACCAACGAGGGCGGGGTCGCGGGCACTTGCCGGTTCCTGAAAAATATCGCCGGCCTCTGGCTGATCCAGGAATGCCGCAGGGTCTGGAGCCGGGAGCAAAAACGGGAACTGGGTTTTCCGGAGCTGATCCGGGAAGCGCGGGCGGCCGAGCCGTTCCGGCATTTGCTTGATCCGGACCATCCGATTTTTATCAGGCCCGCGGATATGCCGAAAGCGATTATGGAATTTTGCCGGAAGAGCGGGCAGAAGGTTCCCGGGGATCGCGGGAGCATGACCCGCTGCATTTTGGAAAGCCTGTCCTTGAAATATCAATTGATCCGGAGGCAGATGGAGCGGGTTTCGGGAAAACGGATTGAAAAGCTGTATGTGGTGGGAGGCGGTTCCAGAAACGAGCTTTTAAATCAGTTCACGGCCAACGCCCTGGGGATCCCGGTCCTGGCCGGGCCGTCCGAGGCCACCGCGATCGGGAACCTGATCGTGCAGGCGATGGCGCTCAAGCTGATCCCGGACCTGGAGGCTGGGCGGGATTTGATCCGCAAGTCCTTTCCCGCAAAAAGCTATGAGCCAAAGGATCAATCGGCCTGGCAGGACGCTTGGGGAGCGTTTGAAGACCGGATCCGGAGGGATGGTTCGGGCGGGTGAGCATCGTTTCTCGGATCGGCCTTGACTGGGAATAAAAAAACAGCTAGAATGTGTTGAGTTGATCTTTTAATAAATGGATGCTTGTTAACAATTCCAAAACACGGGTGAAACCCGTAGAAGGAGGAAACAATTATGGGCACGGAATAACCGAAGGCGGCGACGCCGCAAAAGACCAGCACCGGGCTGGATGAAAACATTGCCATGTTGCTTTGTTACATCGCGGGATGGGTGACCGGCATCGTTTTCTATATCATCGAAAAAGACAACAGGAATGTGAAATTTTCGGCCATGCAGTCAATCGTGGTCTTCGGCGGATTAACCGCGCTCATGATCGTGATTTCCATCCTG
>CAIYYW010000042.1 GCA_903930515.1 uncultured delta proteobacterium | reverse complement strand
CTGAAACGGCTCCGGCCCAAAAGGCTGAAACGGCTCCGGCCCAAGAGGCTGAAACGGCTCCGGCCCAAAAGGCTGAAACGGCTCCGGCCCAAGAGGCTGAAACGGCTCCGGCCCAAAAGTCTGAACCGGCTCCGGCCCAAGAGGCTGAACCGGCTCCGGCCCAAGAGGCTGAAACGACTCCGGCCCAAGAGGCTGAACCGGCTCCGGCCCAAAAGTCTGAACCGGCTCCGGCCCAAAAGTCTGAACCGGCTCCGGCCCAACGATACCCGCTCCGGGAGATTGACCGACCCCTGATTTTGCCTGATCATCTCTCCGAGCTAAGGACCGGCCTGTCCTATTTTGACGCGCGTCAATATTATGACCCTGACGGCGGATTGATCGGCCTGAAAGGTAATCAGGAATGGAGACTGCTCACCGCGCAACTTGACGCCGGGTACGGGCTGTTGGATTGGATGGAGGCTGGCGCCGGGATTCCTTATTATTCCGGCAAAATCCTGCGCTCCGAAGGTAATAACCTGGGAGACCTCTATGGCTATGCCCGGTTCAAAATCCTGGAGAACCAGGCCAAGACCGGCGAACTGGCCTTTCAGCTAAAAGCTAGTTTCCCCACCGGAGACGCCGACTTGGACCTGAGGTTGGAGAAGAAGCATTATTTCCAGGAAAACCTCCGCACCGGAGACCCCAGTATGGACTTCTTCGGAGCGGTCCTGGGAAGATGGAGCTTTAAAAAATTCGCGCTTCGGGGCGGGTTTGAATATGGGTATCGGCTGGAGGGCGAGATCAAGAGCGGGATGACGGCCCTGGAGAATGTGGTGAAATTTGATCCGGGCGAAAGTTCCGCGTTCAATTTGGATTTCCTCTACCAGGTCCGGGACTGGCTTGGGGCCGGGGCCGGCCTGGATTACTATCGGCAGGCTGAGAATAAACTGGATGGCCAAGGTTTGGACGATGAAATACTGCTGATCCAATTCCGGCCGGAAGCGGAATGGCAGATCAACCCGGACAACGATCTCCTGGTCCAGCTCGGGGTCCCGATGGAAGGCAAGGATCAGCCCCAGGCCTATCCGATCATCCTGGTCTGGAAAAGCCGTTTTAAATAATCGGCCGGGGCAACCCTAAAATTTTTCAGGCGGGATGTAGTCCCCGAATTTTTCTTTGGCCTGGAGCAGCCGCTCCCTTTGCTCGCCCAAAACCTGGAAAATGATCTGCTGGGTCCCGGGCATCATCTTATAGATTTCCCAGATCCGGCCCATCTTGGCCAGGTATTCCGGCACCCGGACCGTGAACTGCTTCAGGTAATCATCCTTGGAAAAATCCCGCTTCAAGACCGTCTGGAACAATTTCCTCAAATCATCATATCGCGGGATCAGGCCGGTCGGGGTCCGGATCGCCTCCGCCTCGTTATGCACCCGGAGCTCCATCCACTTGAGCCAGACCGCCTTGTCGGTCTTCTGGTTCAACCATTTCCCCTCTTGGTCGCGCAGGAAGTAATTGACCGAGAAAATCTTCGGCGGTTCTTTAAGCTTCCTGCCGAATTCCAAATGGTTGTTGATGTATTTGAAAATCGGGATGGAAAGAAAATCTATGTTCGCCATCGGGTTGAACTCCCGGACCCCCTCCGCGCCCAGGGTCGCCGCGGTGGTCTCCGATTCCAGCGCCCCCCCCTTGGTGATTACGCCGTGGGGCCAGTCAAAAGATTCCTCCACCGGCGGCCAGGTGTCCGAGTCCCTTCCGCCGTAAATGATCCCGCCTACCAATACCCCGTTCGGATTGTCCAGCTCCGGGTCCAGGTTTTCCAATGAATTCAGCGCCAGGGTGAAGCGCGCGTTGGGGTGGGAGGGCGGTATTTTCTTGCCCTTCTGGTCAAGCTTGTCCGGGGTCCATTCCCCGGAATGGTTAATCCCTTTGGCCGGGGTCGGCCGGTCTTTTCCGATCCAGAAGGTATCGCCGGCGTCGGTATAAAGGATATTGGAGAAGATGATCTCGCCCGGATTATGCAAGGCCTTCCAGACCAGAGGGTCGTCCACTGAGTTCACCCCCGGGATGATCCCGAACACCCCCTTTTCCACATTCACCGCCCGGACCTGGTCGTTAATAATCTTCAGATAGGCGATGTCATCCCCGACAACGGTCTCGCCGCTCATCATTGAGGTGCTGGTTTTCCCGCACAGGGACGGGAACGCGCCGGAGAAATAGGTCACCCGGCTTTTCGGCCCGTGCACCCCCATCAGGAACATATGCTCGGCCAGCCATCCCTCCCGGTCCGCCTGCTGGATCCCCAACCGGAGCGCCAGCTTCTTCAAGCCGATGGTGTTCCCGCCATACTGGGTGTTGATGCTAAACACGGTCTGTCCGTCCAGGTCTATGTAGATCCGGCGCAACTTGATGTTCTTGGTCACCGCACCCGTGACCCCGACTGAAAGCTCGCCCTGGGAATGGACGAATTTGAAAAATTTCGCGGACCGGCCGAGCCGGACAAATTCCGAGTATCCGTTCCGGTAAAGCAAGTCCTCGCTGTGAGCCACATAGGCCGAATCCGTGAGCTGGACGCAGGGCATGGAAAATACCGAATTTTTCGGGCCCAGGGTGTAGAACCGGACATACATCGTGTGCCCCTTCATAATCCCTTTGATCAGCCCGTGAATTTCCGCGAGCGCGTCGGTCCGGTCCGTGGCGTTCAAGTCCAGGCCGAAGTCTATCATTTTGGATACCAATATTTTGGTGTTGGCCTTGTCCCGGCCCTGGTCTTCAATATGCTCAAAATGAATGGTATGGCCTTTGATCTTCAGCCGCTTCTCCGCCCCCTCTTTGATCGCTTCTTCCCGGATCAGCTCCAGTTCCGGCTCCGTGTCGCTGATCACCACCACCTTCTCCGGCTCGCACAGCTCCGAATATTTAGCCACCAGCTCGTTCAATTCCGGATGATCTATCCTTAGCAGCTTGTCCAGATCCGGCCCGCTCAACCTTGTCTTCAAAATTTCCATTTCCTTTCCTGCCATTTTCTCACCTCCAGAATCCTTTTAGGCGAACAAATCCCCTGTCTTTGTCAAAAGACCCGTGAAACGGATTCTCAGCTTAAACGAATTTGGCTGAACACTCCTGATCCCAAGAATTCTTCTCGCTTTGTGTTGTTAAGCCGCATCCAAATTTGGATTTTTATCATAAATTTTTCAGGCTGTCAAATCGCGCGCCGGCGGATCAGCGCCATTTTGATCCAACCCAAAGACCTTCTTCTACGGCGCAGGGAAAAGCGGCCGTCGGCCGCGATGAATTTATTGGGAAGATTTGAACAAGCTCAACAACTCCGCATAGCCCTCTTTTTCCAGATCCTCTTTGGGGATAAACCTTAATGCCGCGGAGTTGATGCAATAGCGGAGCCCGGTCGGAGCCGGACCGTCGTCAAACAAATGTCCGAGGTGAGAGCCTCCCCGCGCGCTCCGGACTTCGGTCCGGGTCATTCCATAACTGCCATCCTCTTTTTCCACCAGGTTCTCCGGCTCCAGGGGCTTTAAGAAGCTGGGCCAGCCGGTGCCGGAATCAAATTTATCCTTGGAGCTGAACAAAGGCTCGCCGGAAACTATGTCCACATAAATCCCCTCGCGGTGATTATCCCAGTATTGGTTATTGAACGCCGGCTCAGTGCCGCAATTCTGGGTGACCTCGTATTCCAAGGGGTTGAGCTTCTGCTTGAGCGACTCCGGATCGGGCTTCTGGAAAGTTTTCGGCTCGTTCAATTTCGGCGGCTTCAACTCTTTTCCCCACACCTTTTCCATAAACTGGTCTCTGCCCGAGCCTTTGCGGTAGAGTTGATAGCGAAGCAGATTTTTCAGCTTGTAGTCCTGGTGATACTCTTCCGCCGGCCAGAATTTGCCGAACGGCAAAATCCGGGTCGCAATCAAAGCCTTGAACCTGCCGGATCTGCCCAGCTTTTCCTTTGATTTTAAGTTTTATGATCCCGGATGCATTTTGATCAAAGTCATATACATATTTATTGCTTTTAGGTTTGAGGATTTTTACCGGGTCGAATTGTTGCATAATCTTTACAGGGTAGTCATTCTCTGGTTCAGAG
>CAIYYW010000041.1 GCA_903930515.1 uncultured delta proteobacterium | reverse complement strand
TATGATTTGGGCGGAGGAACTTTTGATATGTCCATCCTGGAAGTGCGCAACCATATTTTTGAAGTCAAGGCCACCGGCGGGGACACCTTCCTGGGAGGAGTGGATTTCGATCAACGGCTCACCGAATGGGTTTTCTATAAATTCGGAAAAGATCACGACCTGGACCTCTCCAAAGACCCGGTCGCGCACCAGCGGATTCTGGACGCCTGCGAGCAGGCCAAGATCGAACTAAGCGGACGGACCAGCGCCCGGATTAATATCCCCTACATCGCGATGGGCGAAAGCGGGCCGGTGAATATAGACCTCACGGTGGAGCGCGAGTCCTTTGAGCAATTGATTATGGACTTGGTGAATTCCACCCTCAAGACCTGCGACCAGGTGCTCGCGGACGCCAAGATCAAGCCGGAGGGACTGGACTCGGTGATCCTGGTGGGAGGCAGCACCCGGATCCCGATAGTGGCGACCAAGGTGGCGGAATTTTTCCAAAAACCCCTGAGCAAGGCGGTGAATCCGGACGAGGCGGTTGCGATCGGGGCCGCCATTCTCGCGGACACTATCGCCAGGGGCCGGGACCAGGACCTGATGCTTCTGGATGTTCTTCCGATCACGATCGGGATCAAGGTCGGGGGCAATAATGTGATGAGCATTTTCCCGCGCAACTCCTCCGTGCCCAACCAGAAGCAAAAAATCTTCACCACCAGCAAAGACAACCAGGCCAGCCTCACCCTCTCCATCCTCCAGGGAGACAGCCCCAATGCCAAAGAATGCATCCCGATCGGAGAGTTCCAGTTCTCCGGATTACGACAGGCCCTCAAGGGACAGGCCCGGATGGAAGTCACTTTCACCATCTCCCCCGAAGGGATCCTGTCCGTTTCCGCACTTGACCCCGACACCGGCAAGCAGGAAAAATCCATCATCCAGGTATCCGGAACCCAAAGCAAGACCTTGCATCAAAACCTGATCGAGCCGAAAAAAGCCGCCTCCTCCGGCGCCGCCGAGACCGTGATCACCAGGACCCTGACCCGGGAGCGGCATATCAAAGTCCCGGAAACCGGCCCGAAAAAGGCCGAGGAGAAACCGCAAAAGGTGGAGGTTGATTTCAGCGATTCCGCTCCGGCCAAAGAGTCTGCGCCTTCCCCGGCCGTTTCAAAAAAGACCAAACCGTCCGGGAAAAAGCGCAAATCGCGGCCGGGCTTTTTCCAAAATATTCTCGGAAAAATTTTCTCCAAACAAGATTGAGATGCCCCGGATTCAACTGATCAAGGTCGGACATCCCACTGCCCGGCAAAAATTCGGACAGCCGCTCGGGATAATGTATCTGGCCGGGTCTCTGAGAAAATACCTGCCCGACCTCGAACTCCAGCTCGTGGATATGCTCCCGGAAGGATTGAATTCCTCGGACCTGGCGAAAAAGGTGGAATCTTTCCAGCCCGACCTGCTCGGGATCAGCGCCATGAGTTTTGAGGCGAAAGAATTGCATCAACTCGCAGGGGCCGCGAAAAAGATTTTTCCGAAAATGCCGATCGTGGCCGGCGGACCTTATCTCACCACTGCCTCGAAGCAGGCCGCGGCCGACCCGAACCTTGACTTCATTGTCCGGTGCGAAGGCGAGCAGACCTTGCTCGAACTGGTCAACCATCTTTTCTATGCCCGGGCCGGACTTGAGCAAATCCTCGGGCTTGGTTTCCGGCAAAACGGCGAATTCAAAATCGCCCCGGACCGGCCCTTTATGGAAAACCTGGATCCCCTGCCCTTTCCCGCATGGGACCTGATCCAACTGAAAAAATATTTCGACCTGCCCCGGTTCGGAACCGCCTATGTGCACAAGGAATATATGCAGGTGATGACCAGCCGGGGATGCCCCTTCCATTGCACCTATTGCCACCGGATTTTCGGGGTCGGCTTCCGCGCCCGCAGTCCGGAAAAGGTGCTGGAAGAATTGGAAGTCCTCCAAAATAAATTCGGGATCAAGGAAATATATTTCGTGGACGATTGCTTCAACTGCAAGCCCTCCCGCGCCAAGAGCATTTGCGACCTGATCCGGGAGCGCGGCTTGAAATTCTCCATCAACTTCCCCAACGGGTTGCGCGGAGATATTTTTGACGAAGAATTGCTGGACAAGCTCAAAGCCGCGGGAACCTACCGGATCACTTACGCGGTGGAAACCGCGAGCGAGCGGATGCAGAAATTTATCAAGAAAAACCTGGATTTGGAAAAAGTGCGCAAAGCCATTGAACTGACCGACCGGAAAAATATCTTGGTGGACGGCTTTTTTATGATCGGCTTTCCCGGCGAGAAACGGAGCGAAGTGGAGCAGACCCTGAACTTCGCGCTCTCCAGCAAGCTCCATTCTCTCAACATCTTTTTCGTCACCCCTTTTGAAGGGACGGAATTATTCCGGCAGGCCAAAGAACTCGGATATCAGATTGAGATGGATGCCGATGATTCCACTTATTTCTTCCCGAAATATTCGGGGATTTGCGAAGTCCCCAACCAGGAGCTTCACCGGATGGCCAAAAAAACCTTCGTCAAATTCTACCTCAACCCCAGACGACTCTACCGCATCCTCCGACTCTTCCCCAACAAAAAACAACTCCCCTATCTCCTCTGGCTCTTCCTTAAATACAGCCTGAAATGGACCTGATTTATGGGGTCAACGCTTCACTTTAAACTTAACGATATCTCTCCAAGCGTTTGATCCAGAGGAACTTCGCCGGTATCAGATAAATCGTTCATTAAGCAGGCGCAAAGCGGAAGCGCCTTAAGTTTAAAGTGAAGCGTTGACCCTTTTTGGCTGACCCTTTTTGGCTTATTTCGCCAGCATCTCCATAAAAGCCTCCAGCCGGGTGCGCGCCCTGGCCTCGATCGGCCCCGGCCGGTCCCCTTCCAGGGTCAACAGCGGCAATTCCAACGCCCTTCGTAAAACCAGGCTCTCCATCTGACGGTGGCAAAAGGTCTGCGCGTAGTGAATGACCGCGTGGACTTGCCTCTTCTTGATTTCCTTTTTGATCTCGCTCACCCGGTAAAATATATCGTTGGGATAGCTGTATTTCAGATATTGTTCCGCCAAATTCCGGGCCGGCTTGAGCATCGCGAACTCGCGTTGGACCTCGTTGTAAACCACCCTCGCGCCCATCTGCTCAATCACCTGGTAAAGATCGTCAAAGATCGGGGGCACGCCCAGATATGCGATCCGGACCGCTTGCGGAAAAGCCGGACGGACTTTGGCCATTTTTAAAAACGCCTCCAGCTCCTTTTCAAACCGGGCGGGATCGCGGTTGAAATCGCTGGCCGATACCAGCCAGAGATGGTTTTCAAAACCGGAGACCTGGTTGGTCTGCCAGGTCAGCCGGTCCAGCTCCGCCAGTTTCTTCCGGATCCCGGAAAGTTTTCCACGCGCCTGCTCCGCTTTCCCGAGATCGGTCCGGAAGCGGCGCGCGAATTTTTTCAATTCCTTGATCAGATCGGGAAGGCTCCGGTCCGCGGGATACGCGAAGGGGATGCTCTTGATCCCGAGCATCTGAAATATCTCCAGGAGCTTTTCCGTGCTCGAGCAATCCCCCCGCGTCACCCCCACCACTTCCTTGATCCCGGTTTCGCGCGCGACCTGGAAAACCCCTTTCACCCAGGAGCATTGGTTATTGGGGAAACCGAAATTCTCTGCGCGGCTCAGGAGCCAATCGCGCTCAGAACTGAGCATAAAAATATTGTTCAGGTCCACCGGGGTCGCTCCTCCGGCCATCATAATCTCAATCGGGACCGTGGTGGTGATTCCAACCTGCCTCATTAAAATTTATTCTAGCCATACCCGCCCCCCTAAGCAACCGAACCAATCCCGGGGATGTTTATCTAATATGGCATACCCGGCTTGCTCAAAACCGGGAAAAATTGAGAATATAAAGATAAGGAGGTCAAGATCCCGAAAATCAGCGTCATCATCCCGAACTATAACGGCGCGGCCTTTCTCGGCCAATGCCTGGATTCGCTCGGCCGTCAGGATTGCCGCGACTTTGAAGTGATCGTGGCTGATAATGGCTCGCAGGACGACTCGCTCCGGATTCTGGAGCAACATCCGATCCGGCCCAAACTAATCCGGCTGGACCAGAATTTCGGGTTCGCGCAAGCGGTGAATTTGGGAATTGAGCAGGGCCGGGGCGAACTGGTCGCGCTTTTCAACAATGACGCCATCGCGGAGCCGGCCTGGCTGGAACAACTTTCAGAAGCCGCGGCCAATTTTCCAGAGATGGATTTCTTCGCCTCCCTCATCCTCCAATCGGAGTCGCGCGAGAAAATTGAAAGCGCCGGGGTGGGATATTCCTGGCAAGCACGGCCCTATCCGTTCCTGGAAAATGAAACGGTTCCCGCACTGCTCAAACCTGCCGAGGTGTTCCTCGCCTCCGGCGCCGGGGTGATGATCCGGAAAAAATTACTGGACCGGATCGGTAAATTTGATCCGGATTATTTCGCTTACCTTGAAGACATAGACTTTTTCCTCAGAGCCCGCCTGGCCGGGGCCAAGGGGATGCTGGTTCCGGGGGCGGTGATCTATCATTTTTCCGCGGGCACGGATTTGAGCGATCAGCCGGGCGGGAAAAGGATGGAGAGCGGGAAGCGGGTTTACTGGATCAGCCGGAACCGATGGTATTTGATCGGGGATAATTGGCCGCTCCCTATTATCGCGCTGCTCTGGCCCTGGGTCTGCTGGGGATGGCTTAGGGGATTCGGGTATCACCTGTTTTATTCCGGACGGATCCTTCAGTTCCTGGCCGGGACCGTAACGGGATTTTTTTCATTTCCGCTCCGCGGGAAAAAGCGGAAAGCGGTAAAAAAGATCAGGACGATCAAACTGGGCGAGTTGTTGAGTTGGATGAAAAAGGGCCGGCGGGAAATCCAATGAGGGTTTCGGTAATAATGGTTAATCTCAACGGCGATCCTTTTATTTTGGAATCCCTGGCAAGCCTGTCGGGCCAGGGATTTAAGGATTTTGAAGTGATCGTGGTTGACAACGGATCGAGCGACGGGTCTTTGGAAAAAATCCGCGGGCAATTCCCGCGCGTCAAACTGATTGAACTGGGGGCAAACCGGGGATTTGCTTATGCCTGCGCCGCGGGCTGGAAAGAGAGCCGGGGAGAGGATCTTGCCGTGCTCAATAATGACGCGGTCGCGGATAAAGATTGGATCGGGGAAATGGTCGCGGCCCTGGACTCGGATCAAAAGATCGGGATGGTGGCCTGCAAGGTGATCGGCAAAAAAAAGCAATAAATTCGAATCCGGCGGAATTTATCCGGGCCGGAACGGATTGGTCTATCTTCTTAAGCCGGAAAAAAACGACGCGCGCTCCGAAGTTTTCGGAGCCTGCGGCGTGGCCGGACTGTACCGGGGCAAGATGCTCCAGGAGCTTGGTTTTTATCCGGAGGATTTTTTCATTTATTACGAGGACGCGGATTTGGCATATCGCGCCCAGCGGGCCGGCTGGAAGGCGGTTTATCAGCCGGGATCGCTGGTGTATCATCTCGGGTCGGCAACCACCTCCGGGATGGGGATCAAGAATTACTATCTCCCCCGGAATCGCCTGCGCAGCCTGCTGCGGAATTGGGAGGCAACCCTGATCCTGAAAAACCTCCCCTGGATTTTGGTTTACGAATGGGCATCCTTGCTGGGCGCGCTTCTCTCCGGCAAGACCCAGGCGCTCAAGGCCCGCATGGATTTCCTGCATTTCCTCCCCGCGGACCTCCGATTCCGGAAGAGCAATTTTTCCAAAACCGCTCCGGGATTTAAACTTGGCCATTTGATTTCAAGCCGGTATCCGGGTTTGCGTGAACTCTGGAGCGCGCGAAGATGAAAAAAGGTAACCTCAGCCTGATCGGACTGGTCATCCTGCTGGTCATTTTCGCGCTCTCCGCGATCCTTTTCCTTCCCATTCCCTTCACCCGCGACCAGGGGATTTACGCCTATGTGGCCTGGTGCTGGCTGGGCGAATGGTGGCCTTACCAATACGCGTTTGAGCACAAAGGCCCCTGGCTCTACCTGATCTACGCGATCTTCCTTAAAGTCAGCGCGGGCGCGATGTGGGGACCGAATTTGGCCGACCTGCTGAGCCGGATCAGCGCGGTGGTTCTGCTTTGGATCTTGGCGAAAAGAATGTTCCATCAAAAACTGGCTTTGCTCGCAGCCTTGTTCGCGTTCATCCCGCTGCTCTGCGTGTTCAGTTCCTGCTGGTGGAACGCCCAGGCCGAGACTTTCATTATGCCGGTTACTATCCTGGCCGCAATATCAGCCTTTGAAGCGGCGCAGAGTAAATCTTCCGGCCGCCTGAAAATTTTCAGCTTTGGAGCCGGAGCGGTCCTGAGCCAGATGCTGATGCTCAAGCCGAGCGGTCTCTGGCTGATCCTGGGCCTGGCGTTTTTTTTAAGCGACCGCGCCAAAGATAAAAAGTCAGGACTCGCCTGGTTCTCGTTCGGATTAGGCTTGGGCCTGGCCATCTGGATTTTTTATTTCCGGCTGCGCGGGATCGGCCGGGAATTTTTTGAAGAGGTGATCCTATTCAACCTGGTCCATCTCCAGGGAGTCAGGCCCCGGCCAGACCAACTGGCCCGTCTGTTCGGATGGGAATTATGGAAAATTTTCGGCCCGGGGATGATCCTGGGCCTGGCGGGTATATATATAAGTGTAAAAAAAATCCGGGAGCCGGCTTATTTGCTCGCATTGATCTGGTTCGGGGCGGCCTTATCGGAAATCCTGACTCAGGGTCGTTTTTTCTTTTATCATCTCCTGATCCTGATCCCGCCCTGCTCCCTGATCTTTGCCGTCGGATTTTTTGGAATTGAAGGCCGGTTCCGCCGTTCCTGGAAAAGTATCGCCTCATTGCTCGCGATCATCTGGCTGCTCGGGTCGGCCCGCGTATATTTCCTGCTCCAGGCCCATTACCAGACCATGGGCTATCTGAAAGGGGAAATTGACCGCGGCCAATATTACGCCCGGTTCCAGGAGCCGCTCCAAGGGAATCGGCGCGATTTCAACGCCTATGCCAGTTGGATGGCGGCCAATTGGATCCGCGAGCGGACATCTGCCGAAGACTATGTGCTGATCTTCGGCTATGAGCCGGGCATCAACTATCTCTCCGCCCGCCGCGCCCCTTCCCGCTTCCATTCCGACTACCCGCTGGATTTTTCGGCCAAAGGGCCATTCGCAAAAAGATTGCAGGGGCGATGGCGCGCGATTTTTCTTTCCGACCTGGAGCGGAAAAAGCCGAAGCTGGTGGTTCTGGTTCATAACGACATCAACGCCTTGGAGCCGGTTGACTCTTATCGCCAGGCGATCGGGTTTGATGGTTTCTGGTCCTGGCTGAACCGCAATTACCGGCGGGGGGAACAGATTGAAGATTTTGAATTCTGGTGGAGAATAGAAAAATGAGCTTGATCAGGGTGGCCGGCTTGTACCGGCCGGGCAAGGCCCGGACCGGCGTGTCCAGCTACGCGGACCGCTTGAAAAAGGCCCTGGCCGGCGCCGTGGAAATAGAGTTTTTTTCTCATCTGCCCAAATCCGGTTTTGACCTGGTCCATATCCTCGATGTCAAAGGCGCGACCCTGGATGACGCTCGCAAGCAAACGGTTCCGGTGATCGCGGACTTGCACGATTATTATTGGGCCGAGTACCGCTTTTTCTGGAGCGTGGACGCGCCGCTCCGGTGGCTGTTCCAGAAGAGGAGGAAACCGCGTTACCAAAAAATATTGGATTCCGCGGATGCGGTGATCGTGCACAGCCGGGCGGTGCGGGAATATGTTATGAACCCGAAAGTTTTTTTGGTGCCGATCGCGGTTGAATACGAGAAACTCTACGCGAACCCGGAATCCGCCCGGGAGCCCCTGATCCTATTAGTGGGAAGGGATGACTGGAGAAAGGGATTGGGAACCCTGATCTCCGCGCTCCGGATTTTGAGAAAGGATTTCCCCGGAAATCCCTTCCGCGCGGAAGTGATCGGGGACGAATATCTGCACGGGGAAATTTTGGGCAAACTGTTTTCGCTCGGGATCCATCTGGAATTCCGCTCCGGGAGATCCTTTGAGCAACTGATCAAAGAGTATCAGCGGGCAATGATCATCTACCTCGGCTCCTGGCAGGAAGGGTTCGGGCTGAGCCTGGCCGAAGGGATGGCCGCGGGATGCGTGGCGGTGGGATCCGATGCCGGGGGCATTCCGGAAGTGATCCAGGACGGCAAGACCGGGATTTTGTTCGCTTCCGGAGAAAATCTGGAGCTGGCCGCGAAAATCCAGGCGGTGCTGGAAAATGAGGAATTGCGCAAAAACCTGGCCCGGAGAGGCCAGAAGTTCGTGAAAGAAAATTTTTCCATGGATAAGATGCGGGAAAGCCTGCTCAGCGCATACCTGGAGGTTTTGAAGAGTGCCTGATTCCATCCCGGTCCGCCGCAAACTGACTTTTGCCCTGATCGTGCTGGTGATTTTTTTCGGCGGCCTGGAAACGATTTTGCGGGCTTATGATTTCCCGTTTTACTTCAACTTCTCCGCGGACCTTTTGGGAATGCCGCTTTTGGACCTGAGCAAATTCCGGAGGGTGGCGAATAACACGGTGGAATTTGATCAGGCGGTGTTCTGGAAATTCAAGCCCGATCAAATCCTCGATACCAAAGGAATTTACCGCAAGCCGGTTCGGATCAACCATTTCGGCTTCCGCGGTCCCGATTTCCAGTTGGAGAAAAAGCCCGACACCTTCCGGATCATCTGCCTGGGAGACTCGGTCACTTTCGGCTGGAGCGTGGGGGACTCGGAAACCTATCCGGCGCAATTGCAATCCCTTTTGCGGATAAAATATCCGGGCCGAACCATTGAAGTAATCAACCTCGGCGTCACCGGCTACACCTCTTTCCAGGGCAAGGAGCTTTTTCTTGCCTTCGCCCAAAAGCTGAAACCCGACCTGATCATTTTCGGCTTCGGACCCAATGACCGCCTCCCCGCCCTCTCCAGCGACCAGGAATTGTACGATTCGCGCGCCTGGCAAAAGAATAAACTGGACCTGCTCCTCAGCCACAGCCAGGTTTACAAACTGCTCAAGGCCGGCGTGATCTATTTACAACGCAGGACCCAGGGGTTAAGCCTGAATCCCCGAACATTTTTCCACAAGCTCAAGCGCAAGGTCAGCCTGGAGGAATATCAACATAATTTTGAAACCATCAAACAGGAATGCGACCGGCTGGGTTGCAAAATGATTTTGCTCAATCTGGATTTCCCCAGCCTGCCGCTTGATCCGGTCACCCAAAGCCTGGAGCAAATGGGAAAGAAATATGATGCGGGTTTGCCGGCAAATTGGCGGGAATGGAATTCCCTGGAGCTGAACCAAAAAATCGCCGGCCCATCCCGGATCCCCCTGCTTGACCTGAAATCTATTTTCGCCGATCACCTCGGCCGGGGCAAAACCGATGTCTGGAAATCCCTGATGGTTGACAACGGCCACCCCAATCAGTCGGGCCATCGCTTGATCGCGGAAAATCTTGCGCAAAGGATTGAGGAGCTGGTCAACCCGGATCAACCTACTGATTCTGACAAAGGGTCATTGAATTATGAAAAATAATATCCCTTTCCGGCGCCGATTATTTTATTCCCTGCTGGTCGTCTGCTTTTTTTTCGGGAGCGTGGAAACCATTCTTCGGGTCCACGATTTCAATTTTTATTTCAACCTGCCGGTTGCGGCGCTGGGACTGCCGGTTCTGGATATGTCCAAAGCGATGCGCCGCTACAACCGGACCATCATCTTTGACAAAGATTTGTTCTGGAGACTGCGCCCCAACCAGTCGCTCCAGGTCAAGGGCGTCCATCTCAAGCCGGCCCGGATCAACAACTTCGGATTCCGCGGACCAGATTTCCAGATGCCAAAGCCGTCCGGAGTTTACCGGATCATTTGCCTGGGGGATTCCGTGACCTTTGGCTGGTCATTGGAGGATTCCGAAACCTACCCGGCCCAGCTTCAAAACCTGCTCCGGCAAAAGCATCCCGGCTGCAAGATGGAAGTGATCAACCTGGGAACTTCCGGATACTCCTCCTTCCAGGGCCGTCAATTATTTTTCCGCTTTGCCAAAAACCTGCGCCCGGACCTGGTGATAGTCGGCTTCGGACAGAACGACCGGATGCCGGCGATCTTCTCCGACCAGGAGCAGTTTGAAAAAGGATCCTGGAACCGGAGCAAACTGGATTTATTTTTAAGCCAGAGCCAGGTTTATCTGCTGCTCAAATGCGGGGTGATCCTTGCTGAGCGGGCTGAAGAAGGATTCAAATTCAGTCCGCAAAAACTGGCGATGCGGGTGAAGCGGAAGGTCAGCCCGGAAGAATATCAGAATAATTTGGCGCTGCTCAAACAGGAATGCGGCCGGAGCGGGTGCGATCTGATCATCCTGAACAGCGATTTCCCTTCCCTGCCGGTGGACCCGGTGACCGACACCTTTATCAAAAACGCGCGCCAAATGAATTTGCAGTTGCCCCCGAGCTGGGAAGAATGGGATCTACTTAAGATCAACCGGCAGGCCGCGGATAAAATCCAGACGCCCCTGCTGGATTTGCGCGGATTGTTCGCGGAATCGGAACAGGAAATTGTCAGCGGCCAACTGGATTCCGAGTTCAAGAAAAAATACCGGCAAGAGCTGGGCGGCCAGGTCCGGAAATATCCGCTTGGATATATTATGGTTGACGGCGGTCATCCCAATGCCTGGGGCAACCGGATCATTTCCGATCACCTGGACTCGATGATTGAGGGCCTGCCCGGTTTTCAAAAATTCCAGCAAAATTGCCGGAGCGGCCCGTGAAAAATATCAAGCCAATAATTTTTTCCGCGCTGGCGGTGCTTGCCTTTTTCGCCGGCCTGGAAATCGCGCTCCGGCTGGCCGGGTTCCGCTACCAGCGCAACCTGAGCTATATGCAGTTCGGATATCCCAACCGGACGGAGTTGCACCAGGTGTTTATCCCGGACCCGAATTTGCTTTTCCGGATGAAACCCGGATACGACTTCGGAGAGGGATTCAATCCGCTCAACCGGGAAGGTTTCCGGGGAAAAGATTTTGAAAAAGAAAATCCCGCGGGAGTTTTCAGGATCGCCTGCCTGGGGGACTCGGTCACCTTCGGCACGCCCGAAGGTTCATACCCGGAAATGCTGGAAGAAATTTTAAGCCGGGAAATTCCGGGCAAAATATTTCAGGTGTATAACTTCGGCATCCCCGGCTATTCCAGCTGGCAGGGAAAAATTTTGCTCAATCAGGTTTTCAGGGAATACCATCCGGACCTGGTGATTATTTTTTACGGATGGAACGATCTCTGGCTGGCCCGGGGATTTTCAGATTCCGAGCAGGTGATCAGGGGCGATCTGGGGCTGATCAAAATCCGCGACCGGTTGTCCCGGTTCAGGACTTACCAGCTCCTCAACCAGACCGCCGCCGCGGCCGCCCAAAAATTTTCCCGGCCGCCACCGGAAAAATTCCGGGTGCCGCTCCCGCAGTCCCGGAAGGATTTCAGCGAGATGGTCGGCGCCGCTCAAGAAAAATCCGCGCTCATCATCCTGGCCACGGCCCCGGCCGGATTCGGGATCGGGCCTTTGCCGGATTACTTTGAATACCTGGGTTTTGTCAAAAACGCCGAGTCGCTTGAACAAATCCATAATCGCTATAATCTGGTAGTCCGAAAAGCGGCGGCCGAGTCGGGCGCGCCCCTGGTGGACCTGGATTTGATTTATAAGGAGCAGGGGGTTAAAAACTTTTTTGACCGGCCGGACCAGGACATCATTCATCCCAACCGGGCCGGGCTGATGTTGATGGCACGGTCGCTGGCCGCGGCCGTAACGAAAACGATCAATGGATCGGGCGAAAAGGAGGAGCTAAAATGACCATGGTAAAAAATATTCGGGCCAGGGAAATCCTGGACTCGCGGGGAAAGCCCACCGTGGAAGTGGAGCTGACGCTGGACAATGAAGTGATGGCAAGGGCCGCGGTTCCGAGCGGGGCCAGCACCGGCGTCCACGAAGCTTTGGAGCTTAGGGACAACGACCGGAAGAGATACAACGGAGCCGGTGTGCTCAAGGCGGTGGCGAATGTCAATAACCTGATCGCGAAGAAAGCGGTCGGG
The DNA here is from genome assembly GCA_903930515.1 of uncultured delta proteobacterium. GTDB lineage: Bacteria > RBG-13-61-14 > RBG-13-61-14 > RBG-13-61-14 > DRUE01 > CAIYYW01. The sequence continues at coordinate 3,140 of CAIYYW010000041.1, read as the reverse complement.
ATGCCGGTCGGGCAACAGAAAGAAATGGACCGGATGATGCTGAGCCTGGACGGCACCAAGAACAAGTCAAAGCTCGGCGCCAACGCCATCCTGGCCGTGTCAATGGCATACGCCCGCGCCTGCGCCCTGCACGCGAACCTTCCGCTCTACTTTTATTTGGGCGGGAGCGAGGCGAATATTTTGCCGGCGCCGATGATGAATGTGCTGAACGGGGGCAAGCATGCGGACAACCATGTGGATTTCCAGGAGTATATGATTATGCCCGGGGGCGCCCCGAATTTCCGCGAGGCGCTGCGCTACGGCGCCGAGGTTTTCCAATGCCTGAAATCTTTGCTCAAGAAAAAGAAGCTCGCCACCGGAGTGGGCGATGAGGGCGGGTTTGCTCCGGTGATGAAATCCAACCGGCAGGCCTTGGAATTTTTGGTCCAGGCCATCGAGCAAGCCGGGTTCAAGCCCAGGACCCAAGTGGCGATCGCGCTGGACCCGGCCGCGAGCGAATTTTTCAAGAACCACCGCTATGTGCTCAAGGCCGACCGGAAGCGGCTGAGCAACGAGCAGATGGCCGAGCATTATGCCAAGCTAGTTCGGGATTTCCCGATCGTGAGCATTGAGGACGGCCTGGCCCAGGACGACTGGAGCGGCTGGAAAATTATGACCGATCTGCTCGGGGATAAAATTCAACTGGTGGGAGACGACCTGTTCGTGACCAATATTGAGCGGCTGAAAATCGGGATCGAGAAAAAGGTCACCAACTCCATCCTGATCAAGCTCAACCAGATCGGGACCCTGACCGAGACCATTGAAACGATAGAGTTGGCCAAGAAGGCCGGATACAGCGCCGTGATCAGCCACCGGAGCGGAGAGACCGAGGACACTTTCATCTCGGATTTCGCGGTGGCGATGGGCTGCGGCCAGATCAAGACCGGGTCGTTAAGCCGGAGCGAGCGGATTGCGAAGTATAACCAGTTGCTCCGGATTGAGGAAGAGCTTGGAACGAGCGCCAAATTCGCCGGGTTTACGATGGTGAAGAATTACGGAAGCGCGAGATGAGTTATTTCACCATTGACTTCAAGGACGGCAAGGTGCTGATGCTGGACCAGCGCCGATTACCGGAGAAGGAAGTGTATCTGAAGCTCGGCGCCTATGAGCAGGTGGCCAAAGCGATTGAGCAAATGGCGATCCGGGGGGCGCCGGCGATCGGGATCGCGGCCGGGTTCGGGCTGGCGCTTGCCGGGCTGGAGTTGCGAAAGGTGAACGATCATTCCCAATGGTGGCAAAAATTCGGACAGGCCCTCAGAAGAATGGCCAGGACCAGGCCCACCGCGGTAAACCTGTTCTGGGCGATTAACCGGATGAACCACCAAGCCATCATCTCCCGCGATCTTTCCAGCTCCGAACGAGCGGAGCTTTTAGTTCAGGAAGCCAAAAAAATCCTGGCCGAGGATATTGCGGTCAACAAAAAAATGGGCAAAAACGGGGCGAAGCTGATCAGGAGCGGGGATGTGGTCCTGACCCATTGCAATGCGGGCGCGCTCGCCACCGGCGGATACGGCACGGCTTTGGGGGTGATCCGGGCCGCGGTGGAACAGGGGAAAAAGATTCAGGTGTTCGCGGACGAGACCCGACCGTTTCTGCAGGGAGCGAGACTGACCGCGTGGGAGCTGAAAAAAGACCGCATCCCGGTTACCTTGATCTCGGACAATATGGCGGGCTGGGCGATGAAGAGCCATAAGATCAGCAAGATCATCGTGGGCGCGGACCGGATCGCCCGGAACGGGGACACCGCCAACAAGATCGGAACCTACTCGCTCGCGGTGCTGGCCCGGTATCATAAGATTAATTTTTATGTGGCGGCCCCCCTTTCCACTATCGACCGCACCTGCCCGGGCGGAGAAAATATCCCCATTGAAGAGCGGAGCCTGGAGGAGATTTTTCTGATCAAGGGAAAGCGGATCGCGCCCAAAGGGGTTCGCGGCTGGAACCCGGCGTTTGATGTCACTCCGGCCGGTCTGATCAGCGCGCTGATTACGGAAGCAGGCGTGGTGAAGAATCCGAACCCGGCCAAGATCAAAAGTTTATTTAATCAATAGAGGAGATAAAAAGTGCGATACCTGGTAACGGGCGTGGCCGGATTCATCGGCTCGCACCTGGCCGAGCATCTGCTGGGCCGGGGCGATTCCGTATTGGGAGTGGATGGCTTCACTGATTTTTACCCGCGCTGGATCAAGGAAAAGAATCTGGCCGGTTTGAAGGGCCGGAAGGATTTTGAGTTCCTGGAAGCGAACCTGCTCAGCCTGGAGCTGAAGCCCTTGCTCAAAGGGGTGGACGGTATTTTTCATCTCTCGGCCCAAGCCGGGGTGAGGAACAGTTGGGGGAGGGATTTTGACCATTACCTTCAGCACAACATCAAGGTCACCCAGTTGATCCTGGAAGCGATGAAAGAATTCCCCAAACTCCGGATGGTCTTTTCCAGCACCAGCTCGGTTTACGGGGACACCGACCAATATCCCACCCCGGAGGATTCCCAAAAGCGTCCATTCTCCCCCTACGGCGCGACCAAACTCGCCTGCGAGGGCCTTTGTTATCTATATTACAAAAACTACGGGGTCAATTTTGTCGCGCTCCGGTATTTTACCGTGTTCGGGGCGCGCCAGCGGCCGGATATGGCGTTCCATAAATTCATCCGCGGCGCCTTGCTCAACGAGCCGATCCCGGTTTACGGGGACGGCAACCAGCTCCGGGATTACACCTATGTTAAAGATATTGTCGCCGGGATCGCGGCCGGATTTGCCAAAGGCCGGACCGGGGAGGCTTATAATTTGGGCGGCGGTCATCAGACCAAACTGATGGATGCGATCCAGACCATTTTCAAGCTGTGCGGAAAAAGCGCGGAAATCAAATACGAGCCCAAAGTGAAAGGCGATGTCCAGGAAACCCTGGCAGACACCACCAAGGCCCGGACCGAACTCGGCTATGATCCCAAAGGCTCGGTGGAACTGGGATTGAAAGAAGAGATTGAGTGGGTCAAGGGTATTGTTGCGGTGAACGGTAAATGAAAGACAAAAGTAAAACCGGAAAAATAAACCCGGGAATTGTTGATCGCTAAACTGTGACTTTCGGGGGAGCGCAATACTCCCCCT
>CAIYYW010000040.1 GCA_903930515.1 uncultured delta proteobacterium | reverse complement strand
GGATCGGCGGAGAAATCCCGGAAGCGGTTCCTTATAACCCCTTCTGGGGATTGTTTCAGCCGGTTCCGATCACCTTTTTGGACAAGCTGATGCTCTTGAAAAAAGCCGGCGCGGACAATAAGATCAAGGCGGTGGTGGTCCAGATTCAGGATAATTCCCTGGGGATGGCCCAGGTCCAGGAGCTAAGGGACGCGCTCGGCGAATACCAAAAGAGCGGCAAGAGCGCGACCTGCTATTTGGAGATGGAGGGCGATTCCGACCTGAGCTACTATCTCGCAACCGCCTGCGCCAAGGTTTATGCGGCGCCCTCCAGTTTTCTGACCATCAACGGATTGGACAGCTCTTATTATTTCCTGGGAGGCCTGTTCCAGAAATTGAAGCTTTCCATACAGGTGATCAAGATCAAGGAATACAAAACCGCGGGCGATATGCTGGCCAACCGGGAGATGAGCCCGGCGCACCGGGAAATGGCCGAGTCGTTGATCAACAGCCTGTGGGATCAGTATCTGTCCGGGGTCGGCTCGGCTCGGAAGAAGTCAAAGGATGACCTGGTAAAAATTATTGACCAGGCGTTGGTTTTGCCGGAGAAATATAAAGAAACCGGATTGATTGACGGCGTGAAATATCTGGACGATATTTTGCGGGACCTGAAAGGGGAGGACAAGGGAATTGAATTGGTCAAGGAGCGGGAATACCTGACCGTGCCGGATCAGGCTCTGGGCTTCAACCTTGGTCCCAAGGTCGCGGTGATCTACGGGGTGGGGGACATTGTCAATCTTGATCCGGGCGGGCCTTCTTTCCTGGGTGCGGTTATGAGCGCGGAGCAAAGCGTGAAAGAATTGGAGGAGGCGGCCAAGGACGATAGCATCAAGGCGGTGATCTTCCGGATTGATTCCGGGGGAGGGTCGGCTTTGGCCTCGGACCTGATCTGGCGGGCTACCCGGAAGGTGCGCGAGAAGAAGCCCCTGGTGGTCTCAATGAGCGATGTGGCCGGGTCGGGCGGATATTATATCGCCTGTGGCGCGGACGCTATTGTCGCGGAGCCCGGCACTTTGACCGGAAGCATCGGCGTGGTGGGAGCGCATATCGGGATGAAGGACCTGCTATCCTGGCTCCAGGTCGGCGCCGCCGGCATTTCCCGCGGGGCTTACGCGGGTATGGGCGAGACCAGCCGTCCCTGGACCGACGCGGAGCTGGCCAAGGCCAACGAGCAGATTGACGGCGTATATCAATTGTTCCTGGACCGGGTCAGCCAGGGCCGGAAGAAGAGCAAGGACGAGATCAACAAGATCGGAAGAGGCAGGGTCTGGACCGGGGCGCAGGCCAAGGAGAACGGGCTGATTGACGAGCTGGGCGGGATGGATAAGGCGGTGGAGATCGTGAAAACAAAGCTCAACGCCAAAGGGGTGAGCCTGATTTATAAGCGCAAGCCGGTAAGTTTCTGGAAGCTGTTATTCGGAAAGGCCGGGGAGGAGATGGTGAATCAATTGTTCGGACCGGACGCAGAAGATTTGAAAATGGTCCTTCAATTCAACCGGCTCTATCACCGGGGAGAATTTTTATCTTTAATGGACAGGATAGAATTGGAGTAAAAAAATGAGTGAGATCAGACAGGACATCACCACCAACGAGTGGGTGATTATCGCGACCGAGCGCGCCAAGCGGCCGCACGATTTTACCAAGCCCTTGAAGCCGCTTCCTCCCGAATTTGAGCCGAAATGCCCGTTCTGCCCGGGCAACGAGGCCCAGACCCCTCCGGAAGTGCTCGGATACCGTGAGGGCGGAACATCAAATTCCCCGGGCTGGTGGATCCGGGTGATCCCGAACCGGTTCGCGGCGCTCCAACCCTCGCAGGTCGAGTGCGAGGGCGAGGTCAAGCGGGAAGTGGCGAACGGCCTGTTCCGAAAAATGGACGGCATCGGCAGACACGAGGTCTTGATTGAAACCCCCAAGCATAATCTTTATTTCCCGTATTTTACGGACAAGCAGGCCGAGGAAGTGGTGATCGCGCTCCGGGAGCGCTACCTGGCCTTGCGCAATGAGCCGAATGTCAAGGTGGTGATTATTTTCAAAAATCACGGCGACCAGGCCGGAACCTCGCTGCTCCATCCCCACTGCCAGATCGTGGCCACGCCGATTGTGCCGCAGAGCCTGCGCCGGCGCACCGCGGTCGCCACCAGGTATTATGACGACAACGGCGGGTGTCTTTACTGCGACCTGATCCAGGCCGAGCAAAAAGCCGGAGTCCGGGTGGTGGAAGACGGGGCTAAATTTTTCGTGATGCATCCGTATGCCTCCCGCTCTCCGTTTGAGACCTGGGTCCTGCCCAAGTTTCATTCCGCCAGCTTCGGCAACTTGGACCTGGACGCGGCCAAGGATCTGGGAAGGGTCTTGAAGCGGATCACCGGGAAAATCTTCACCATGCTCGGAAATCCCGACTATAATATCGTGATCCACACCGCGCCGGTGAAAGAGGAAGATGAGGATTATTTCCATTGGCATCTCCGGATCATCCCCCGGCTGACGATGATGGCCGGGTTTGAGATCGGGTCCGGGATCTTCATCAATACCGCACTGCCTGAACAGACCGCGCCGGCATTGCGGGAGGTCAAGTTTCAATAAAAATTTTTTTTTTGCAGGAGATGGAATTGGGAGAAGGACACGGTAAATCAAAATTGCCCGGGGATCTGACCCCGGAACAGGAATCCCGCCTGGAGGGAAACGCGCTCTCCACCGGGGAGAAAATTATTTACGGATCCGGAAACCTCCCGGCCGCGCTCACCATCGCCTTGATTGACACCTGGATTCTTTATTTCCTGTCGCCGTCCGAATCCCGGAACGGTTATGTTTCTCTGCTCGCGGCCGGGGTGATCAATTTCCTGCGCTATGTCTGCAACGCCATCGGCGACCCGACCGTGGGTTGGTGGAGCGACCGGACCAGGAGCAGATGGGGCAGGCGCCGTCCATTCATCATTTTCGGCACCCCCTTCCTGATCCTGTTTTTGGTGCTGGTCTGGTTCCCGCCCACCCCGGGCATCAGTTGGACCAATACCATTGTGATCGGGTTTTACCTGATGGCCTTCGGGTTTGTGTATCCGGTGGTGGTCAATCCCTATCTGTCGCTTTTGCCCGAGATCACCCCCTTTATCAAGGAACGGATCAAGGTCAGCGAGCTGATGGGGTATGGAGAGGTGATCGCCAGGATCATCGCCGTGGGCGTGGCCGGGCAGGCCATTGATTATTTCAATGCGCATCCGGTGAATCTTTCCAAGATTCCGGTGGACGGATATAAGGTGATGGCCGTGGTCGGGGCGATCATCACCGCGGTGATCTATTATATTATGACGGCCCGGATCAAGGAAACCCCGCACGACGCCAAGAAAGAAGTCCCGTTCGGGATCGTCCAGGCGGTGGCGGAGGTGTTCAAGAATCCCCCGTTTATTCCTTATATCGTGATTATCGCCGCCTTCATCCTGAGTTCCAATATGCTGATTATTGTTACCCCTTTCTTCGGCAAAGCGGTGATGGGAGTGAGCGAAGGGACCGCCGGACTGTTGCTGGTGATCCTGCTCCTGGTCGCCGCGGCCTTTTTCCCGCTCACCGGCTGGGCCGCCGGCAAATTCGGAAAGAAAGACACCTTTGCGGTCTCCATGATCTGGTTCGGCATTTTCAGCTCCCTGTTCCCGCTGGTGAAACTGATCCCGGGACTGAATCCCAAAATCTTCGGCTTTATCCTATATTTCCTGGTCGCGCCCCCGGTGGCATCGGTGCTGGTCCTGCAGCGGCCCATGATCTCGGATGTCATTGACCATGACGAAAAGCTCACCGGCTTCCGCCGCGAATCCATGTATATGGGCGCCGAGGGGTTGATCACCAAAATGGCCTGGGCGTTTTCTTTCCTGATCGCGCCCTTCCTGATGAAGATTTTCGGAAATACCGGAGCCCGGCCCTGGGGAATTTTGTTGAACGGACCCGCGGCCGGTCTGGTGCTGGTGGCCGCCACATTTTATTACTGGAAAAAATATCCTTTCCAGAGGTAAGGAGGACGAGATGAAAAAGTTCTTCCGGATTATCCCATTGCTTTTGGTTCCGGCCTTGCTTTTCGGATGCAAGGGCAAGCCCAAGCAGGTCGAAACCGGTTTCGTACGGATTTACGCGGTCCGCCTGTCCCCGGGCGATCCCCGGGCCTATATGGATCTTCAGGCGGTGGTGGATTTCAACACCCCCAAGGGCGCCAAGGTCGACTTTACTTACCGCTGGTATCTCAACGGGAAGATGGTCAAGGAGGGCAAGGACAATCTCCTGGAAAAAAACCTGCTTATCCCGGGAGCCGAGGTCTATGTGGAAATCCGAGGCAGTAACGGCGTCCAGGAAACAGAGTGGATCAGCTCGGAGAAAGCCCGGATCGCCGAGTCAGAACCCAGTATCAACGGCGTGGAAATCTCCCCCGCCGACCCGGTCCTGGACCAGACCTTGGAGGCCAAAGTGAATTGCGGGAATTGCGACCCCTCCCGGTTTAATTACCGCTGGAAGGTTAACGGCAAAATTCTGGAAGAGCAGGACCAGTCCGCCCTGAGCGGGCCGGAAGCGGGCTTAAATGTCGGGGACCGGGTGATCGCGGAAATATCCACCAATACCACCGACCCGACCGACCCGCTGAACTGGCAGTCCTCTCCCCCGGTCAAAATCCTGAACCGCTTCCCCGAGTTCAACGAACAGGGAAGAACCTGGCTCGAAGGTAATAACCTTTTCTTCCAGTTCCGCGCCACCGATCCGGACGGAGATCCCATATCCTACCAGATGGTCCAGGGGCCGCCCGGCGCCCGGCTCGAGGCATCGGCCGGAATGGTCAGGTGGACCGTGCCCAAGGATTTCTCGGGTGAAGTCCAGTTAAAGGTCCGCGCCAGCGATAATCACGGAGGAGTCAATGATCTGGAAAGCTCCCTCCAGATCCAGTCCCGGGAGACCCCGCCGGAAAATACCCCTTAGCCGCCCCAGCCAACCCCGGGAGCAACCCCCCACCCCTTATTAAGTATTAGGCCTTAGTATCGAAGACTATGCGATAATTATCGCAATTTGTCCAAAATTTACCATCAGCCCGACCAAGGGCCAACCCCAAGATTTAGTGGTCGGGTCGGGGCAATTATACAACCTTTATGATCAATCGCAACAAAATTAACTAAAATTATAAGAAATTATAGAAATAACTTGACAAATGAAGCAAACATAGCATAATAGAATCGGGAAAGAAGCAAGGGAATTTAAGCAAGGGGTTTTTTGAGCAAGGGTTTGGAAAACGAAGGAGCGGGGTAGGAACCAATGGCAAAGAATAATGTTCGCGCAATTCGGGAATCCTTACTGACGAGCAAGGCGGAGTTGGCCCGGAAAGCCGGGATCAGCGCGCTCACTATAGACCGGGTGGAAAAAGGGATGGATTGCCGGATGGATACCAAACGGAAGATCATCCTCGCGCTCGGTTTCAAACTGACGGAAAAGGACAAGGTTTTCGGGAACGATGTTGAGGGCGGATTCCGGAAGTTGGGTAAGGGCAAACGCCGGCGGCTGGAATCCTGAAGGGAAAAGATGAATCGGGGGAAACGATGAGAGCGTCAGAAAGAATAGGGAGACCGGGGCAAGATTCAGGAAAAGGAGAAGCGTAGATGGGCATTTTCGGTGGGAGAAAACCGGCGATCGGGTTGGATATCGGGTCCAGCGCGATCAAGGTGGCGGAGCTTAAAGAGACCAAAAAGGGCTATCAACTGGCCAGTTTCGGGATCGCGCCCATCGCTCCGGAAGTGATCGTGGACGGCGCGATTATGAACACCAGCGCGGTGGTGGATACCATCCGGACCCTGCTGGCCGAGCGCAAGATCAAGACCAAGGAAGTGGTGACCTCGGTGAGCGGACAGTCGGTGATGATCAGGAAAATCACTATGCCGGCGATGACCGCGGAGCAGTTGGAGGAGCAGATTCAATGGGAGGCCGCCCAGTATATCCCGTTCGAGATCACGGATGTGAACCTGGATTTCCAGATTCTCAACCCGGGAGACGCGGAGGGGAATATGGAAGTCCTGCTGGTGGCGGCGAAGAAGGAGATCATCAACGATTACAGTTCGGTGCTGACCGAGTCGGGCCTGTCCCCGGTGGTGGTGGATGTGGACGCCTTCGCGCTCCAGAATATGTATGAGATCAATTACCCGGTGATGGAGAACGAGGTGATCGCCCTGGTCAATGTGGGGGCGAGCCTGATCAACATCGTGGTGGTTCGGGGGGGTAATTACACCTTCAGCCGGGACATCTCGATGGGGGGAAACCTGTTCACCGAGGAAATCCAGAAGCAATTGAGCGTGGGCTACGAGGACGCGGAGTTGCTGAAAAAGGGAGGCTCGGGCAAGAAGGACACCGAGGAAGTGATGCGGAAGGAAGTGGATATGGTGATCCGGGAGGTGAGCGAGCAGATCGCGAGTGAAGTGGCTCGGAGCTTGGACTTCTATTCTGCGGCGGCTCCTGCGGACGCCCATATCAATAAGATCTGGCTCTGCGGCGGGAGTTGCCGGATTTCGGGTCTGGCCGAGAGCGTGGGCAAGAACCAGAACCTGCCGGTGGAGATTTTGGACCCGTTCCGGAATGTGGAACGTAATCCCAAGCATTTTGATCCGGCCTATCTGGAGGAAATCGGGCCTCAGGCCGCGATTGCCGTCGGATTGGCCTTAAGGAGGGCAGGCGACTGATGATCAAGATAAACCTGTTAGCGGTCAAAGAAGCCAAAAAGCGGGCGACGGCGCAGAACCAGGTAATCGCCGCGGGCATTGTCTTTTTGGTGGTGATTGTCGGGGTGGGATATCTGGCGATCCTGCGGACCCGGACCATTTCGCGCCTGAACGGGGAGATCTCGCAGACGACCGTGGAGCTGGCCCGGCTGGAAGCGACCAAGAAGAAGGTGGAGCAGTTCCGGAAGGCCAACGATAATCTTCAGCAGCAGATTTCGGTGATCACCAGCCTGGAAACCGGGCGGGACTGGTATCTGCAGATCCTTGACCAGATCAGCGATGCAACCCCGGAAGGGGTCTGGGTCGATACCCTGAATACGCCGAAAGGGAGCAAGACCGGAGGCGGTATTTACAGCGGCTCCTGGGAGATCAAGGGGGGGGCGTGGGAAAAGGATCAGATCGGCAATTTGATTTCCAACCTGGAAAACCGGACCGGATATTTCGGGTCGGTTACGCTCAAGAAGATCGCCAAGGGGAATAAAGCGGACCTGGGGGAATTTTATTCTTACGAGATGAGTATCACGGTGAACAAGCCTCCCGCGGCAGCGGCAGAGGCCGGCTAAGGAGGGAGAGGATGGCACTCGGGGATTATCTGAAAGCAGAGCGGTTGATCAAGCTTCCTTGGTTCAAGAAGGCGTTGATCCTGGGGCTGGGGGCTTTGATCATAATCATTCTTTATTTCACCACCCTGGACCGGAAATATCAGAACCAGATCAGCGGGCTTAAGGATAGCATCGCCAAGCTGGACAAGCAGACCGCCGACCTCAAAACCGTGGAGCGTGATCTGCCCAAGTTTGAGCGCCAGAACGCGCTGCTCAATAAGAAGTTGGAAAAGGCGAAGACCAAGCTGCCGGGCAAATCTCAGATGGACGCCCTGCTCAAGGAAGTGACGGCGCGGGCGAAAGACAATAATATTGACATCCGGACCTTTGAGAAAAAGTCGGAGGCGCCCAAGTCTCTCTATGTGGAAGTGCCGGTGGATATCAAGATGAAGGCCGGCTTTTTCCAGTCGATGATTTTCCTCGACGAGCTGGCCCGCCTGGAGCGGATCGTCAATGTCACCAACCTGGGCCTCAAAGCGGATAAGCTCGGCAACCTGGATATTAGCTTCACCCTCAATGCTTACCGGTTCAAGGAGCCCGCGGAAGAGGCACCGGAGACGACGAAGAAGGCCAAACCCGCCGTCAAGCTGCCGACCGAGGAGAAATAACAGGGGGGCAAATGAAAAGAGAGGTTATGATGAGAGTTCAGAAAATAAAAATTGCCGGGTTGGTTTCCGCAGCCGGGTTAATCCTGGCCCTGTTCTTCCTGGCCGCCTGCGGCGGAGGACAAATCAGCACCACGCCCACCACCCAGAAGAAGGAAACGGTGGCGCCTCCTCCCAGCGAGGAAGAGTTGGAGGGGAAGGAATCCAAACTGGCCTGGAGCTACGACCCGACCGGGAAGAAGGACCCATTCAAGGTCCCGCTTCCCATGGAGCCGCCGAATCCCAAGACCAGGTATTATTTGGAACAGTTATGGATTGACGGGATTATTGTCGGGCCGGACGGGAAGAATATCGCCCACATCATTACCCCCGGCAACCAGGAATTTTTCATCTCGATTGGAGATACCCTGGGCGCCAACAAGGGTATTGTCAAGGAAATCAAAGCGGGAGGGATCGTGGTGGAAGAACAATTTTTGGATCCGAGGGATTCCAGCAAGATCCGGATCGTGGACAAGTTTCTAAAGATGGAGGGGGAAGGCGCGGCATCAGGGATTAAGAAAAAGTAGGGGAAATAAATATTAACCGGGAACGGAAAGGTATGGAAGAACAATTTTAAGGAGGAGCTAAATGGCTAGTTCTAAAGTGGAAAGCGGAAAGGCGCAAAGCAGGATCGGAGTAGCTCTGATCGCGCTGGCGTTGGCCTTTGCCATCGGCGCCAAGGGCAAGCCCGAAGTCAACCAGTTGGAGAAGGTGGAGGTCACCCAGGTCAATCAGTTGCCGCAAGTGGTGATCACCACCACCTACCCGGCCACTTACAGTATTTACCGGCCCTTGGAGCCGATCCGGATTATGGTGGACCTGGCCGACCTTAAAATTAAGCTGGGTGTGCCGGCCAAGGTTACGGTCAATAACGGCGTCATCAACCTGGTCAAGGCCAGCGAGGAAAAAGCCGCATCCATTGTCCGGGTCGAGATCGGCCTGGACAAGATGATGGCCTATGAAGTCACCCGGGAAAATAATAAGCTTTTTGTCAGCCTTAAGCCGGTTGATGCCGCGGCCCCCTCCAACCAGGACCTCTACGGAGGCGAAGGCGGAAAGGTGATTGTGGAAAAAAACGCGGAGCCGGCCTCGGACGAACCCGCGGTTCAGCCTCCTCCGGCGATGGCCCAAGCCGGATCCACCATCGCCGAAATCCCGGCCGGAAAAGTCGCGGCCAAATTGTTGGACATCGCCCTTTCCGATGAATCGGATCAGACCCAAATTATGCTGGTGATGGATGGCAATCCTCCTGATTATAACGCGTTCCAGATGAACAATCCCGCCCGGCTGGTGGTGGATCTCTGGAAGGTAAAATCTTTATACCCGGGAAAACAACTGGCCATCAACAGCCAGGGCATCAAGCAGGTCCGGATCGGACAGCATCCGGATAAGCTCAGGCTGGTTTTTGACTCTTCCGAGGCCAAATTCCCTTCATATCATCTCAGCCGGGAAGAGGAGCGGCTGATCCTGACCGTCAGTATGTCCACCGATGTCTCCGGTCCAAACGCCCCGGCGTTGGCCGCGTCGGTTCCGGAACCGACCGCGGCGGTTGCGGCCGCGCCTGAAGAAATTTCAGGCTCGGCTCCCACCCCGGGCGAGCAAACCGCAGGCCCGCTTCCGGGCGCCGGTAAGATCAAAGTGCTGGCCGTGGACTTCAAGTATTCTCCGGCCGCCTCGGTGGTGGAAATCAAAACCGACCAGCCGGGGAGCTACGAAAAACGCGAGAATCTCAATGACCTGATTTTCTCCGTCATTCTCAAGGACGCCTCCATTCCTTCCCAACTGGAGCGTTCCCTTGATACCAGGGAGTTTCAGAGCCCGGTGAAATGGGTGAGTTCCCTGCAGGCCAACCTCAGCGAAGTGAATATCGTGGTCAATCTCAATTCCTGGGTGGCGCCCGAGCTCAAGCAGAATGGAAATATATTATCGGTCAGCTTCCCCAACCCCGGAGTCGTCGCGATCGGCCCGATCCCCTCCGGCGGGGAAGAAATTTCCGCGCCATCGCCTGAGACCGTGCCGACTCCACAGGCGGGCCCGGCCGTGAGCAAGGGCAGCCAGACGGTCAAAGTGGAAACCCTGACCGGGACCAAGATTTATACCGGAACCCCGATCACGATTGAAGCCAAGAACCTGGACATCCTGGACGCACTCCGCGCCATTGCCGCGGTGAGCGACCTCAATATCGTGACCGCGGATAATGTGGGCGGAAAGATCACCTTAAAGCTCGAGAATGTTCCCTGGGATCAGGCCTTGGATTTAATCCTGGAAGCCAAAGACTTGGGGATGGTCCAGTACGGAAATGTCATCCGGATCGCCCCCAACAAGGATATCGAGAGATCGCAGGAAGACCTGGTCAAAGCGATCCAGAACCGCGAAAAACTCAGGCCCCTGCAAACCAGGATCATCCCGATCAATTACGCCCGCGGCCAGGATCTCTCCTCGCAGGTGAAGAATGTTTTGTCCGAACGGGGCAAGGTGGATGTGGATAGTAATCCCGAAATTGCTTCTAAATACGGCATTCGTAACATCCCCACTGTTCTGTTTATCAAGAATGG
>CAIYYW010000039.1 GCA_903930515.1 uncultured delta proteobacterium | reverse complement strand
GCTTCAGCGCGGCAATTTCCAGGATCGTGACCTTTTTCTTCTTCTCCATCCCAGTTCTCCTTTCCCAAATAAAAAAGCCTCCCGCGCCCAACCGGGAGGCTTGATTCTCTGCTCGCGGTCAGCCGCCCTGTTCCGGGGTCAGCCGCCGATGCTGTCTTTCCCTACTCTCCTCGGTCTCGGTCCAGGTTTCTGGATCCAAGCGCTCTGAGCTATTTGCATTTCCCTATAAAAGCTAAAAACAACTTCCAATCAAAATAATACTAAAAAATTCTCTCTTGTCAAATTCTTATGGTTTAACCTCAACCTCGGCGCAACTTTTAATCGGGACTCATTTCAGAGGCGGAATAATCCCATTGGCGCCAAGCATTTGCTCAAGCTTTTCCGCTACCAGGCGATGCCCGGTCGGATTCAGATGAATGGTGTCAAAAGAGATGTAAAGGGGGTCATAAGCAATTTTACCTGCGATCATCCCCTGTCGTTTTTCCCTTAAGTCCGGCAGCAAGTTGATAAAAGTGATTCCCTGCTCTTCCGCGATCTCTTGGAAGCGCTTGCCGGGTATGATCCGGATTTTATCTTTGGGCACATTCCTATGATTATCCTGGCGAAGGTCGCTCAACTCAAACTGGGTAGGAATTGCCACGATCAAAAGAGGGATGCCCTGGCTGTCCAGCCGTTGTTTCAATAATCCGAATTCTCTTGAGATCTCCCCGTAGGATGCTTCCACCTCCGAAAGCCGGATGGAGGGAACATCCATCGCGTATCCGAACAGGTAATCTTCGGTTTTATTCAGGTTCTCCCTGGAGAGTCCGATGGTAAACAATAATTGCCGGACTAAAGTGTCAAAAGCAATATAAGTATAGGTATGGGCATAAAGGGCCAAATGTAGTTGAAAGGGGATGTGAGTTAAAGTGTAAATCAATTTTTTTGAACCCTGAAGTTGAGGGACTTGAGTCTGCATTTTCTGCAAAGCCACATAGCCGGAGGTTAGCGCCACCACCACGGCGTCCGGATGGTATTCCAATTCATGCTGATCCAGGAATTTCAAAGACATCTCCATACTGTTGCCCTGACCGCCGGCATTAATTACATCATATTTAATGCCATCCCCCCGATGCTTGAGCCACGATTCCAGTTGACTGGCAAAGGTATCCTCAACGGCGATGCCGGTTCCAAAAGTGACGGAATTGCCCAGGATGATGATCCGAATGCCATTTTCCGGAAAATTTTGATCAATCTCATCGTCTCTCAGTCCCGCGCTGTTTAAGACCAGGGGATGTCCTCCGGTCAGATCTTTGGTGTAAATGAATTTCCGGGCCGAGGGAACAAAGAAGCGCAGAAATAATTCCCCTCCCCCGACCAGAAGCAGAAAGATCAAGAGGTCCGTGATCAGGGCGCTCATCGCCTGTTTCCAGAAAGGCCGCCCGGATGGCCCAAGGTCCGTCATCAGCTCCGGCTCCGAATCATTTTTCCTAACTCATCCTCCAGGAAAAGGCTAGAACTGAAAATAGATAAATTCCTGACTTCTCGCCCCGGAAAAAATCACGAGCATGATTATGAAGATAGCATAAAGAAGCCATCTTGCGAGCAGGGGATGGCGCAAAACCAGACTGACCACATTCCGCCTTTGATTGAAAACCTCAAAAGAGATCAGGGCGAAAAGCAAATATATGGGATAAAAGCCCAGAGACCTGCCCGGGGTCCAGGAAAAAATCCCGGCAATGACTGTAAAAGCGTCGGTAAGATTATGTGCCCGGAAAAAGATCCAGAGCAGGCACACCAGATGGAAGATAATCAGCCTTCTCATCCAGATTCCGAAAATAGTGTTTGACTTGGGCGCTCCCCGGCGATCTGCCAGCCATCGTTCTCCTGCCAGGAATAAGCCATGGAGCCCTCCCCAGACTAAAAAGGTGTAATTGGCTCCGTGCCAGAGCCCGCCCAGGAGCATAGTGACGAAAATATTGAGATAAGTCCGAAAGCGGCCCTGGCGGTTGCCGCCCAGGGAGATATACAGATAATCCCTGAGCCAGGTGGAAAGAGATATATGCCATCTCCGCCAGAACTCCCGGAAGCTCTGGGAAAGATATGGGGCGCGGAAATTTTCCATTAGCTCAATGCCCAATAATTTGCCGGTTCCGATTGCGATGTCGGTATATCCGGAAAAATCGCAATAAATCTGCAAGGCAAAACCGTAGCTGGCGACCAACAGCGTGGCGCCGCTGAAATTGCCGGGTGAAGTAAAAACCTGGTCCACATACCGGGCAACGGTGTCCGCAATGACCACTTTTTTTATTAAGCCGCCGGCTATGATCATGGCTCCGGTAATGAACCTTTCCAGGTCCGGTTTGGTCTCCTTGCGCAATTCCGGCAGGAGCGCGGAAGCTCGCATAATCGGACCCGCCGGCAGTTTAGGAAAGAACATTATATACAAGGTGAAATCCAAAAGAGAATGCTCGGCCCGGATCGTGCCCCGGTAAACATCAATCGTATAACTCATCGCCTGGAAGGTGTAAAAGGATATCCCGATGGGCAGGATCAGATTATACTGGGCGCTGCCTTCCAGGCTCAGAACCCAGGACGCGCTTCTGATAAAAAAATCCAGATACTTGAAAGTAAAAAGCAGAGCGAGACTGCCGACCACCGAAATCCACAAGATGACCTTCTTAATTGATTTCCTCTCCGCCCGGGCCATCCCGAGCGCCGCCCCATAGTTTAATGCAACCACATAAAGGATCAGCACAACCAACGAAACCGACCATTTCATATAAAAAATAAAACTGGCGGCTAAAAGCAGCCAGCGCCGCCATTTGAAGGGCAAAATGAAATACAGTCCGGTCACGGCCATCACAAAGATCAGATACAAATTGGAGTTGAATAACACCCAAACTCTCCTTTTAACTCAACCGCCTGAACATTTTCAAACCCTGGGAACCTGGAAATCCGCGGATTGCCGGCCAAATTTCCAAAAATATACGCGCAATCCGATTAAAAGCAATCTGCAAAATGGAAGAAGCGGAGTCAACCGCTCCTGGAATTCCGTTTTCAGGCGCTTTCAAGGGGGAATGGGCCTGGGGATCGGACAGACGGCAAAGCCGAACCGGAGCGTCAACTGCCGGCCGGCTGGATAAACCGGCAAGCAATCCCAGGCAGAGATACAGGTGCCGGAAGTCTTCAATGTCCACGAAAAAGGAAGTCAAGACCATTCCGATCACCGCCCAGAACAGAACCTGAATCTCCAGAGAAGCCGGTCCGCGGAAAACCGCCCTGGTTGATTTGGAGAGGATCACCAGGAGGAAAATCAGATAACTGATCATACCCAAGAAACCGCGGGTTGACCAGAGATTAAGGACGAGGTTATGGGCGTCTGCCCCTTCGGGTAAATCGCAGCCCTTGCAGTTGCCGAATTTCAAGGGGCCGGTGCCCGGCCGGTCCAGTCCCAGGCCCAGGAACGGATGTTCCTTGATTTGTGCGATGGCTCCCCCCCAGAACTCCTGCCTGATGCCGGGTTTAATCAGAATTCTTGAAAGCCTGCCCGGAAGCGGGGACCTGGTTTCCGGCTTGGAGAGGGCGATGCTGAAGAAACTGCCCATAACAACTTCCATCAAAATCAAGGAGATCAGAAAAGTCCCGGCCAGGGTTTTCCAGCGGGCAATTCTCTTGCCGGGGAAAATGCTTTTCCAGGCAAGCAATGGAACCGCCCAAAGAAAAAACGCCTGGGAAAAAGTGAGCAGGTCAACCACCACCAGTCCGGCCAAGATCGGGAAATAGATAAAACAGCTCCTCAGATAACGATTCCCGGACCGGCGCCCGTAATAAAGGAAGAAGAAAGAAGGGATTAAATAATTCGCTAAATATTCGGCGCCCACCAGGAAGCTTTTAACCCGCGGGAGCGGAAGGGAAGGGAGCGCCATTCCATAGCTGGCGAGAAGTAAATTTATTCTGAAATCAAAACCGAAATAATACAAGACGATGCCGATCATCCCCGCAAAAATGATCGCCGCCGCGCTCGCGGCCCAGCTCAGGAATATAGGTTTGAGCTCTTTCATCATCCTCGCCATCAAGAAAGATATACAGAAAATAAAGAGTAGATAAACTTGAATGATAATCCTCAGCCCTGCTTTAATTAAATTGTCCGCGATTGAAAGTTCCAGCCCCATGGTCAGAATGATCAGAGCCCCGGACAGGATATACCCCTGATCCAGTTTAACCCTGTTTTTAAGCCAGAGACAGGCCGAGAACAAGGCCAAGGGAATAAAAATAAAATCGCTTATTTGAATTTGATGCCCCAGAAAGTTTAGGGCCGGGAACACCATAAAGGGAAGAGAAAATACATAAACCAGATATAAGCCGACTCCGGTCGCAAATATTCTATCAGCGGAGGCGGTTTTCATTGAATTATTAATGCTGGCCATATCCATAAATGACCGGTTTTGCCCCCAAGGGGTATGGTTCCGGCAAAAGCTTAGGATTTTCCTTCGGGAAAGTGACCCGCGAAGCCGAATAAAGCGACAGTAAAACGAGTATCCCCGTGGAGGAATAAAAATACTCTCCCGCAACCGAGACGACCAACATCGCGATCAGGCCGGGCAAAATTCCCCGGGCGCATTCCCGGTAAAAGGGCAAGGGATGATTCCGTGCCAGGTAAATCTGGGCTTTAACCAATCGGTATGCGAATAAAATAAAAGCCGCCAACCCCAGCAAGCCGCTTTCACCCAAAATCCCCAAGTACTGATTGTGAGCAGTGGTTCCCATCAAGACCTGGCCGAAGTTGGAATAGCCTACTCCGATAAAATAGTTGTGCCCAATCCTTATTATCGCCTTCTGCCAGATCAATTCCCTTCCGCCCAAATCCACGGGCAGGGAGGACCATGATTGTTGTTCAAAAGTCCCCTTGATCCTTTCTTCCACCGGGCCGCGCAGGATCAGAAAATTAAGCGCGGCCACCGTGATTAAAGCCACTGCGACATATCTTCTTTTCCGGAAGATGGAGATCGCGATCAGGCAGGCCCAAAGCGCCAGCCAACTGGTTCGGGAAAAAGTGGTGATCAGGGCAATAAGTATAATTGACCAGAAAGCCAACATCATCCATCGCGGGAACAACTCCTTGGACTTACCCGACAGGATTAAACTGTAAAAAAAGGTCAGGATGACCGCCAGAACCACCGCGTATACATTTAGTCCTTCCGTCAAACCCGCAGCCCGATAAAGTCCGCTCGTCTGGCCCGAGAACTTCAGGTAATTATAAACGGTGATCACCGCGCCGATGCTGAAAGAAACCAGGATCACTTTCAATAATTTTTTCATATCCTTTTCTTGGTCAAAAACCTGGAAGACAATAAAATAGATGAAGACATAACTTGACCACTTGAATAAATGGCCCAGGGCATTCGCGACCAGCATCGGATCACGATGGAAATAGAATCCCAGCACCGAGCTTAAGGCGCAGGCCATGACATATAAAGATAGGGGAAGAAACAGATATGAATCGGTTTTCCTTTTCAGGATTTTGGGCTGGACGATGAAATTGAGCAGGAAAACCAGAATGGCGATTAAGACCACGAAATCGTCCAATTCAGAGGAGACCGGCATCCGGAGTTGAACCACATTGACTACCGGGGAGATGGGCATAAAAACAAAAACCAGATAGACCCAGCGTTTGATATTAAGCCGGCACCAGGCGACCACGGCGAGGATGATGATCCCGATCAGGAAAGAGAGTAATTTTTCCTGGGCGAAGAGCACGGAGACAGAGATCGCGGCTGAAAGGAGCACCAGGTAGAGGATGATTTCCTGCCTTCGCAGATTGGAACCGAAGAAAGAGGACTTCATTATTTCTTTTCGCGGTTGGTTTCAGATTTTTCTTCCAGATATTTCAAGCTGCCGTATTTCTCAATCAGTTCATTCAGATTGAGGAGGTTGACCGAATTCCCCTCGCCGGGTATCAGAATCATCCGCTTGCCCTGGAGCGATCGGGCCAGCTCGGTTGCGACCAGGTTGTCCCCGCCGGGTCCGGAAAGGCTGCTGGTCAGTTGCCTCAGCCCCTCGGCCTGATTGAGCAAGGTCGCCTCGGTAGCCAGGGCTTCCTGCTTTTTGGAATACAGCTCGGCCTCCCCCTCCAGTTGTCGTTGCCGTTTGATCCCTTCCGAGAGCGCGACCATCGCCTGGGCGTCTCCTTTGGCCTTGTTGATTTTGGCCTGGCGTTCCTGTTCTCCGGCCAGGGTGAGTTCCTGGTATTCCTGCTGTTTCTGGTCGGCCAAGGCTCGTTCCCGGAGCAGGTCTTCGTATTCGGGCAGGAACCGGAATTGATTGATGTTGAGGCTGTTGATTTTTATTCCCAGCGGATTCAGCTTCTGGTTGAGCAATTGAAAGGCCTCTTCCAATCTCCGCTCGCGGGCCAGCGATTGATAAAAATCCCTGGTCTCCAGCGAGCCCAGCACCTCTCTGATCACTCCCCGGGTTTCCACCCCGACCAGCCGTTCCAGGTCGGGAAGTTTCGGGCCAACCTTCTGGAGCAGGACCGGGGCCAACTCTTCCTTCACCTGGTAGGTGACCGTGACATCCACCCAGATGTCATTCCCGTCCGCGGTCTTGAGCCGGATATTGTTCCGGCCCTCGGCCCGCTTATGCGGGATCACCTGCACCGCCTGGATCTTCTGCATCTGCTCTTCAACCTTGGTCATCTCCAATTCCAGGTTCTGATTAGGCGGGGCCTGGGGCAGGTTCATCTTCTGCTCCGCGGGAGCCGACGGGATTTCCGACGACTCCACCATCTCCAGCTTCTGCTGGGTTTTGGGGAAGAGATAAAAATCAAACACCCCGGGCAGATAGAAATAAGTTCCGGTCCTTTTGGCCTTTTTCTCCACTCCTTGATACAAGTTAAACACCCTTACGCCGATTTCATCTCCCTGGACCTGGATGCAGGACGCGAGAGAAAATCCGAACATAGCCACGATCAACCCGATCAATTTAATCCTGCTCATCATCGGCTCCTACTTGTTCTCCATCTTCCGGACTTGTTCCTTGACCTCAAAGGGATTGATCCCGCCCTTGCCCGAGGGGAGGATAATTAAATCCAGCCCTTCAAAGACCTTGGCGTATTCCAGGCCGACATAGACCTTGCCGCCCGGGGAGGACAGGGCATTGACGATCTGGCGTTTGCCCTTGGCCTGGGAGAGCAGTTTGGATTTGTCTCCCTGAGCGGACAGCTCGGTCTTGATCCGATCTCCCTCCGCCTCCAGCTTTTGGGAGTCGGCCCGGCCGATGGCGCGCTCCACTTCCGCGTCGCGGTTTCCAAAGGCGATGATCTTCTTCCAGCCCGCCTCGGCCTCCGCGGCTTTGGCCAGGGATTCCTGGACCCGCTTGAGCTGTTCGGCCAGAACCTTGCGCAGGATCGCGGCTTCGTATTCCTGCGGGAACTCGTAGTCGCGGATCACGATGTCCGTAATTTCAATCCCCTGCGGGGCGAAATGTTGATTGAGCATTTTGAGGGCCAATTTAATTTTTTCCGCCCGGAGCGTGGAATTGTAAAATTCCTGCGCGTACGCGAGTTCGCTCAACTTATTCTGGAGAATCCCGGGCGCAACCGCCTGGAGCCCTTTTTCCTTGAGCTCCCGGTCGTTCCGATAAAAAACCCGGACCACATTGGCCCGGCCGTCCATCACCCGGTAAAGGATGGTGAGGTCAACATTGACCTTATATCCGTCGGAAGTCCGGATCTCCAGCGACGAATAGTCGGGCGACCGGATTCCGCCCGACTTGGAGGTCATCTCAAAAAATTGCAGGTTCTTCTGATAGACCGAGAACTCGTGGAAACCCGGAAGGATCGGGTGATACCCGGGCGGGAGCGGCTTGCCCCATTCGGAACCGGTCTTCCAGAACCCGAACCCGAATTTGACCACCCTCAGCCCGACTTGGTCGGCGCTCACTTTTCTCAGGCTGAGGATCAAAAGGACTGAGACGGCCGCGGCCAGGATCAGGATTCCGGCCAGGTATAGGAAACCCCGGCCGGTGGAGCCACGGGTCGGTTTTGTCTCTCCCGCGCCTTCCTGTTTTTTCCCGCCGAAGACAGCCATTCCCAGTCCTCCTTTATTATTGCGATTGAGGTTTCTTCGCCAAATCCATAAAGGCCGTGATCAGATCAATCGGCACCGGGAAGACAATGGTGGAATTGTTCTCCGCGGCGATCTCGGTCAGGGTCTGCAGGTAGCGAAGTTGAAGCGCCAACGGGCTTTGGGCGATGACATTGGCGGCCGCGCTGAGTTGTTTCGCGGCCTGGAACTCTCCTTCCGCGTGAATGATCTTGGCCCGCTTTTCCCGCTCGGCCTCGGCCTGGCGTCCGATTACCCGCTGCATTTCCTGGGGCAGGTCCACCTGCTTGATTTCCACCGAGCTGACCTTGATCCCCCAGGGATCGGTATGTTTGTCCAGGATGGTCTGCAGTTCCAGGTTCAGCTTCTCGCGGTTGGCAAGAATCTCGTCCAAATGCGCCTGTCCCAGAACGCTGCGGAGCGTGGTCTGGGAGAACTGGCTGGTGGCATAAAGATAGTTCTCTACCTGGATGATCGCCTTCAAGGGGTCCATCACCCGGAAATAGACCACGGCGTTGACCTTCAAGGTCACATTGTCCAGGGTGATCACATCCTGGGGCGGAATGTCCAAGACCACGGTCCTCAGGCTCACCCGGACCGCCCGGTCAACCACCGGGATCAGCAGGATCAGCCCCGGCCCCTTGGGCCGCTCCAGCACCCTTCCCAGCCGGAACACCACCGCCCGCTCGTACTCGTTTAGAATCTTCACCATCATCCCGAGCAGGATCAGCCCGAAGACAATCAGTAGAATCAGTCCGACAAATCCGCCTGCCATTTTGTGTCCTCCTCTTTTTTAAGATTTCTTCTTTACCCGAAGGGTGAATTTATCCACGCCCGTCACCGTCACGGCCTCGCCTTGCTTCAGTTCTCCGCTCACGCTGATCGCGTTCCAGTATTCGCCGTGGACAAAGACCTTGCCGTTGGGATTGAGATCAGTGGAAACCTCGCCTTCCATCCCGATCAGTTCCTCGTTCCCGGTTTCCACCTGGGATCGGTGCGCCCTTAAAATCCGCTCCCCCACCACCAGCAGCACCACCGCGACAAAAACTATGATCGGAATCAATATTGCCCAGCTTACCCTCACATTCCAACTCCTTTCCGTCTCAAATAGCATCAACGAGCCATAGGTTAAAAACGCCAGACCCGCAACGGTCAGCATACCATAACTGGTGATAAAAATCTCCGCAATCAGGCAGGCGATGCCCAAAATGATCAGGACCAGCCCGATATAGTTGACCTGAAGGGTGGGCGCCGCCAACGCGATCAGCACCAGCGCCGCCCCGATCACCCCCGGGAAGATCATTCCGGGCGCCTTGAATTCCAGCGCGATCCCCAAAGCCCCCAGCAGCAACAGCACCAGGATCACATTGGGATTGTTGATGATATGCTGGAGGACCTGTCCCAAATTCATCTCCACCGCTTCCACTTCCGCGCCGTTGGTTTGGATAATGACCGTTTTTTCCTGGGACAGCCTGACGCTTTTTCCGTCCAGCCACTTGAGCAGTTGCTCCGGATCCTCCGAGATCCCGTCAATCACCTTGAGCTTGAGCGCCTCCTGGGCGGTGATGGATTCGCTGTCCTTAACCGCCTTCTCGGCCCAGTCCGCGTTCCGTCCCCGCTCCTGGCAGACCGACCTGACCCAGCCAACCGTGTCCTGGGTGGCTTTTTTCATCATTATATCGTTCTCCGGGACCGGCTGGTACTGGACCATAAACGGCATCATCACCGGATGAGCAGCCCCGATATTGGTCCCCGGAGCCATCACCGCCAGGTGCGCCCCGATCGTGATCATCATCCCCGCGCTGGTCGCGCTCGCCCCCTTGGGGGAGACAAAAACCACGATCGGAATCTTGGAGTCGAAAAATTTCTTGACAATGTCCTTGGTGGCGTCCAGCATCCCGCCCGGGGTGTCCACGGTGATGATCACGGCCTGGCCTCCCCGGGTCTCGGCCTGCTCAATCCCCTTGATCACATAGTTGGCCACCGAATTGTCAATGATCCCGTCAATCTTGATCTTGAAAATCCGCTCCGCCCGGCCGGGCCTGCAGAAAAAAATCATTGCCAGGGAAACGGCCGCCACCAAGACCCGCCTTTTCATCTAGAATTCTCCTTTTCCAGAAATTGAAGCACCTGTTTGATGTCGTTCCAGACCTCGCGCTTGCCCGAGCTATTATACAGTAAATACGCCGGATGATAAGTGGGCATCACCGGGATGCCTTGAAATTCCCCCCAGTTGCCCCGGAGCCGGCTGATCGGGTCGTTCCCGCCCATCAATAAATGCGCCGCGTGCTTGCCCAGAGCCACAATCACCCGGGGTCGGATGATCCCGATCTGCCTTTCCAGAAAAACCCGGCATTCCTTCACTTCCTCCGGAAGCGGGTCCCGGTTTTCAGGCGGCCGGCATTTCAGGACATTGCCGATAAAAACCTTCCGCCTCGGGATCTTCATCCCCAGTTCTATAATATCCGTGAGCAGCCTTCCCGCGGCTCCCACAAAGGGTTTCCCGCTCAAGTCCTCGTCCTCGCCCGGAGCCTCTCCCACAAACATCAACTCCGACTTGGGGTCTCCCTCTCCGAACACGATGCAAGTCCGGGTTTTTCCCAGTTCGCATCTCCGGCAATCCCCCATCTCCTCCCGCAGCTTCCGGAGCGCCGAATAGACCGGATCAACCTTCTCGGCCGGAAGCTCGGCGATGCCCATCTCCTTGAGCAATGCGAGCCGGGTCTGGACCTGGTCTATGATTCTCGTAAGTCGCTTCTGAGGCATAGCTTGAAGGTATCATAATATGATTGGAAAAGAAATCGCCGGGAGCCGGCCCGGTTTTGCCGCCCAGGAGGTTCAGGCTAAAATATCCAGGGAGGAAAAATCCATGCGCCGGATACCCCTGCCTGCCCTGCGTAGCTTGTCAAAGCGAAGCAGGGTCCGCAATACCTTTCAGTGCGGGCGACTTTAGTCGCGATAGATTCGTGGCGCAGACACTCTTGTAGGGGGCGGGACACTCTTGTAGGGGGTGCAG
>CAIYYW010000038.1 GCA_903930515.1 uncultured delta proteobacterium | reverse complement strand
TTTTTTATATAATCATCAAAATTCGCGCTGAAGTCTTTCAGAGGAATTTTGACTTTCCTGATATTTGGATCACTTTGGCGTAGGGCAATCTTGCTTCCGGGGAATTTCTTTATTAAGGCATTCTGAAAATCCAGCGCTATGCTTTTGTCAAGCCCTGCCGCATGCACTTGCTCTTGCAATGACATTGGGGTCTGGACAAGATGTCCTTTTCCCCCCATGGCAACGGAAATCAGCTTTATAGCTTCGCCGCTTTCCCCCACATCCATCATATGCGCTGAAAATGAGGTTGTCGCCCAGCTTATCTCCAGCCCCTTTTCCTCGCAATGTTTCTTGAGCCTCATCACTGCATCGGCGGCATCTGCGCCATATTGAGCGCGCACCGTATTGATAAATTCTTGTTCTGTAATTGATCCTGTCTTTGCCTCGCCCGGGGCCGGAACCTCGGCCGTTATTTCCGGCTTTTTCCCCTCGAATTTAATGATGACGACCGCTCGCTCGATTTCCTTCGTGCGAGTAACAACCCGGGGGATCGCGATTATGGGCCAATCCTTGGCTTCATCCAGCTTATAGCATTTTATTTCAACCAGTCCCATCGTAAAGTAAAGAGTCGGACTCTTTTGAATGAATTCCACCATCTCTTGGACATCTTCTCTGATTCCATCGCCAACTATTAGCAAGAGCATCCTGCCTTGCTCAAGGTTTCGGCTGACATTGTCAATAAAAGATTGTTCATCAAACTCGTCCTCGCCAACATAGTTTTTGACCAGCTCGCGGATCCCAAGTTCTTTATCAAGTTGCGCAAAACTCCAGCTGGCGAGCGCCTTGGCGTAGTCAATAATTTGACCGACAACCTCTCTCCGCGCTTCCGGATTCTTCCACAGCTTGGTTTCCACGACCGTAAGGTAACCTTCAGGATTGATAAAAAGATTGTCTATTGGCCCGGCCTTGGTCCGTACTTCTCTTCCGATGGAGATCAGTGGCGCGAACACGGGTTCAATTTCATTGATGGGCAAGATTTTGGGATGAGTCTTTAGAAGTTCCTTAAGCCACCCCTCGTCAAAGACCTTTTTCTCGTCTTTCTTCCCGCCGTAAACCCTTTTCAGCTCCCGGCTCTTTTCCTCGTCTTCACAAATGACCGGGCTAAATTTTTCCTCGTCCATTGTGTCCTCCTTTTTCCTTTTTATTTTAACCGGTCTTAATGTCAGATCCGGTCATTAAATTTGAGATATTTTAAAAAATTTATACCCTCCCTAAATTTATCATAATTATACCCCCC
Organism: uncultured delta proteobacterium; assembly: GCA_903930515.1. GTDB lineage: Bacteria > RBG-13-61-14 > RBG-13-61-14 > RBG-13-61-14 > DRUE01 > CAIYYW01. The sequence continues at coordinate 6,945 of CAIYYW010000038.1, read as the reverse complement.
CCCCATTTCTTGTCAAGTGATAAATTACAACCATGCAATTTTTCGGTTTTGGGTCCCATTTTCCCGCCTTTTAAACACCCTAACATAATTGGGTGTTAATTGTCAAGCAAATTCTGTAGGCTTCGGGGCTGATGGAATTTGAGAAGCTGGCGGCAAGAATTGGCAAGAGAATCAAGGAGTTACGGAAGCAACGGGGATTGACCCAGGAAGATATGGAGGAGTTTGGGATCCCTTACAAATACTTCCAGCGCATTGAATCTCCCGGCTCCCATCCCGCCAACCTGACCTTGAAAACCCTGCTCAAAATTGCAGAAGCTCTAAAAGTGGAAGTTTCGGATTTGGTTCAATTCGCGGAAGAAGCTGAAGGCAACAAAGCCGCGCCTAAGCCCAGGTCTCAAAATAAAAAATCTCCTCGTTAATCTATTCCTGATTATCTGCGTTCATCTGCGTCCATCTGCGGATAAATCCAGATTGAATTGCTCCGCGTCATTCGTGTCTCCGCGGTTAAAATTGAATTTAGAGGTCAACAGACAAGAGTGTCTGTTGCACCGGAGTGCCTGCGCCACTGCCCGAACTTGGCAAAATCAATTCTGAATGATCAATCCTTCTTTTTTTGCGATTTCCAGGATGGGTCGGCCGGTATCGGCTTTCCATTCTTCCAGTCCGCACGGGATCGGCTCTATTCTATTGTCCGACTCACTTGCCACTCTCCATAATTTTTTCACGGTTTCAATGGTCAGCTCTCCCTCCAGCTCCGGCGCAATCACAATCAGGTCCAGGTCGCTATCCTGATCCGCCCGTCCTCGCGCATACGAGCCGAAGAGGATGGCCTGTTGCGAGTGAATGCCTTCCGCGCTCAGACTCGCAAGATAAAGCTTGATCACTTCAATAATTGATTTTTCAACCATTTGTGATATTTTAGCAGGAAATTTCTCATTTTAAAAATCTTGCTCCAAAGTCATCCGGCGCCGGGGCGTCCGCTCAAATTTGCGGGAGTTGGATTAAAAGCTATACTAAAAATCTGAGACGGCGAATGAAATTTTGATGAGGTGAGTTATGGGAAAGGATGAGAGCAGCGGGAAGTTAGGGAGAAGGGTATTTATCAAGAGCGCGGCATACGCTGGAGCCGTGGCGGGCTTTTATGGGAGCGGTATTTTCAGCAAGATTTGGGCGGAGGAGGCGAGCGCGGACAATCCGGAGCCTTTGCCTCCGACCCGAATCTATCCGGCCATGCCCAAAGCCACGGTGGCGATGGTTGGACTTTCGGATGAGATTGAAAAAGCGGTGCGGGAGGCGGTTGAGGCCGCGGGGGGCTTGAAGGAGATTGAGAAGGGGCAACGGGTGATGATCAAGCCGAATATGTGCGGCCCGGCGATCAAGGACAAGTATCCGGGAAGGATCACCACCAACCCGGAGGTGATCCGGGCGGTGATCCGTCTGGTGAAAGAGCGCGGGGCGATCCCGATGGTGGGCGACCGGGCGATGTTTTACCCCAACCTGGCGTTTGAGACCTCGGGCTTCGCCCGGGTGTGCCAGGAAGAGGGCGCGGTCCCGTTTCCCTGGACCAAATCCGAGTATGTCCGGTTTTATCCCAAGAAAAGATATTGGACCGACGGATTCCGGATCCCGAAAATCCTTACCGAGGTTGACCATTTCATCAATGTGCCGCTGTTGAAAAATCACGGCGTGGGCGGCGCGGATTTCACCTGCTGTATGAAAGCCTTTGTCGGGGTTGCCTTACCCGAAGACCGCCACCAGAAAGGCGCGAACGCGCTCCACTTAAAAAACATCTCCGAAAAAATCGCCGAGTTGAACCTGTCGCGCAAGCCGACGCTCAATATCGTGGACGCGATTGAGATTATGGTAAAGGGAGGGCCGGACGGGCTTCGGCGCAAGCAAAGCATCTGGTGCAAATCAAATTTGATCCTTGCGTCCAAAGACCGGGTGGCCTGCGACTCGGTGGCGCTGGCCGTGCTCAAGAGATACGGCGCCGAGAACAGGGTGGAGTTGCCTTATGTGAAGAAAAGCGTCTGGAACCAGGCGCAGATTTATTACGGGGCCGAACTGGGACTGGGCCAAGCCGAGGCGGACAAGATTTCCATCATTGACTCCGGGGTCAAATTAATGGATGAGATCAAATCGAATTGGTCTTGAAATACATATTCACCGCAGAGGCGCAGAGGACGCAGAGAAGACGAATCAATTCTGGTCTCACCGCAGAGGCGCAGAGGACGCAGAGAATTCTAATTCATAATTCATTTCGCGGTTTCAATATACACTTTTTTCATCACCGCGTCCTGGGTCGGCTTTTCATTGCGGGTGGGTAGGGCTCCGATCTTGTCCACCACCTCCTGCCCCTCGGTCACCTGTCCGAAGGCCGTGTATTTTCCGTCCAGGAACTCCTGCCGGTCCAGGCAGATGAAGAACTGGGACCCGGCGCTGTTGGGGTCTTGCGTGCGCGCCATTGAGACGGTACCCTTGAGATGAGGCAAATCGCTGAACTCCGCGTTGACGGTCCAGCCCGGGCCGCCGGAGCCGTTCCCGTTCGGGTCTCCGCCCTGGATCATAAATCCCTTGATCACGCGGTGGAAGATCAAATTATTGTAGAAACCCATCCGGGCCAGCTTGATGAAATTGCGGGCGTGGTTCGGGGCCTGTTCCGGGAAAAACTTGAACTTGATTGTGCCGAAATTGGTTTCAATCACCGCGGTCATCTTCGCCATATCCGCGGGAGTAACCTGATCCACCGGTTTTTCCAATGAGCCTTTATCCATCTCTGGTCCTCCTTGCTTATTGCAGGCCGTCATCAGGCCGATCGCCCCGACCATCGCCACGGCCGCCAAACTAAAAACCCATATTTTCGTTTTCATTTTTCATCTCCTCGCTTAAGTCAAATATCTTAACGGAAATCATCCCTCTTGCAAGTAGTTTTGATCCCCACTCTTCTTTTGACAATAAAAGGCCCGGCAATCTATACTGGATGCCGGGATTCGGGCTTGGGCAAAAATATTTGAAACGGAGGGAGTTATGAAAAAAATATTGCCGGTCCTGTGCGGCTTTTTCCTGGTTGGCTTTCTCGCAAAAGTTTCCTGGTCCAAGGAAATCACCCGCCTCAAAGACAACTGGCGGGTGCAGTCGGCAACTGAGATTCAGGAGATCAAGGAAGGCGGCGCCCGACTTTCGCAGTCCGGGGTCAACCTCAAGGTCTGGTACCCGGCCGAGGTTCCGGCGACGGTGCTCGCGGTGCTGACCTTGAACAAGGTGTATCCGGACCCGTTCTATGGCCTCAACCTGACCAAAATCCCCGGCTATGTGGCGGGCAAATGGCTGGCCATGCCCAAGACCAGCCCGTTCTATCCCTCCTGGTGGTATCGGACGGAATTCGCTTTGCCCGACAGCGATCAAGGCAAAAACCTGGCCCTTCATCTGGACGGGATCAACTATCAGGCCAATGTCTGGTTCAACGGTAAAAAAATCGGCGACGCGAAAGATGTGATCGGGATGTTCCGCCGCTTTGAGTTTGACATTACCGACCTGTATAAATTCGGCGAACTCAACTACCTGGCGATTGAGACCATCGGCCCGGGCAAACTCACCGAGCGACAGTATGTGACCAAGCAGGTGGAAGCGACCACCGGTTGGGACGATCATAACCCGGAGCCGCCCGACGCCAACCTCGGCATCTGGGGGGAGGTTTATGTCACGGCGACCGGCCCGGTGGAGATGAAAAACCCCTATGTGCTGACCAGGCTGGAAATACCGACTCTCTCCGAGGCGCATCTCACTATCTCCGCGGACCTGGTCAACCAGGGCAAGAAGGAAATTTCCGCGGAACTCGCCGGCACGATTGAGAACATCAACTTCTCGCAAACGGTGAAGCTGGCTCCGGGCGAAGTCAAGACCGTCTGGTTCAAGCCGGATCAGTTTGCGCAACTCAACCTCAAAAACCCCCGGGTCTGGTGGCCGAACCTGGTCGGGAGCCAGGAGCTGTATGATCTGAAGCTGGAAACCAGGATTGACGGAAAAATTTCGGATGATGAATTTGTCCGCTTCGGCATCCGCGAGATCACCAGCTTCATCAACCCCGAAGGCTGGCGGACTTTCCAGGTCAACGGAAGAAACATTTTGATCCGCGGCGGCGCCTGGATGACCAGCGATATGCTGCTCAGGCTCACGCCCAGACGATACGAGGCTTTGGTCCGCTACGCGAAAGAGGCCGGGTTCAATATGCTTCGGAGCGAGGGCTTTTCCATCCGCGAGACCGAAGAGTTTTATGCTATGTGCGACAAATACGGCATAATGGTCACCCAGCAGATTTTCGGAAGGAGCATCCCGGATGAAAAACTGGCGGTGGAATGTGTGGAAGATATGATGCTCCGGATCCGCAACCATCCCAGTCTCGCCCATTTTCTCGGACACGACGAGACCTTCCCCACCCCGACCCTGGACGCGGCCTACCGCGGCCTGATCGTGAAATATATTCCGGATCGGACCTATCAGCCGCACTCGGGCGCGTTCAATGTAAAAGACCGGTTTGAGACCGGGGGCACCCGGACCGGGACTTTGGAACTCTGGACCTATGCCGGCCCGGCGCATTATTACACGCACAAGGAAGACGGCGCCTGGGGCTTCGCGCAATCGGGCGGGATCGGCGGGATCATCGCGGACCAGGAAAGCATCCGGCGGATGATGCCTGAGGACCAGCTCTGGCCGCAATGGTCCGAGGCCTTCTCCCTACATAGCGTGATCCAGGGCGCGGGTTATTTTGACTATTTGCGCGAGGCCGTTTATCGGAGATACGGGGCCCCGGGCGGGTTTGAGGATTTCTGGAAAATCATCACTGCCAACAATTACGAGAGCGCGCGCGGGATGTATGAGGCTTATGCCCGCAATAAATATTCAGCCACCGGAATCACCACCTGGAAATACGACGCCTCCTGGCCCGCCGCCCTCACCTGGCATTATGTGGACTGGTTCCTGCTACCCACCGGCGCTTACTTCGGCGCCCAAAAGGCCTGCGAGCCTTTGCACATCCAATATTCTTATGACGACAATTCCATCTATGTCGTGAACAGCTATTACCGCGCGTTCCAGGGATTGAAAGCGAGCGCTAAAATCCTCAACTTAGACCTCACGGAAAAATTCAACCAAAGCGCGGTGGTGAATGTCGGCGAAGACGGCAAAACCGAGGCCTTTAAAATCCAGTTCCCGCAGGGCCTGAGCAAAAGCTATTTCCTGTCCCTGGAACTCTTTGACCGCGACGGCAAAAAAATCACCGACAATTTCTACTGGCTGTCAACCACGCCGGAAAAACCGGCCCGAAGATATTTCGGAGCGGTGTCCCTTTCCAAAGGGTCCTTCTTTGACCATTCCGATTTGCGCAAGCTCCCTCCCGTGAAACTCAGCCTCTCCTGCCAAACCGCGAATTCCGGATCAGACCGGGTGATCTCGGTCCAGGTCAAAAACCCGACCGATCATCTCGCCTTCCTGGTCAAGGTGGAACTCGCCAAAGGGGAAAACGGACTCCAGGTCGCGCCCGGATACTGGAGCGAAAACTATTTCTCCCTTCTCCCCGGCGCTGAAAAATCCCTCACCGTCTCCTTCGCGCAATCAGACCTGGAAGCAAAGGAGCCGGTGATCCGGGTGAGCGGATGGAATGTGGAGCAAGTGCAATGCTCACCAGTAAAATAAGAAATAGAATTCATAAACCCTCTCCCTTTGAGGGAGAGGGCAGGGGAGAGGGTGATTGCCCCAAGAAAACTCTTATACTCCTGGCAAAAATTATGAGAAAACATCCAACTGATGCAGAGAATCTCTTATGGCAATACTTGCACGCCAAAAAGCTCGGAGGATTCAAATTCAGGCGCCAGCATCCAATTGGGAAATATATTGTTGATTTCATATGCTTGAAGAAGAAATTAGCAATAGAACTGGATGGAGGTCAGCATGCGAAAAAACGGGTTGCATCGGAAGATAGAACGCGTGATGAATGGATGAAATCTCAAGGATTCAAAATCCTGAGAATCTGGAATCACGAGGTTCTGCAAAATTTGGAGGGGGTATTAGAGATCATAGCTGATGAATGCAAATCACCCTCCCCTTTTTCCCCTCCCATCAAGGGAGGGGAATTATAGGAATTTAAACCTTATTATTCCCTCTCCCTTGAGGGAGAGGGTTTAGGGAGAGAGTGAAATTAATGAAACGAATCCAACTTTTTGAATTTCACGACCAGGCCTGGTTTCCGCAATCGTGGCGCGATTTTATGACCGACATTATGAATGTGTTTGACGCAACCTTCAACCCCTATCGGCCGGTGATTCCCGCGCTGGCGCAGGCCCTTAAAAAGACCGGCTCTTCCAAGATCATTGATCTATGCTCCGGCGCAGGCGGACCGGCCTTGCACATTCAGAAATATCTTGAGAGCAGGGGCGATCATTCCATCGGCATCATCCTGACCGACAAATTTCCGAATCGGGATGCCTTAAGAGAAATTTGCCGGGCCTCCCAAAGCAGGATCGGTTTTATTGAGCAAACCGTTGACGCAACCGAGGTCCCGGACGACTTGAACGGATTCAGAACCATATTTACTTCCTTTCATCATTTCCCGCCGGTGATTGCCAAAAAAATTCTTCAAGACGCGGTCAGGAAGAATGAAGGGATTGGCATTTTTGAATACACGGAAAAAACCTGGGTCTGGCTGATGGCATTGCTCGGCATGCCGTTGGCTTTTTTTCTTTCCGCATTTATGGTCAAACCCTTCAAGTGGCAAAGAGTTCTCTGGGCGGTAATCCTTTTGCCCATTATAATGTTTGAGTGGGATTCTTTGGTGTCCTGCCTGAGAAGTTATACCGCCGGCGAACTTGCGCAAATGGCCCGGGAGATAAAGTCCGAACAGTATCAATGGGAAACCGGGAGAGTTCACTCCTTTGGGGGATGCTATATTAC
>CAIYYW010000037.1 GCA_903930515.1 uncultured delta proteobacterium | reverse complement strand
TTCCCGAAGCGGGATTGGTCTCTGCGGACCCTTCCCCCTGGCATCCGGTTTGAATAAGGAAAATGGCGCACAAAAGACTAATGATTGCCATAAACCCAAGTCCCTGGTTAGTCCCTTTCATCTTAAATTCCTCCATTTTTACTTTTTAGTCGCAGGAACCATTCATTAGTTACCTGATTTATAAGAGTATATAGACTTTTTAAAGCAATGTAAATGCGGGTGGGTCGTGGGGCCCGAAAGGTCAAGTCTTGAGGGTCTGCTGCCCAAATCCTTCTGACCGGACAGGATAAAACATCATTCCCTGACCCCTGCGGGCTTTTGAATCGCTTCAATGATTCCTTCTTTGCCATCCTCATCTTCTTCAACTGATTTCGGTTTTACTGTCAATTGCTTGCGCGTATAATAAAAAAACCATGGCTGAGAATGCCGCAAAAAAGCAAGGTTGGTTTGAGCAGGAGAAGAACTGGAGAATGCTCTGCCACCTGTCATCGCTGGCCGGATTTATTTTCCCGCACGGGAATATTTTCGGACCGCTCGCGGTCTGGCTGATCAAGAAGGACCAGATTCCGTTTGTTGACGACCAGGCCAAGGAGTCATTAAATTTCCAGATCAACCTGACCATTTACGCCCTGGCCGCGGGCCTGCTCTGCATAGTCCTGATCGGGATCCCCATCCTGATCGGCGTTTTCATTTTCGGGATCATCCATGTGGTCCGGGCCATTGACCAGGCGCAAAAAGGAGAAAAATACCGCTACCCGCTGACCATCCGGTTCATCAAATAGCCTGGGTCCCGCTTAGGGAAGCGGAACTCTCCAAGAAAATTTTCTACCGCTACTCCAAATTCTGAACGGGAAGAAAAGCCACGAACGCTTTCAGAAAAAAAACCGCCCTGAATTCGCTCGCATCCCGCCTCGGCCTGCTCCGCAGGCATCCGCGGGACTCGCGGAGTGCCGCTCGCAAATTCCTGAAAGCGGCAATAAGCAAGGGTGTCTGGGCGGGGGTTTTATTATTTGATCCGGCCGGAGAATTCGGATAGGTATTTGGATTTAAGCTCTCGCTTGAGCACCTTAAGGGTCATTCCCATGGGGATTTCGGATTCGGGGATGATCTTGACCAGACGCGGGGCTTTGTAATGAGCCATATGCTCATTGGCCCAACTGATGATCTCCTGCTCGGTGGCGTCCATATCCGGCTTGAGGCAGATGATGGCCACGGGCATTTCCTTTTGGGTCGGATGGGGGATGCCGATGACCACGGCTCTGGAGATTTTGGGATGGCGCATCAGCTTCTGCTCAATCTCAACCGAGAAGATTGAGTATCCACCGGCCTTGATCATATCTTTTTTCCGGTCCACGAAATAAATCAGGCCGAGCCGATTCTTTTTTCCCAGGTCCCCGGTATTGAGCCAACCCTGATGGATCAGGTCGCGGCTGGCGTCCGGGTTGTTGAAGTATCCCTTGGTCACGCCCGGTCCTTTGGCCCAGATCTCGCCGACCTCGCCGGGTTTGGCCCCCGCGCCGTCCTCCTTGATCACCTTGATCCGGTAAGGATACACGGGCATTCCCACGCATCCCCTCGCGAACCTGATTCCGGGGAGGTTGAACTTGATCATGGAAATCCCGGCCAACTCCACCATCCCATAGGCTTCCACGAACAGGGCCGGCAGGATCGGCTTTCCGAACAGCTTGACCAAGCCGCCTTTTTTGCGGAATATTTCAACATGCTCCGGGGGCATGGCGTCGGCTGCGGAGCACCAGGCCTTCATACTGGAGAGGTTGTATTTATCAATGCCCTCTGCGATCATCATCGCGTACATCGCGGGCACGCCCACGAAAAAGGTGGCGTGATATTTTTCAATCGCTTCCAGGACCCGCTTGGGGTTGAAGCGGCTCATAAACAGTCCGTGCACCCCGGCGATCATTCCCATCAGGGAGGTGCAGAAGCCCATAATGTGCGAGATGGGCAGGGCGAGGATTCCGAAATCCTTGCGGGTGTTGGTGGGGAGGAGGGCGGCGGCGAATTTCTGGCCGGTGAGCAAGGCGCGGCTGGACATCAGGGCGCCTTTGGGAAAGCCGGTGGTGCCGGAGGTATAGAAGATCGCGACCGGGTCGTCCGGGCTGATCTTGGCCGGGTCCATCTCCGGGCTGACTTTGGCGGTGAGGGCGTCCAGGCTGTGGAAACCTTCCAGACATTCGCTTTGCGGCCCGGCCATAATCCATCTATCAATGCCGGCAATGTTCTTGCGGTCCTTGATGGAATTGGAGAAGACCTCCCGGTCAACCATCAGGGTCTTGGCGCCGCAATTCTCAATGATATACGCAATCTCGTCCTGCTTTAATTGCCAGTTGAGCGGAACCGCGATCGCGCCCAGGCGCATAATCCCGAAGATGCTTAGGGGCAGGTCAATCTTGTTGGTGGTGCAGACCGCGACCCGGTCTCCGGGCTTGACCCCCAGTCCCCTTAAGGCGTTCCCGACCCGGTTGACGAAATAGTGGCCGTCCTTGACCGCGACCTCGTTGCCGGAGAAGGTTTGATAGCGCATCTCGTCTCCCTGGTCCAAAAGGGCGCTCCGGCGCGAGCCGTAGTATTTCAAGAGCTTGTCGTGGATGTTGGCGATATTGAGGTCTTTATCCAGGGCCAGTCGGTATTTCTCGAACATCGGTAAAAGCTCCTTGCTTGAGGTTGAAGATGCTCAGGACTATTCGTGTATCCTCTTCCTGGATCACTCCCAGGCTTTGCTCGGATTCGGCAAAAAACAAATTGCCCGGGTTCATCAGCCAGGTTTGCTTCCGCCGGTAAATTCCGGGCCGATGGTTATGGCCGAACAAAACCAGACGGGCATCGCGGGAGACCGCGGTTTGAAAAAGCCGGTCCAGGCCGGAATCCAACTCCTGGGAATGGCCGTGCAGGGCGATGATTTTGAAACCGTTCAGATGGAACTCAAGCTCGTTCGGGCCTTCGCGCAAATCGTTGTTGCCGCGAACGCCTTTGAATTCCAAGCCCAAAAGATCAGCCAGCTCCCGGCCATCTTCAACGAAATCTCCGAGATGGATCAGCAGGTCCGCGGGAAGGTGATCCTTGATTGCAGATTCCGCGAGCTTGATTGAGCGGTGGGTGTCGCTGATCACCAGGATCTTCACAATCCGGTTATATCAAATCCGGATAAGCTTTGCAAGGATTTCCCGAACGATTGCAAGAGGGCGTCCGAAACCCGTTCAGGCGCTTGAGGGGAAAGCCGGTCTGATTTATAATTTGGGCATCATTACTTAAGGAGTTGGAGATGATCGCAAAAAAATCCGGGTATGGAGTTTTCAGCCGAATCCTTTTTATCGCCCTTGGCGCGACGCTGTTTTTTTCCTGCGCGTCCTTAAGAAAAAAGCCGCCGGGGCCGCACGAGAATTACGGGGCCAAAGCCGAGATCGTGATCAAGGATATCGCTTACGCCGCGGGCGTTCCCGGCGCGGACCGGCTCAAGCTGGACATCTATTCCAATCCGCATGAGGGGCTTCTGCCGGCAGTGGTGGCGATCCACGGCGGGGCCTGGACCAAGGGCGACAAGGAAATGGACAACAAGGTCTATGTCTGCCAGGTGCTCGCCAAGAACGGCTATGTGGTTTTCAATATTAACTATCGGCTGGCGCCGAAATACCCGATCAAGCTGCAGGTGGAAGATGCGATGGGGGCGGTGATCTGGGTGAAGGAACACGCCAAGGAATACGGGGCCGACCCGGCGCGGATGGGCGTGGTCGGAGGGAGCGCCGGCGGACACCTGGCCGCGATGGTTGGCTGGGCAAGCGACGATCCGTATTTCCAACCGACCGGGCATCCGGAAAAGGGCGTGGACTCTAAGGTGAAGGTGGCCGCGCTTTATTACCCGGTGATAGATATTGACCGGACGATGAAGGAGAATGGGGACGGGTTGGCCTGGCTGGGGGACGCGCTGCTGGCCGGATCGGTCGGGAAAAAATATCAGGAAGAGATCAAGCACATCTCGCCCATAAATTTCATCAAGGCCGACGACCCGCCCACCATCTTCCTCACCGGCGACGCGGACGAGCTCAAGCTTTATCCGCAATCGGTGGAATCGGTGAAGAAATTGAAGGAACTGGGCGTTGACTCCGAACTTTTCACCGCTTCGGGAAAGAAGCACGGGTTCACCTGGGAATACTGGGACCAGGCCTCGGTGGATTCGGTAGTGGCGATCGTGAAGTTTTTTGACCGGTATCTTAAGGAATAAACCCTTTGAGCTTTTAGAGCCAATCAGAAGCAGATTTAGCATGGTGTTGAATAATACCTCCCTCCCCCTGGGAGGGGGGAGGGTCGGGGAGAGGGTCGCCTCAAATTTACTCATAGTCAAAGCCCGCAAAGCCTTGCGAAATAAGGACCAAATCACCCTCTCCTGGTTCCTCTCCCATCAAGGGAGAGGAGACAATTTTTCGCGCTTATTGCTTAAAAAAGACTTTTTCAACACCCTGTTAGGATGCAACCTTAAGTTCAAAGCGCGGGGAGGGCTTGCTTTTATATTTATAAAGCAATAAACTTTAAAAAATTCTTGTTAATTGTTTTCCAAAATTTTGAAGGGGTTAATCAAATGGGCAACAAGAAAATTCAGGCGCTGATGATCGTCTTGGTTCTGGCAATGGGATGCGGGTACATTCATCAGGAGCGAATCCTGCTTACAAAAAGTAAAGCCCCGCCTGAGACAACGCCGGTTTATCAGATGGGTGATTGGGTCATTGCCCGAGGGTCGGTTCACAACCATACCACCTTTTCAGACGGCTGTCGCAGTCCGGAGGATTTAATTCAGCAGGCGCGCAACGAGGGGATTGCGGTGCTCGGGATCACGGACCATCGCGAGGGCAGAACCTGCGTGGGCAAGCATCATGAAATTTGCGCCAATATGGGCGGGTTTGACAGCAAAAAGGTCGGGACCGAAAAATATTTTGAGCAGATCAACCGTCTGTCCTCCGAGACGGAATCCCCCCTTGTTCTGACCGGGTTTGAGATCGGGCCCTATATGTGGAATGAGGGCTATTTCCCGTATCTGACCCTCAAGGCCACCCATTGGCATTTCACGGTTTACGGGATTGATACCCCGGAGCTTTACGCCAAGATGCCTGCCCCCTGGGGGATTCTGATGAAGCCGCAGCCCGATCCCGGGATCAAGCCTTACGCGGATTTTGTCAATTATGTGATCGGACAAGGCGGCCTGGTTTTTCAGGCTCATCCGGAAAGCACGGAATATCAGCGGTATTACGACCTGGTTTATCTACTGGCCGCGGCGCCCACGCATCTCACCGACAATCTGCTCAACCTGACCGGGGTGGCCGTGATCCCGAGCGGCTTAAACCAGGTGGGACAGCCGGCCGGCGAATGGGACCGGGCCCAGGCGCAATACCTGGCCGGAATCCGGGAAAAACCGCTCTGGGCCACGGGAGACTCTGATTTTGAGTGCCCGGACCTCCCCTATAATCTCAGGACCGGCACCACCCTGTTCTATCTTAAATCCTTGAGCAAGGCCGAGGTCTTCAAGGCGATGCGCGCCGGTAAAATGGTAGCGCTGATGGGGAATGATTTTCAGGATATTTTTGTCAGCAACTTTTCCGTCAGCGACCAGCCGGGGGCGGAAAAAATAATGCTGGGAGAAGAAGTCAAGTTGAACGGCCCGGTTGATATCCGGTTCTCGCTCAACAAGGAAATCCCGGTTCAGGAGGCCAAGCTGATCCGGAACGGAAAAGTGATTGCCACTTCTAAAACCTCCAAACTGGAATTCCGGGACGAAGACGCTTTTAAGAAAGGGGCGCCGGTATTTTACCGGGTGGAACTGGTCGGGGAGGACGGCCGATCCCGGCTGTTCACCAACCCTATTTTTGTGGACTGGACCAGGTAATGGGTGGCTTGCGCATCTTTCCTTGAACCGGATCGGGGTCATTAGATAATGTCAGAAAATTTGGAGGTTTTGTAAATGAAGAAAATAATTCCAGCCGGATTGCTGGTTTTGGCTTTGCTTTCAGCCGGATACGCTTTGGGCAAAGGCAAGCCGACTCCGCTTGCTGAAAAACGGGACACCCCGGTCCATACTCCTACTTTTAAAAGCGGAGAATGGGTGATCGCGCGCGGGTCGGTTCACAACCACACCAATTTCAGCGACGGCTGCCGCACCCCCGAGGATTTGGCGCAACAGGCGCGCAACGAGGGGATCGCGGTGCTGGCGATCACGGACCATCGCCAAGGCGGGGTCTGCATCAATGACAAGTTCTGCCCGGATGCCGGCGGAGTCGGCTCCAAAGGCTCCGGCTATGATGAATATATGAGCGCCCTGGCCAATCTCGCGGATCAGAGCCAAAGCCCGATCATCCTCCCCGGGATTGAGGTCGTGCCCTATATCTGGAACGAGCGCAGCCCCAAGATTTTGGTCCGGGGGGATAATCGGCATTTCACGGTCTATGGGATCACGGATCCCAAGGTAATCGCACAGATGCCGGTCACCCGCGGGATCACCACCAAGGTTCAGCTTGACCCCGGTCCCGAGCCTTATAATACTTTCATAAACTATGTCCGCGATCACGGCGGGATGGTGTTCCAGGCCCATCCGAACTGGATCAATCCCTCGGACTATGGCGTGGGAGAAGCCCACTCGGAAGCGCCCACAATGTTGGCGGCCGAACTTTTGCGCCTGACCGGGATTGCGCCGATTCCGGAAGGAATTTTCAGCGCCGGCGTCCCGGGCGGGGTCTGGGATCTGGCTTTGATGGAATACCTGTCCGGATACCGCTCGGAGCCGCTCTGGGCCTGGGGCGAGGCCGACTTCCATTGCACATCCTCTAAAAACCCCAACCTGACTCTCCGGACCGGAACCACCTTGTTCTATCTCAAGGATTTAAACCGAGACCAGGTTTATGACGCGATGAGAAACGGAAGGATGGTCGCCCTGATGGGAGAGGTGTTCCAGGAAGTATATGTCTCGGAATTTTCCATCGGAGACAAACCGGTCCCGAACAAGGTGATGCTGGGAGAACGGGTGAAGCTTACCGGAGCGCCCGTGATCCGGTTCGGCCTTAATCAAGAGCTGACCCTCAAGGAAGTGCGCTTGATCCGGAACGGAAAGGTTATTTACCGGGGCCAGGGCTCCAACTTTGAATATGTTGACGCGGACGCGGCCAGGCTCGGGATCCCGGCATATTACCGGGTGCAGTTGATCGGCGAAGGGCCGATGGAGATGGCAAACGCCAGCCTGCTTTACACCAATCCGATTTTTGTGGACTGGACCAGGTAACAGGTCATTTGCGCATCTTTCCTTGAACCGGATCGGGATCATTGTATAATGTCAAAAATTTGGGAGGTTTGGGCGATGAAGAGATCGGCGATTCTGGGTTTCGTCTTAATCGCGGTCATGGCAACGGGTTGCGCGGTGCTGACCAAGTCCACGCCCCTGCCCCTGTCGGAGAAAAAGGCGTCGCCGGAACACACTCCGATCTGGAACGATCAGGGCTGGATCATCGCCCGGGGTTCCATCCATAATCACACCATTTGGAGCGACGGCTGCCGAACCCCCGAAGACCTGATCCAGCAGGCGCGCAACGAAGGGGTCGCGGTGCTGTCCATTACGGATCATCGCGAGGGCAGGACTTGCATCAATAATAAGGTCTGCCTGGATACCGGCGGAGTGGATTCCAAGAAGGAAGGCTTTGAAAAATATTTCAAGACCATCACCGCCCTGGCGGATGAAAGTCAAAACCCGATTGTGATTCCGGGGATGGAATTCGCGCCTTATTTCTGGAACGAGCGCTCTCCCAAGCTGTTGCTCAAGGGAGAAAGCCGTCATTATACCGTTTATGGAATCACCGACCCCAAGGTATTTGAAGATATGCCCCTGTCCCGAAACATCACCACCAAGGCCCAGCCGGATCCGGGCTTCAAACCATATAACGATTTTGTGAACTATGTCCGCGATCACGGCGGGATGGTGTTCCAGGCACATCCGGATTGGATCAATCCCGTGGACTATATGGTCGCGGAAGCGCGCGCAGACGCGCCCAATATGTTTGCCGCACAACTCCCGCGCCTGACCGGAGTGGCCGTGATCCCGGACGGAATTTTCGGGCCCGGCAGTCCGGGCGGGGCCTGGGACCTGGCTTTGATGGAATACCTGACCGGGTATAGGGCCGAGCCGCTCTGGGGAACCGGCGACACCGATTTCCATTGCCCGGACCCGAAGAATCCCGCCAATAATCTCAGGATCGGAACCACCCTGTTCTACCTAAAGGAATATTCCAGTAACGGCGTTTTTGACGCGATCAAATCCGGAAGGATGGTCGCCCTGATGGGAGAGTTGTTCCAGGAAAGTTATGTCAAGGAATTTTCCGTCGGAGACAAAGCGGTCCCGAACAAGGTGATGCTGGGGGAATGGGTGAATTTGTCCGGCCCCGCGGTGATCCGGTTTTCGCTGAATAAAGAACTGCCGGTCAAGGAAGCGCGTCTGATCCGGAACGGAAAAGTCATCTACACCGCAACCAATTCCAACTTTGAGTTCACCGATACGGAAGGGGCCAAACTCGCAATCCCTTCTTATTACCGGGTGCAGTTGATCGGGGATGGGCCGATGGAACTCAGCAATGCAACCCTGCTCTACACCAATCCGATTTTTGCAAACTGGAAATAAATGCGGGCTGAACCCGCCTTTGCCCCCGCTTTAAGGCGGGACTGTGGCGGGCAGGCGGGAAACGGTTAGCGAGGAAAGGATCGTCGCGCAAAAAGTATTCTCGGTGATCTCGGTGTCCCTGTGCTAAAAAAGATCTGTTTGAGGAACGATGTCCAACCTGAGAAAATTTAGCTGCCTGCAATGCAAGCACGAATGGATCATCCCCTTCGGACCGATCCTGCCCGGAAACTGCCCCAACTGCGGCAGCATAAAATTCCTGGCTATGACCGAAGCCAAAGACCAAAAAGATTCCCGGGGCCGCGCCTCATCCACCCGCCTGGGCCGCAGCCTGGGA
>CAIYYW010000036.1 GCA_903930515.1 uncultured delta proteobacterium | reverse complement strand
GCGGCCTGCCAGAACCTTCGGATCCTGATCTCCAACGGGGTGGGGAAGAACTCGGGAGCGGTGATCCAGAGGCTGGAATCCCGGTTTTGGAACTCATTTTTGGCTTTTGGGAGCATGTTTTGGGGCAATGGCAGCCTTTTAGATCAATCAGGCTGAATTCCGGGATCCAATATATAAATGACCAACCCTGAATCAAATCTGAAACTCAAGAGCTATTTGGGCAACAGGCCCTCAAGACCTGACCCCGCTGAGCATCATCCATCCGATGATGATCAGGACGATCAAGACCATCAACTGGGAGGGAAGCCGAGTGGGGGATCGGGTGAGCCTGGATTCGTAAAGGCGGTTTCCGACCAGGCCGGCTTGGGCGGCGATCAGGATCACCATCCAGTCATTGGGGAAGAGGTTGTTAAGCAGGAGGATCACGCCGATCAGGGCGATCAATCCGGCCCAGAGAAAGGCGCGTCGCTGGATGACCCATCCGAGGAGCACGCCGGAGATGACGGCTCCGAGCGCGCCGGCCGCATAAGCCGTCTGGGGCGGGGTCAGCGCCATTCCGGGCAGGATCCCTTCCAGGTTCCCCCATTTGGCCAGGGCGAACAGGCTGAACATTATGGCCGCGGAGGAAAGCAGGGCTGAGATCAATTTAACCGGGCTGATCCCGAACGGGATCGGGTCCAGGTTCCGGATGATGAAGTAGAAGGAGAATTTCCAGGTCGGCCGGATCAGGTCGTTCTCGGAATCGGTGGTCATATATCCGCGTTTCACCTGATAACTTAACAACTCCTGCTGGTCCTGCTCGATGAATTTAAAAATGGCGTCCTTGCTCAGGAGCAGAGGCCGGGCGCCCTGGGCAATCATCTCGCGGGATTTTTTCTGATGGACTTGATAAAGAGGGGCCGGCTTCAGGCCGGGAAACCTTTGGATCACGCGCTCGGAGGGGATTTCAAAATAATTGGGCACGGTGGCCTGATCCGTGCTCAAGGATCCCCGGTCCTGGAACTTGGTGTAAAACTCCAGGTGCGGAACCCGGCGCAAACCGGTCATCAGGACGCTCACCATCGCCTCCACGGCGTCAGAGGGATGCACGAACACCCGGTGCAGGTTTTCTCCCTCCAAATCCGCGACTTCAAAATCACCGGCTTTTTCAAAACCGAGTTGCCCCAGTTCCTGGTCATACCAACTGATGATCTTTTCGGAAGCGGGATCAATTCCCTCGGCGGATAGTTTTTTTATCCGGAAGGTTCCGGGGATTTTCACCCGGGCGCGCACCAGCCAGGCCGAACCCGCAATCCCCAAAATCACCAGCGCGATTATGCCCGGAATCAACCAGTTCTGCGTCATTCCCCCCTCCCGGCCAATTGTCCGCAGGCGGCCAGGATTTTTCCGCCCTTGCTCTTGCGGATGAATACCATAAACCCGGCCTGTTTCAAATGCTCCTGAAACTCCAGCACCCGCCCCTCTTCCGACGGCTTGAACCCGCAGCCCGGAAACGGATTGAACCGGATCAGGTTGATCATAATCTTCAAACCCGAAAGCAGCTGCGCCAGCCGATGCGCGTCCTGGATTGAATCGTTGAAACCCTTGAGCAGAACATACTCGGCGGTCAGCTTCTGCCGGCCGGAAGTGTCCAGTTGATTCAAAACCTGGACCAAATCCTCAAGCGGATATTTCTTGCTGATCGGCATCAGTTGTTCGCGCTTTTGCGGGTCCGGGGAACTGATGGAAATCGCCAAATTGACCCCCAGGGTCCAGGCCTCTGGGATCAAGGGAGTGACCCCCGCGGTGGAGATGGTGATTCGGCGGGGAGACCAGTCCAGGGCGGAATGGGAGGTGAAAATGCCGGTAGCTTTTTTCAGCTCTTCAAAATTATCCAGCGGCTCTCCCATCCCCATAAATACCAGCCGGTTGATTTCCGCCCGCTTCGGGAGCCTGGCGCGGACCGCGAAATATTGTCCCAGGATTTCACCGCTGGCGAGGTTGCGCTGGAACTTGATCGAGCCGGTGTAGCAGAAGCCGCACCCGTGTTTGCAGCCGACCTGCGAGGACAGGCAAAGGGTGTTTTCCTGGCCGGCCTGGTCCGGGATCATCACCGCCTCGATCCGCTTCCGGTCCTCGAGTTCCAGCAGGAACTTGATCGCGCCGTCTTCCGCGGTTTTCGTTTCAACGATTTTCGGGAGCCGCAGATAAAAATGTTCGCTCAGGCCGGAGCGCAAATCCTTGGGCAAATCGGTCATCCGCTCGAAATCGAGCGTGGTTTTTTTATAAAGCCATTGGAAGACCTGGCGGGACCGATATTTTTCCAGGCCCTGTTCCGCGGCCCAACTTGAAAGCTCGGGCTGGGAAAGATTCAAGAGATTGACTTTTTCTTTAACCATCTCTTACCGCCTGCGCTTCGCGCAAGATCAATGCTCCAGCTCCGGCAGCGCAAATTTGTAAGCGACCGCGCCCGGCAAGTCCTGGGGCATAAAATAAAGATGACCATCCTGCCAGGCCATTCCCTCTTTGGCCATAGGCTGGAACTTCTCCGGAACCTTGCCGGAGACAATCCGTTTTACCAATTTCCAGCTTTCCGGCTTCAAGTCGGAAAGCCTGATCAGATCCGTGTATCCCTTCCCGGAGATCCGCCCGGCCGGTCCGGAGCAAAGGACTAGATCGCCCTCAAGATACTTGCAATCCTGAAAAGCGGTCCCGGTCGGGTTCTCCCCTTTGACCAGCAATTTGCCGGAGTAATCCAATAGATAAAAATACCCGGCGTCCCAGTTCGCGGCCATCAGCCAATTTTTGCCCGCGGCGAGGGCGCCGATATGGTCGGCCAATGGAAATCTTTTTTCCTTCACCGGCTGAAAACTTTCCCGGTCAACGCAGATGATGGTGGAATTCGCCGGAGCCGGATGATACTCGGACATCGCCACCCAGAGGCAGGGGCCATTGAGGTCCAACCCGGAGGGATGGTATTGGGAGCCGATGGTCAAATCCAATTTTTGATAGTTCAGCTGTCCGCCGGCATTTGGGGATTCCAGCCCGGGCCGGGCGATCCGATAGACCAACCCTTTTTTGTTTTTCAAGTCCACGCAACTCAGGTATAAAAAATTATCGTCCAGGGCCAGCCCCTGGCTATGGCAGGAATCCGGAAGGGGCAGGGGCAATACCGCGGCCGGTTTTTCGGGCAGGGTGATGGTCGGAACTTTTTCCTCTTTGGCCCCGGCATCCGCGCCGATGATCAGGAGCGCGAAGGCGCATCCGAAAATTGCCGCGACCGATGTTTTTTTCCCGCGCGCCGTCATCATTGCTCAGCCTTGATTGTCCACCGGTTCCAGCCCGTTGAAGAAATAGCCGATCTCAAACCTCGCGGTCTCGGGAGCGTCCGATCCGTGGACCGCGTTGCGCTCAATGCTGGTTGCGTATTTCTTACGGAGCGTGCCCGGCTCGGCCTTGGCCGGGTCGGTCGCGCCCATCAGCTTGCGGTTTTTCTGGATTGCATCCCCGGCTTCCAATACCAGCGCGATGCAAGGCCCGCTGCTCATAAAAGCGCACAGGCTCTCGTAAAACGGCCTGCCTTGATGCACCGCGTAAAAGCCCCCGGCCTGCTTTTTGGATAAATGCAGCATTTTCATCGCCAGGATTTTGAACCCGGCCTTTTCGTATTGGCTTAAAATCTCTCCGGCTACGCCTTTGGAAACCGCGTCCGGCTTGATTATGGCGAGCGTCCGCTCCATCCCCATACCTCCGAAATTATTGGAATGGCAAGATGATAACACCATCCCGCCGGAATTTGAAATTGAGGTGGTGTTGCCTGGATCCCTGGATCGTTAAGTTCAAAGTATAGCCCTGACCCGAATGGCGCTAAGTTAAGCTCTTTCATATTTGCCTTGATGGGGTAATCCTTTAAATGAGTGGCGGGATTTGGTGAGAAGCAAAAGCAGCGCCTTAAATAAAGTTGAGCAATCGCCTCGGCCGGATCGCGGGAATCTTGACTTTCAGATGAAAGTTGGTATCCTACACGGAACTAAAAGCAAGGGGTGTCCGGCGATGATCAAAGAATTATTGGGAAAGAAACTGGGGATGACCACCGTGTACCAGGAAGGGAATGCGGTCCCGGCCACGGTTCTGGAGATCGGCCCGTGCGTTGTGCTCCAGGTCAAGAACCAAAAGACCGACGGCTATGACGCGCTCCAGGTCGGGTTGGGAGAGAAGCGTCCGAAAAGCACGACCAAGGCGATGACCGGCCATTTCCAAAAAGCCGGGGTTACGCCCAAGCAATTTATAATGGAGATCCTGATTCCGAAAGGGACCAAGGAGGAGTTCAAGCCGGGACAGACGATCAAGTTCAGCGAAGTGTTCAATGTCGGCGACATCGTGGATGTGGTTGGCTGGACCAAGGGAAGAGGGTTCCAGGGCGTGTTCAAAAGATGGGGCATGCACGGCGCGGACGCGGCGCACGGGACCCACGAATATTTCCGGCACGGCGGTTCAATCGGAACCCACACCAAGATCGGTCGGGTGTTGAAAGGCACCAAGATGCCCGGACATTTGGGGAACGAGCGGGTAACTATGGAGAAACTGAAGATTTTGGAATTATATCCGGACCAAGACCTGGTCCTGGTAAAAGGATCGGTTCCCGGGGGCAAGAACAGCCGCCTGATCCTGAGACTTTCGGTCAAGAAGCCGAGGAAAATTTCCGCGGAGAAAAAGAGCGCGGCCTGATCCAAATCGGGAATCGGGGATTGGGGATTAGGGATTGGGAATTTCACAAACGCCGAACCCCGACCTGCGAATCCCGAATCCAGAAGTACTGATCCAGAAAATACCTGAATACCGGGAACCGGAAATACGCGCTTTTCTGGAAGCAGCCTTTGCCTTAATTCCGCCTGATAAAAAAATCCGCTCCGGCGACAAGGTCTTGGTCAAGCCGAATTTCCTGTCGGCCAAGCCGGCTGAGAGCGCGGTGACCACGCACCCGCTGGTGATTCTGGAAACCTGCAAGCTCCTGCTGGATTTGGGCGCGAGGGTTACGATCGGGGACAGCCCGAGCCGGGGCTCGGCTCAGATGGCTTGCGGGAAAATCGGGGTTTTGGATCCGGCCAAAAAACTGGGGATTGAAATCGTTAATTTTGCGAAGCCGGCCACGGTGGAGGTCAAGGACCCGATCCGGTATCGCAAGCTGGAGCTGGCGCAAGAGGCGCTCGGGTTTGAGCGCGTGATCAACCTGGCCAAGTTCAAGACCCACGATTTATTTTTGCTCACCCTTGCGGTGAAGAATATGTTCGGATGCGTGGTGGGAAAACGGAAGCCGCTCTATCATCTGGAGGCGGAGCATAATTTGAAATCGTTCGCGGAGCTGATGCTGGAAATATATCGTTATTTTTCGCCGGTCCTTTCGGTGATTGACGCGGTGGTGGCTATGGAAGGGAATGGTCCGAACAACGGCGATCCCAGGAAGCTGGGGGCGATGCTGGCTTCAACCGACGCGGTGGCCCTGGACCGGGTGGCCGGGGAGCTGGTGAATTTTCCCTTTGACTATAACCTGATGGCGTCTCTGGGAACCGAGCGCGGGGTTGGGCAGGGGAACCTGGACCGGATCAAGATTTCGGGCGCGGACCTTGCCGGTCTTCGGGTGAAAGATTTCAAGCTTTCCCATTCCGGACCGCCGGCCAGCGGGAAGATCACTCCGGTGGCGAAATGGATCATCGGGGACTGGGCGACCTGGAAGCCGGTGTTTGATCATAATCAATGCACGCGCTGCGGGGCCTGTATTGAAATCTGCCCGGCAAAGGTTTTGTCTTTTGCGCCGGAACCGAACCCCTCCTCGAAATATAAGCAACGGGTTGAAATCAAGCGCAAGCATTGCATCCATTGCTTCTGCTGTCAGGAGGTCTGCCCGGAGGGAGCGATCAAATCAGAGCGAAGTTGGCTGGCGAGGAAGTTGCTGGGATGATTCGGCTGAATTTTTCGTTCCTCGTTCCTCGCATTATCGGCTGGCTGGCGCGGAAGTTGCCGGGGTGATTTGAAAAAAATAATTCCGGTTTTATTTGTTAAATAATCTCAACCTGATTCTCTTTTTTCCCAGAACCACCACGCAGCCTTCTTCCAGGTGGGGCCTGATTCTTCTTAAATTGAGCAAAAGAACTTCCGCCTGCTTTTCGGGAATATGAGTGATCTCCCGGAAGAGGATCAAGGATGGTCCTTGCCAGTTTTGAAAAGCAAGCATAGCGCCGAAATCCGTATCCGCGGAGATTAAAATTCTTTTCTCGCGCAAGGCAAGATCAAAAACCTCGCGATCGGTAGCGCCTTGCATATTGTAATCACGCAGGTGGCGGGCATCATAACCTTTTTCTCTGAGAGCCAGGGCGATTTTGGGTGAAACCGCATTATCAACCAGGAATTTCATTTGGCGGAGATCAGCGGTATTTCTCTCTCTTCCAGAACCTCGGCCGCGTATCTCAGCGCTTCCTTGATGTCGTCTTTCTTCAGATCCGGATAATTATCCAGAATCTTCCTCGCGGTCATCCCCTCCGCAACCATCTTCACAATGGTGGAAACCGGAATCCTCAAGCCCCGGATGCAGGGCACTCCTGCCATCTGCGCCGGATTGATAGTGATTCTTTTAAACCTTTTCATAGCGCTCTCCAATTCTGACAATACCCCTCTTAACTCCTGAATGCAACCGCCAAAACCCGGGCGCCTGCTCTGCATTCAGGAGGTCTGTCCGGAGGGAGCGATCAAATCAGGGCGAAGCCGCCTGGCGAGGAAATTATTCGGCTGATTTTATTGGGTTTCTGGTTTGAGCAAACCGCTCGTGCAAGCCTGGAACTCGGATTGACCTGATTTTTTTCGTTCTCTCCCCATCCCTACTTTGACGCATTCACCGTCGGTCTTCCGATCGAATAATAGACAAATCCGAGCTTGGCCATATCCTTGGGCTCGTAGATATTGCGGCCGTCAAAGATCACCGGCTCCAGGAGGAGTTGTCTGATTTTCTGGAAATTGGGACGGCGGAACTCGTTCCATTCCGTGACGATCACGAGTCCGTTTGCTTTTTCCAAGGTCTGGTAGGGGTTGTCGCCGTATTCAATTTTATCCCCGAAGATCTTTTTCGCCTGATCCATTGCCACCGGGTCATAGGCTCGGACTTTGACGCCCAGTTCCATCAATCCGTTGATGATTTCAATCGCGGGCGCTTCCCTCATATCGTCGGTTTTGGGCTTGAAGCTGAGTCCCCAGAGCGCGATTGCCAGCCCGCTCAAATGCTTGCCGTAATGCTTTTTGACCTTGTCCACCATCTTGCGTTTCTGGCGAAGGTTGACTTCCTGAACCGCCTTGAGAATTTTGGCGTGGGCCCCGGACTGGTCCGCGGTCCGGCTGAGCGCGTCCACATCCTTGGGGAAGCAGGACCCGCCATAGCCGACCCCGGGGAAGAGGAATTGGAACCCGATCCGGCGGTCGAATCCGATCCCGCGTCGGACCGCGTCAATGTCGGCGCCGACATTTTCGCAGATGTTGGCCATCTCGTTGATGAAGCTGATCTTGGTGGCGAGCATGGAGTTGGCCACATACTTGGTCATCTCCGCGCTCCGGCGGTCCATCCGGATGATCGGGTTCTCGGTCCGGACATAAGGCTCGTAAATTCGGTGCATCACTTCATAAGCCAGGTCCGAGCCGGTGCCGATGATCACCCGGTCCGGCTTCATAAAGTCGTCCAGCGCGGTCCCCTCTTTCATAAACTCCGGGTTGCTCACCACATCAAAGTTGGTGGAATGGCTCTCCGCCTTGATCAACTCCTCCACCTGGTCGCCGGTCCCGACCGGCACCGTGCTTTTATCCACAATCAGCTTATAGCCGGCGAGATTTTTTCCGATCCGCCGGGCAACTTCGTAAACCGCGCTTAAGTCCGCGGACCCGTCTTCATTGGAGGGAGTGCCCACGGCGATGAAGATCACCTCGGAGTCGCGGATCGCCTGGTCAATGTCAGTGGTGAACTTTAGCCGGCCTTCCTTGGCGTTACGCGCAATCAACTCTTCCAGGCCCGGCTCGTAGATCGGAATCCGGTTCTGCTTGAGCAGGGCGATCTTCCCCTCGTCCATATCCGCGGCGATCACATCGTTCCCGCTCTCCGCCAAACAGGTTCCCGCGACCAGCCCCACATATCCCACCCCGATCACGCCGATGTTCATCTATCCTGCTATCCCCTTTCCTGGAAGATTTCGGAGACCATCGCGATCACCTGTTTGGGATCGGATCCGATGTAAAAGATCACGCTCAGAACCTCAATCGCCTTTTCCCAGTTCTTGAGCCGGAGCGAATAGCGCATGCTCTGGATCAGCTCGCGGAAGGCGTCATCCTTCAGTCCCATCTCGTGGTAAGCGATCCCCAGGTCGTAGTGGGTCTGATAGTCGTCCGCGGTGATCACCTGCTCCACCCCGCGCTTGAATTCGTCAAACACCTTCTCAAAAGTAGGCCCGCCCGGCTCCTCCTTGAACTTCACCTTCATCAGCAACTGATACTTGTCGTGGAGCGGTCCCAGGTCCAGGTTGCCCACCATCTTGCGGAAACTGTCCGCCACCGTCTGTTCCAATTCCTCCCGGAGCTCCCGGCTAGTTCCGACCTCGCCCTGGTGCAGTCGGGAATTGTAATCCTCAATGCACTCGTTGCAGATCAGAAGCTCCGGCCCGCGGAACAGGCCCTTGACTTGCCCCTTGGCTCTCCCGCAAAACGCGCAGACTTGTTTCATAACTTGCTCCTTCAGATTTCCATTTTTTCCAAATAATCCTTCAGGGCCTCCAGGTGAGGCCGGATCGTCAACCCGAGGGCGGCCTCAATCTTTTTTGAGCTGAGCGCGGAGTTTTTGGGCCTTTGGGCCGGGAGCCTGTAGGCTTCCGCGCTGACCGGGATCAGCTTTGGCCCCTTCCCGATGATTTCAAACACCTCCTGTGCCAGCTCCATCCAGCTCACCGTTCCCTGGTTACAGAAATGATATATCCCTCTCAGGTTCCGCTCAACTGAGAGCCGGATCGCGTTTGCCAGGTCCAGACTGTAAGTGGGTTTTCCCTTTTCATCCGAGACCACCTTCAATTCCTGAGCCCCGGCTTTCCATTTGGTTAAAATCTTGCTGATGAAATTAGGACCGCCCGGCCCGAACAGCCAACTGGCGCGGATGACGCAAAACTCCCGGGCGTTTTCCCGGACCGCGCTCTCTCCGAGCAGCTTGCTTTTTCCGTAAAGATTGAGCGGGTCCGGGAGATCCTCTTCCCGGTACTCGCCTTTTTTATCTCCCTTGAAAATGTAATCGCTGGAGACCTGAAAAATGGCCGCGCCGATTTCCGCCGCGATCCGGGCCAAATTGCCGGCGCCGAAGGCGTTGGCCTGGAAGGCCAGCTCCTTCCTGCGCTCGCATTCATCCACCTGGTTGAATCCGGCGCAATTGACGATGGTATCTGGACTAAATTCCCTCGCACAGAGCAGAATCTTGTCATAGTCGGCGATCTCCAGTTCGGAATGAGCGGGCGCGAGCAAGAGATGCCCCCCGGCTGAAAGCTCATCCTTCAGCGCCGATCCGAGCAGGCCGGCTCCTCCCAAAAGCAGGATTCGCCGATTACTCATTTAAAATGATATGAGATCCCGAAGGCGATATGGTCGGTGGTGAACACGGTGTCCGCGGTCCCGTATTTGATGGTCACATCGTCCATCTCGGCGTAGGTGTATTTGTATTCCAAGAACCCGTCAATCCCTCTCCAGATGGTAAACTCCAGTCCGGGCGAAAGCTGGAACCCGTAATCGCCGAGCTCGTATCCGCCGCTTTCAATATATCGTTGCTGATGATCCACGATGCTCTCGGGATGGAGCATGGTGATTCCGGCCCCGGCCCTCATCAGCAGTTGCAGCCGGCCGTAAGGGATCTTGTCGGTCTTGAAGAAGCCGTAGCGGTAAACCCCGTTCACGAGCAGGAAGTTGAATCCGTGGGAGATTTCAAAACTCTGGATGTAGTCGTTCAAATCAACCTCCTGGTTGATGCGCTTGCCGTGCCATTCGCCCCGGACATCCGCGTCCCGGTCCACATTCAGCCGCGCCTTGGGATGAAAGAATTCGGCTTCAATCCCCAGACTGGGATGGTCCTTGAAGAAATGACTGATCCGGATGCCGTAATAAATGGGACCCACATAGCTGTCGTCCAGGAAAGTGGCGTCATCCACCACCAGGTAATTCTTAGAGATGGGCTGTTGCACGGTCAGGTCGTGAGGACGGGTCCAACACTGCCCGCCAAAAACAGCAACCACATTTTCCGAATGTCCCGCGACCGGCAGCAGGCAGAGCGCCGCCCCGAATAAAATCATCATCGCCATTAGTCGTCTCATTTTTTGTTTCCTCCCTTGGTTTATTTTTTCTTCAACCCCAATTTCTGCCGATAAAATCCTTCATAATATAGCCGATACTCCCCGCTTTTCACCTTCTGCCACCATTTTTTGTGGTCCTGATACCATTTGACGGTCAGGAGCAGGCCGTCTTCAAATTTAAGCGCGGGGGCAAACCCGAGTTCTTTTTTGATCTTGTTTGAATCCAGCGCGTATCTCCGGTCGTGTCCGGGCCGGTCCTGGATATATTTTATCAGCCTTTTTGATCTTTTCAATTCCTGTAGGATGATCCGGGTCACTTCCAAATTGGTCCTCTGGTTGCCGCCCCCGACATTGTATATTTCTCCGGCCCGTCCTTCTTCCAAAATCAAGAGCAGGGCTTGGCAGGCGTCTTCCACGAAAATCCAGTCCCGGACTTGCAAGCCATCTCCGTAAAGCGGGAGCGGCTGATCTTCCAAGGCGTTGGTAATGAAGAGCGGGATCAGCTTTTCCGGGAATTGATAAGGGCCGTAATTATTGGATAGCCGGGCGATGGTGACGGGCAGGCCGAAGGTCTTATGATAGGAAAAGCAGAGCAGGTCCGCTCCGGCCTTGCTCGCGGAGTAGGGGGAGCTGGGGTTGAGTCGGCAACCCTCATCGGCCAGGCCCTTGGGGAACGGACCGTAAACCTCGTCGGTGCTGATCTGGAGAAAAATCTTGACCGGGAATTTTCTGCAGGATTCCAGAAGATTTGCGCATCCGAAATAGTTGCTTTGGAGGAAACTTTGCGGGTCCAGGATAGATCGGTCCACATGACTTTCAGCCGCGAAATTGATGATCGCGTCAATGCCCGCGGATAAAATTTTTTCCGCCAGTTTTTGATCTCGGATGTCGCCTTTGAGGAATTGATAATGCGGGTTGCCTTCCAGCTCTTTCAGGTTTTCCAGGTTCCCGGCGTAGGTGAGGCTGTCCAGGTTAATCACCTGGTGGCTGGTCTCATTGAGGATCAGCCGGATGAAATTGGACCCGATAAATCCGCACCCGCCGGTAACCAGTATTTTCATTGCTTAGCGGTCTTTTCTCTCCCACTGATATGGGATTTTATTTTTATGCGGGTCAATCCGTTCCTCGTCCGGACGGTCGTATTGGTAAAGCTCGGTCGGGAGATTGATGCAAATACATTCGGTTTCCGACACGCATTTGTATCCGTGCCAGACCCCGGCCGGGATCCGGATCAGGACCGGATTATGCTCGCCGATGAAGAACTCGTTTAGTTCGCCTTTGCTTTTTGATTTTGCCCGGCCGTCATAGAGCGCCAGCTTGGCCATTCCCTTGAGGCAGGCGAAATGGTCCACCTGTTTCTTATGCCGGTGCCAGGCCTTGACCACCCCCGGATACGCGCTGGTGATATAGGCCTGGCCGAATTTCTCAAAGAACCCGTCATCCGACCGGAGCAGCTCCATCAGTATTCCCCGCTCGTCCGGAACCACTTTCAGTTTTTTTACGATCACGCCTTGAATCACTTTTTTCTCCTTCATTTAAACCAGATCCACTTCCGATCTGTCTCCGATGATCAGGCGGAAGGCGCCGGGTTTTTGTTTGGAGCATCTGATGACGGCGTTTCTTCCGATCAGGCTGTCGGAGAGCCGCTGGGAGAGGTTTTCAATTTTGCTTTCGGCCATGATGATGCTGTGCTCGATCTCCGCGGAGCGGATCAGGCAATTTTCCGAGATGGAGGTAAAGGGACCGATATAGGAATCCTCAATGACGGTTCCCGGCCCGATGATCACGGGTCCGCGGATCCTGCTCCTTTTGATCACGGCTCCTTTTTCAATCCTGACCCGGAACTCAATTTTGCTCTCCGAATCCAGCTTGCCTTCAATCTTTTCCTCCAGCTCGTCCAGGATCATCCGGTTGGCTTCCAGCAAATCCTCCACCTTGCCGGTGTCTTTCCACCAGCCGTCCACCACCTGCCAGCAGACTTTCTTGCCCTGATCAATCAGCCATTGGATCGCGTCGGTGATTTCCAGCTCGCCCCTGGCGCTGGGCTTGATCGCGGCCACGGCCTGGTGAATATTTTTATCAAAGATATAAACCCCGACCAGGGCGAGATCGCTTTTCGGCTTTTTCGGTTTCTCCACCAGCCGGACCACCTTGTCTCCTTTCAACTCGGCCACTCCGAACTGGCTGGGATTTTTCACCTTGGCCAGCAGGATCCGGCTGTTGGCTTTCTCGCGGTTAAATTGTTCCACCAATTTTCTGACACCGCTCTTGAGCAAATTGTCTCCCAGATACATCACGAACGGCTCGCTGCCCAGGAATTTTTTGCTGACCAGGACCGCGTGGGCGAGACCGAGCGGCTCCTGCTGATAGATGTAAGTGACCTGAAGTCCGAATTTTTCCCCGTCCCCGACGGCCTGCTTGATCTCTTCCGCGGTGTCTCCCACCACGATCCCGACCTGTTTGATCCCGGCCTCGGCAATGGCCTTCAGGCCGTAAAACAACACCGGCTGGTTCGCCACCGGGATCAATTGCTTGGCCCGGGTATGGGTGATGGGCCTGAGCCGGGTGCCCCGGCCTCCGCTTAAAACCAGGGCTTTCATCCCTTATTCCAGATTCCTGATAAAGGCGTCCTGATGGTCCGGCTCCTTGGATTTGAAAATCACAATCGCCTTGTCCGCCTGCACGCGGGTGGAGTAGCGGCCGACATAGACCCGTTGGAAAATTCCCTTGCCGGGTATTTGCGTGGGCACGGAATAAACATCCCATTTATCGGCCTTGAGTTTTTTCAGCAGGTCATCCGCGCTGGCCTGATCCGGGAAGGCCGCGACCTGGATGGCGAAATTGGGCAGGGGTTGGGTTGCCGGCTTGGTCGTGGCCGGAGGCTTGGTTGCGATGGGTGTCGTGGTTGTTGGTTTGGTCGTGGTCGGAGTTGTGCTTGCCGGCTTGACCGCAATGGTCGGCTTGGCGGTTGATCCTTTGGCCGGGCCGGTCAACCGAGAAGGGGGCTGTTGCGCCCTGATCTTCTGCAAGATGGTATCGCCCGAAGCAACCGGGGACTTGGCGGTCTGGACGGTTGCGCCGATTTCCGGAAGAGCGGCCGCGGTCGCGCCCGGCAGGGACTGAGGCCCTTGCGGGAAGGCGGCTTGTTTTGCGACTTGGGCCTGTTCCTGCGCCAACTTGCGGTTGGCCAGGTTTCTCCCGAACAAAACGCCCAGCACAAATACCAGGATCAGCGCCAAGGCGCCTCCGGCAAAAAGCAACACCGCCTGTTTCCTTTCCAGGATCACTTCCCGCTCTCCTTGCCGAGAATATTCTTTCATCTTCTGCCTCCTTCTCCTTCTTTTATTCTAGCTTGCTCTGAGGCAGTTAGTCAAAAGCAGGGCCGCAATAGCTAAAAGGCGAATGGTTCTCCGTGAACGATCAAGGGTTGAATTGGTTGAACTGGTAAAATTGGTCAATCACCAATTCCACCGGCTTTAACGATTTGACCGGCTTCATTAATATTTTGAATTCGCGCGCCTTTAATAAGAAAACGCAAAATTGTCAGGCCGTCCTCCGCGTGCTAGAATCAGGGACGATGGACGATTTTCCTGGCCAGGAAAAGGGGATTTCCAAATATAGTTACACGATCCCGGTATCTTCCGGGCCTCCGGAGGAACCGGTGCGGGAGCCCTTCCGGTTTCCCTGGCTGAACCTAATCCTTTTCCTCCTGACCATCTGCTCCACAATGTTTTTCGGGGCGTATATGGCTCATTTTGATCCGGACCTGCGCAAGTTCTGGATTGTGTTGAAATATCATCCGGGCTGGTGGCTGGACGGGTTGCCCTTTTCATTGACCTTGATGGTGATCCTGCTCTCGCACGAGTTGGGCCATTATTTTTTATCGCGATATCACCATGTCCAGGCCAGCCTGCCTTATTTTATCCCGGCGCCGAACCTGGTCGGGACTTTTGGCGCGGTGATCTTGATGAAGGGCCGGATCCGGGACCGGAGGGCGCTCCTGGACATCGGCGCGGCCGGCCCGCTCACGGGCTTTGTGGTCAGCCTCTTCGCGCTCGGGATCGGGATCAAGACCGCCCAGGTGGTTCCGTTGGATGCTTCCAGCGGGATGATCCTGTTCAACCCGAATATTTTGTTCCAGCTCGCCATTGCCCGCTGGCTCCCGATCGCGGACCAGGCGAGCATGATCCAAAGCCCGATTTTGGACGCGGCCTGGGTGGGGATGTTTGTCACGATGTTGAACTTATTGCCGATCGGACAATTGGACGGAGGACATATCGCTTACGCCTGTCTGGGGAAATATACCGGGTATTTTTCCTGGTCGGTTTTGATCCTGCTGATGCTGGCGGGCGGGATTTCCATGCTGGCGGATTTAATTTTTTCGGTCAGCATTTTCTGGGAAGGCTGGCTGTTCTTCGCCCTTTTCGCCCTGATCCTGATGGGGCCGAAAGGGATCCGGCACCCGCCCCCGCTGTATCCGGAGGTGAAGCTGGACCGGCCCCGCTGGCTGGTGGCGCTGGCCGCGGTCCTGGTTTTTTTTCTGACTTTTATCCCGATGCCTTTTGCGGTTATGGGGCTGGTTTATTAGGCTGATATAGCTCAATCAATTTCTGGAAATAGGAGATGACCGAGGGGTTGCTCCAATCCGCGGCTCCGGCGAACTGATCCACCAATCTCCCTTCCGGATCAATCACGAAGCTGGCCGGGAGATAGTAGGCGCCGTATTTCTGATGCGCCTCGCTTTTATAGTCAAAGTAAGCGGGTATTTTAGAGCCGGTTTTATCCAGGAATTGCCGGACCTGATCGGAATCATCGCTGGTGATCGCGACCAAGGCAAAGGGTTTTCCGGACAGTTGCTGAGAAAGGCTCTCCAGGCTTTTCATCTCCATCAGGCAGGCCGGGCAGGTGATGCTCCAGAAATTCACCAGCACCGCTTTTCCGCGGAAATCCTTCAGCCGGACCTTGGCGCCGTTCAGGTCGGATACTTCAAAATCCGGGGCCGCCCCGGCATTGTTCAACCGTTCCTGACTCAACTGCGGCAGTTCCCGCGGGGTTCCGCCCGGATGCTGGCGGTAGCTGAAAATGATTCCGGCCAGGAATATCAGGAACAGCCCGCCCGGGATCAGCCATTTCAGCTTATTGGATTTTTGCGGCTCTAATGGATTTTGGTTTTCCCCGCTCATTTATCTTCCCTCACATATTTTTGAGGATCCACCGCCTCTTTTCCGGCCCGGACTTCAAAATGAAGATGGTTGCCGGTGGCGTTTCCGGTCTTGCCCACTTCCGCGATCTTCTGGCCGCGCCTGACAAAATCTCCCTCCTTGGCCAGGTTGACTTTATTATGCGCGTAAACCGTGCTCAGGTTCCCGCGGTGCTTGAGCACAATCATATTGCCGTAACCGCGGATCCGGCTGTCGCTGTAAACCACCCTGCCGTCTTCCGCGGCGAAGACCGCAATGCCCTCGGGCGCGGAGATGTCTATCCCCTCGTGGAATTGGCCGTTCCGGTTTCCGAACTTGGAAAAAAGGATTCCGCCGTCCACCGGCCAAAGCAGTTTCCCGGAGCCGCCGGTTTGGGGCGGGAACCGATCGGGCTGGTCATCCGGGTCTGAGGGTTTCAGAGGCTTCTGGGGCTGGGCCAGTTGCGGGGCCGGCTCCACCTTGAGCAGGTGTTTGGCGCCCGGAATGAAAATTTTTAGGCCGGTGGAAATCTGGGTCGGGTCATCCAGCTTATTTTCCTTGATTACCATCTCCATATCCACGCCATAAGCCTTACAGATCCTCCATAAAGTCTGGCCCGGCTCAACCGTGTGCCAGACTCCCGCATGGTTTCCGGCTTTGGATTTGGTTGAGGTTTTGCCTTTTGGGCCTGGCTCCTTGCGCGAAGGCGGGTTTTGGACCTCCCGGTCGGTCTTCTTCTCCACGCAGGATGAGAGCATTGCCAGGCTGAGCGCAAAGATCAGCAGGGCCGCGATTTCCCTTGCCGCTTTGGTCCCCGGCCGGGTTCGGCTCCATTTTAAAAAAAACTCCATTCCGTTTCCTAGATATGATGATATAGGGAATTAGGCTTTTTGGGAACAGCCGGGCTTTTTCCGCGGCCGGCGCAAACGATTCCTCAATCGTTCTTTTGATGCCCGTGCTCGCCGATCAGTTCCACGAACCGGAACGGGCCGAGGGATTCTTCGGTGACCTTTTGGTTTTTCTTGCGCACCCGGATCATATTCTGCGAAGAGCGGTCTCCCACCGGAATCACCAGCAATCCCGGATCATCCAGCTGCTCCAGCAGCGGCTTCGGGATTGCCGGCGCCCCGGCCGTGACAATGATGGCCTGGAACGGGCTTTGCTCCGCCCATCCCAAAGAGCCGTCTCCGACCTTGATCCGAATGTTTTTATAGCCGAGTTGCTTCAGGATTTTTTCCGCCTGCTCCGCCAGTTCCGGAATCCGCTCAATGGTATAAATCTCCCCGGCCAATTCGGCTAAAATCGCGGCCTGGTACCCGGACCCGGCGCCGATCTCCAAAACCTTCTCTTTGCCGGTCAGTTCCAGCGCCTCGGTCATAAACGCGACCGTGTAAGGCTGGCTGATGGTCTGCTTGTGGCCGATCGGGAGAGGGGAATCCTCGTAAGCCCGGTCAAGCATCGCCTCCGGAACGAACAAATGCCTCGGAACTTTTTCCATCGCCTTGAGCACGAACAGGTCGCGGACCTCCCGCGCTTCAATCTGCTCGCGCACCATCCGCCTGCGCTTGTCGGAAAAGCCAATCATTTTTTCAGCAAGGTCTCCGGGTCGAATTCCTTGAGCTGGTTCAGGGTGTCGTAATCGGTGAAATCCAGTCCCAGCGGGGAGATGGAGATGTAGCCCTGCTCAATCGCCACAATGTCCGAGTCTTCTATCTTATGCCCGCCCAGGACCGCGCCGTTAAGGGAATAACATTTGTTCCCGGAATGGTCGTTCCGCTCCAGGACCCGGGTGGAATAAATCCGGATGCCCTGGCGGGTGAACCTGGCGCCCTTGATCTTCTCGCGGGGAATGCCCGGAAAATTCAGGTTGAAGATCAGCCGGTGGTTGAGCTTGCGGTCCAGGAGATAATGCGCGAACTTGCGCGCGAACTCCGCGGCCGGCTGATAGTCAGCCGGATTGCCGGCATGGACATCTACCGAGACCGCGAACGCCGGGATCCCCAAAATCGCGGCCTCCCGAGCCCCCGCGACCGTTCCGGAATAAAAAACATCGCAGCCCAAATTTGCTCCGCGGTTGATCCCGGAAACCACCAGGTCCGGCTTTTGCGGGAGCAACTTGTTCACCGCCAAATTAACGCAATCCGCGGAAGTCCCGGTGATCGCCCGCCAATGAGGCTTTGGTTCCGACACGCTCAAATCCCGGTTCAAGGTGATGGAATGGCTGGACGCACTCCGCTCCTGGTCCGGGGCAACCACTTCCAGATGGAAATCTTTTCCCAGCTCTCCGGCCAGGGACTTAATCCCCTCCGCGTTGATCCCGTCGTCATTTGTGATTAGAATTAGCATCGGACTTTATGATAAGTGCAAGAGCCGGGTGCGTCAAACTTTCCCGCGGAAAATTTCCGGTCTCAAGAATGCCAAATGAACAAGCCGATTAAAAAAGCCATCATCATCCACCAGGGCGCCCTCGGGGATTTGATTAACACCGTGCCCGCGATCCGGGCAATCAAGGAAAATGCCGGACTGCTGATCGGGATCGGCTCCGAGCGGCTCCAGCTCCTGGAATATGCCGGAATTCTTGATCAGGCCCTTAGCTCCGAATCGATTTCCTTCCATACCCTGTTCAGCGAGAATTTTCAGCCGGCGCGGATTTTGGAGGAAATTTTTTCCGGGACCGAGCTTGCGGTCAGTTGGCTGGGAAGGAATTCCGAAGTTTATCAAAAAAACCTCGCCCGCCTGGCGGGAAAAGCGGAAATTTTCCAGGAGCCGTTTCCGCCCGCGCCCGGGTCCGAACCCATCTCCAAAATTCTTGCCCGGCCTGTGCAGAAGGCCGGGATTGAGGTCAGCGATTTTATTCCGCGCCTGAAGCTTCCGGAATCCGCCAAAGAAACCGCCCTGAGCATCGTCGGCGATAAACCCTTTATCGCGATCCATCCCGGAAGCGGTTCATCCAAAAAGGCGATGCCGGCGGCAAAACTTTTCAGGATCCTGGAGCTGCTGGCGGAAATTATGCCCAGGCAAAAAATCGCCATCATCACCGGGGAAGTGGAAAAGCAGATGGTGTTTGAGCTGGTGAAAAAATGCCCGGAAAAATTGAGACCGATCGCGCAACTGGTAAAAGACCTCCCGCTGCTCAAGCTCGCGGACCTCTTGAGCCAGGCCCAGCTTTATCTCGGTATGGACTCCGGGCCGACCCATCTGGCCGCCAGCCTGGGAATAAAAACCGTCGCCGTGTTCGGCCCCACTGACCCGCTGGTTTGGGCTCCTCCCCAGGGAAATGTGAAAGTGGCGGCTGGCAGGTTTCCCTGCGCCCCCTGCACGGATGAAACCCGCCGCGATTGCCCGGAGCCGAGGTGTATGGCTGCGGTGAGCGAGGAAGAGATAATTGAACTCATCAAAACCTGACCATCAATAATCCGATTGAAGATCTGGTCTGGAACCGCGCAATTTAAATGGAGAAGAGACAAGTTCGCAAAACCGGGTAGGAAAAAAAATAAAAGCGGTGATTCCCGAGGCTGGGGAAGGCGGACCGGGCAGGCGCCCAATTAGAATAGGGAAGGCTTGAAGAGCGGGCGCTAAGGACTTATAATAGGCGGGAAGAAAAACAGGTAAGGGAACGGAGGAGTTGATTTTATAGATGTCATTTTTCGGAGACTATGCGAAGAAGATTTTCGGGTCCAAAAACGAGCGCTTGCTCAAGCGGATCCGTCCGCTGGTACTAACGATCAACGAATTGGAGCCGAGGTTTGCGGCGATGAGCGACGAGGAACTGGGGGCGCAGACCTGGGTTTTGCGCGGCCGTATCTTTGACCAGGCCTTTGGATCGGCCCAGGACTGGGAGTCGTTCCAGCCCAAGCTCAATGAACTGACCGACGAGGACTGGGCGCGGCTTCAACCGAAGCTGGATGAGCTTTTGCCGGAGACCTTCGCGCTGGTTCGGGAAGCGGCGAAGCGGGGGCTGGGGCAGCGTCATTTTGATGTGCAGATGATCGGGGGCGTAGTTTTGCACCAGGGCATCATCGCGGAGATGAAGACCGGGGAAGGAAAGACTTTGGCGTCCACCAGCCCGATCTATTTGAACGCGCTTTTGGGACGGGGCGTGCATATTGTCACGGTCAACGACTATCTTGCCCGGAGAGACTCGGAATGGATGGGCGGTATTTACAAGGCGCTCAATTTGACCGTGGGCGCGCTCCAGCACGATGACGACGACAAGCTCCGGCGGGAGCTATACCGGCGGGACATCCTTTACGGGACCAACTCCGAATTCGGGTTTGACTATCTGCGCGACAACCTCAAATACCGGCTGGAGGATATGGTCCAGCGCCAATCCCTTTATTACGCGATCGTGGACGAGGTTGACTCCATTTTGATTGACGAGGCGCGCACTCCTTTGATCATTTCCGGCGAGGTGGAGCGGGATGAAAGCTCGTTCGCGGAGATGACCCCGGCGATTGACCGGCTGGTGACCAAGCAGATTACGGTGGTGAAGAAGATTTTCCGGGAGGCCCAACTGTTAAAGGACAAGCCGGATCAGGAAGACGAGTATTATTTCAAGCTGCTCCAGGTGCAGGTCGGGGACCCCAAGAACAAGGAACTGTTCGCCCTGATCACGGAGAAGAAGGAGACCAAGAAGAATATGGAGCGGGTTCAGGGCGGTCTCCGGATGAACAAGGAGGAGCATAAGCTTAAACAGGGATTGCTCTACGCGCTCAACGAGCGGGATAATGCCCTGGAGCTGACCGACGAGGGGCAGAAGGAGATGGTCGGGTATATCGGAGACGTGTTTGTCCTGCCCGAGCTTTCCGAGGCCGAGCAGAAGATTGAGACGGATGAGCAAATGGCTTTGCAGGACAAGCTCCTGGCCAAGGAGAGTTTGCACCAGGAGTATCAGACCAAGTCGGAAAAGCTCCACGCCCTGAACCAACTGCTCAAGGCCTACACCATGTTTGAGAAGGATGACGAGTATATCGTGGAGGAGGGGAAGGTGGTGATCGTGGACGAGTTCACCGGCCGGAAGATGGAAGGCCGGAGATACTCGGACGGGTTGCACCAGGCGATTGAGGCGAAGGAAAAACTGTCCATCCAGAAGGCGAGCCAGACCATCGCCACCATCACCATCCAGAATTATTTCCGGATGTATAAGAAGCTGGCGGGTATGACCGGGACCGCGGACACCGAGGCGGATGAGTTCCGGAAGATTTACAAACTGGATGTCGCGGTGATCCCGACCCATATGAGGATGATCCGGAAGGACCACCAGGATGTGATCTATAAAACCGAGAAGCAGAAATTTATCGCCGTGGTCCACGAGATTGAGGACGCCTATAAGCGGGGACAGCCGGTCCTGGTCGGGACCACTTCGGTGGAAAAATCGGAGTTCCTGCACCGGCTGCTGCGCAATAAAAAAATCCCGCACCAGATCTTGAACGCCAAGCATCACGAGCGGGAGGCCGAGATCATTTCCCAAGCCGGAAGGAAACTCGCGGCCACCATCAGCACCAATATGGCCGGACGCGGAACCGACATTATCCTGGGCGGCAACCCGGAGATGATCGCCAAGACCCTTTCGCGCGGGGACGAGGAGAAATATCAACAGCTTTTGACGCACCATCAGGGCGCCTGGGAGGGCGAGCACAAGGATGTGGTCTCGCTGGGAGGACTATATGTGATCGGGACCGAGCGGCACGAATCCCGCCGGGTTGACAACCAGTTGCGGGGCCGGTCCGGAAGACAGGGCGACCCGGGCCAGAGCCGGTTCTTCCTCTCGCTGGAAGACGATTTGATGAGGATCTTCGGCTCGGATAGCTTGGCGCGGATAATGACCCGGATCGGGATTGAGGACAACGAACCGATTGAGGCCCGTCTGGTTTCCAGCGCGATCGCCCGGGCGCAGGGGAAGGTTGAGGCGCAGAATTTTGAAATCCGGAAGCGGCTTCTGGAATATGACGATGTGATGAACAAGCAGCGCGAGATCGTTTACAAGCTCCGGATTGAGGCGATCCGTTCCGGGAACATCCGCGAGCGGGTGTTTGAATATATGGACTACCTGGCCGAGAACATTGTCTATGAGTTCGGGGACGAAAAAACCCCGGCCAACGAATGGGACTTCAAGGGCCTGTCCGGCAAGGCGCTGAGGCAACTGGGGGTGTTGCTTGATTTCAACGCCCAGCCTTTGGAAATGGTCACTCCGGAAACCCTGGCCGAATTGCTCCGGAGCAAGGCCCGGGAAGCCTATCAGCGCAAGACCGAGCTGGCCGGGGACGAGCCGTTCCGGAATTTTGAAAAAGATGTGTTCCTCTTTACCATTGACACCCTCTGGCAGGACCACCTCCTGGATATGGACCAACTGAAAGAAGGCATCGGCCTGCGCGGATACGGACAGCGCGACCCCCTGATTGAATACAAGCGCGAGGCCTTTGAGTTGTTTGAAGGACTCCAGGCCAAGATCGCGGAGGAGCTGATCCAGAAGCTCGCCTTAGTCCAGATCTCGGCGCCCAAGGCGCAGGCGCAGCGGAGACGGCCTTCGGTCCGGCCGCTCCAGATGCGCCACGACGAAGCCAGCGCGATCGCCGTGGCCGCTTCCGGCGCAGGCGGGGAAGTTTCCGCGCAATCGGCGATGGGCGGGAATATGCCGTCCCAGCCGGCCGAGGAGCGGGTCGCGCCCATCCACCGCGCCAGCGCCAAGGTGGGCCGGAACGCCTCCTGTCCTTGCGGCTCGGGCAAGAAATACAAGCATTGCTGTTTTCCCAAGTTCGGATAATAGTCAGGAATGGTTGTGACGCAGGCTTTCAGCCTGCCGATCCTTTTTATCCTTTGCCCGGGCAGGATGCCCGGCACACAAATTCCAATTTGAATTCCTAGCTCTCAATCAGCGGCACGAAATCAAACTTGGCCACATCCACCAATCCCTGGTCGGTGATTTTTAGTTCGGGGATCACGGGCAGGGCCAGGAAGGAGAGGGTCATAAAAATATTGTCCAGCAAAGTTCCCTGCGACTTGGCCTGGGCCTTGACCTTCCGGCAGCTCGCGGCCACCTGCTTCGCCGGCTTCGCGCTCATCAGCCCGGCCACTTCCAAAGAATGAAAAACCTTCTTGCCGCCTGACACCGCGATCAGGCCTCCGCCGGTTTTGGCCAGGTGGTTCACGGCCGCAGCCATCGCCGAATCATCCACTCCCACCACCATCAGGTTATGGGAATCGTGTCCGACCGTGCCGGCCACGGCTCCCTTTCTGATCCCCAGCCCCTTGACCAGGCCGAGGCTGAATTTGCCGGTGGCCTGATGCCTTTCAATCACCGCGATCTTGGCCAGATCGTTTTCCGGGTCGGCCTTAAGCTCGCCGCCTTCCACCCGAATTTCCAGCACCAGCTTTCTGGTCAGCAAGCTGTTCGGGATCGCCTCAATCACCTTCACTTTGAGCGGGCGCGAAGAAGGAGCTTTGATCTTGAAATCCTCGGCGGTAAAAGTTTTGCCCAAATTCACCGTGTTCAAAAATTTCTTGAAGCTGTATGGGCGCGTCTTCGCGATCAGCTTTCCCGATCTCGCCGCGACTTTGCCGCGCACAATCACCGTATCAACTTTCAGGGATTCCAGGTCCCGGAACACCACCAGGTTGGCCCGATACCCTTCCTTGATTTCGCCGATCGGGCTGTCCTTAACCAGCTTGAAGAACCGCTCAAAATATTTTCCCGGATTCAGGCAGGCCAGCCGGAGCGCAATGATCGTGGCCTGATCCAGGTTGATTGCGGAATTTTCCAGGATGAGCTCGCGCGCCCGTTTGATCGTCCGGTCCAGATGCCCATCCGCCAGCAACTCCGCGGCCTCCAGGTCATCCGAGCAGAGCATCAGCCGGTCCAGGGAATCCTGGTTTTTGATGAAGCCGGGCAGGATTTTATTCAAGTCCTTGCTCGCGCTCCCATACCGGACCGCGACATACATTCCGGCCCGGCTCTTCTCCAGGGCTTCCTGGTAGCCGGTTGACTCGTGGTCGGACATAATCCGGACCACTCCGTCATTTTTCCCGTTTGTAATATAGCTCACAAGGGCGGCCCCCCCCACCATCGGGCAATGGCCGTCCACCAGCTTGCCCCTGCCATAGACCAGGTCCACCTTGTCCCGGGCGTCCCCGAACCCGTGGATGATCCCGGGAAAATTCATCATCTCGGCCAACCCATATACCCTGGGATGAGCGATCAATTTTTTTATCTCCCCCAGCGTCACGATTGCTCCCGCGTCTTCCAGGTGGGTGGCCGGCACACAACTCGGAATCCCCACATACAAATCCAGCGGCGTCAACTCGGCCAGTTTTAAAAACAACTCAATCCCTTCCTTGCGCACATTGGCGATCTCGTGCGGGTCCACGAACACCGAAGTGGTCCCATGAACCACCGCGGCTTTAGCGAACTCCAGCGGCGTGAGCATGCTGCTCTCAATATGCAGGTGCGCGTCAATCAATCCCGGAGCCAGGTATTTCCCTTTCAGGTCCAAAACATTCTCCGGCCGAATCCCTTTGGCTTTGATTCCTCCGACCGGAGCGATCCGCTTGATCGTTTCCCGCTCAATCAAAATGTCCGCGCATTCCACCTTTTGATTCGCCAGATCAAACATCCGGCAATTTTTCAGCAAAAGCCCGGTCATAATATCCTCCGCTCCCCGCTCATTTTTTTTCCTTTAAATAATACTGCTCCCGAACAATCGCAATATAAGGCAAACAGCGGAAATCCTCTCCCGCGTCAATCCCGTATCCGGCCACCCATCGGTCCGGGATGGTGAACCCGGTCCAGTCCAGCTTGAGCCGCTTCCGGGTTTCCCTGACCTGGGGAGTGGGATGCTCCAGCCGCTTTGCCAAAAGCGCGCAAATCTTCACATCCTTCACCCCGGCTTCTTCCAGCAGCCATTCCTTGACCACGGACAGGGTGAACCCCTGGTCCACAATATCCTCCGCGATCAGGATTTCTTCACCCGCCAGATTACCGGGCGCGAAAATGATCTTCACCTGCCGGGAGGTTTCCCCGTCCTGCTTCAACTCCTCCCCGTAGGTGCGAGCCTTGATCGATTGAATCCGAAGCTCCGGGCCGCCCGCGTCATAAATCTCGCGCGCCAA
Organism: uncultured delta proteobacterium; assembly: GCA_903930515.1. Taxonomy (GTDB): domain Bacteria; phylum RBG-13-61-14; class RBG-13-61-14; order RBG-13-61-14; family DRUE01; genus CAIYYW01. The sequence goes on along the minus strand of CAIYYW010000036.1, from coordinate 10,853 downwards.
ATCCAGCGCGAACATCCCGGCTCCCTCCAAAATGAAAACCAGCTTGAGCCGGGCCCGCTTGCGATAATGCCTCGCCATGCTCCGGGCCAGCGCTTTCACCCGCGCCTCTATCACCGCGCGCGTGATCAGCACCCGCTCAATCCGGTCCCGCATCATCTCCGGAACCGTTTCCCGGTCGCCCAATCCCGCGGCCACTCCCTCCGCCGACACCCGGACGATCCGATCGATTTGCCGGACTATTTTCATTCCCTTTCCCCTTCCAGTTTATCTTCTCCCGCCTTCCAGCCCTAATTCTAATTCAATTTTTTAATGATTGCCAAAACCTTTGCCAACCGGGATGCCTGCGGATTTTCAGCGTTGAAAAAAGAAGAGTCGCGACTAACTTGCCCTTGGTAGTCCTGCCCGGCAGGATCAGGGAGCAAGCCGCACTCACAATAAGGATTGGAGGGTTTGAACCGTTTCCTTGAATTCCTTAAGCATCCGCTGGATCAACTCGGCGCAGGACGGCTCGTCCCGGATCAATCCGGCGATCTGTCCGGCCATAATGGACCCGTTTTCGGCGTCTCCCTGGACAAAGGCGAGTTGCATTTTGCCGGAGCCGAACAAGGCCATTTCCATTTTGGATTTGCCCGAGCATTCCATCTCGGTGAACTTTTCGGACATCGGGTTGCGCAGGCATCGGACCGGAAGCCCGGTGATATTTCCGGTGACCAGGGTGTCTTCGGCTTTGCTGGCAATGATTTGTTCCTTGATCTTGGGATGGGCCGGGGATTCCTTGGTCACGATGAAGCGGGTGCCCATCTGGATCGCTTCCGCGCCCAAGGCAAAGGCCGCGGCCATCCCCCTTCCGTCCGCGATCCCTCCCGCGGCCACCAGTGGAATTTTCACCTGGTCCCGCGCCTGCGGGATCAAGGCCATGGTGCTCATCAGGCCGACATGACCCCCGCCTTCCAGGCCGGAAACGATCACGCCGTCGGCGCCGTCCTTTTCCGCTCGCGCCGCAGCGGAGATGGTGGGCACGACCGGGAAGCTCATCACCCCGCCGGGTTTGAGCCGGTCAATGATTTTTTTGGGGTTGCCGGTGCCGTAGGTGGCGACCAGGACTTTTTCTTCAATCAGCAGTTCCAAAATTTCCTGGATCATGGGATGGAGGGAGATGATGTTCACGCCGAAGGGCTGGTCGGTAAGCTCGCGGACTTTCCGGATCTCGGCGCGCATCTGGTCGGGCATAAAAATGGTTCCGCCGATGATGCCCAGTCCGCCGGCATTGCTGACTGCGGCCACCAGCGGGGCGAAGCTGACCCAGGCCATCGCGCCCTGGAGAATGGGGTATTCAATCCCGAGAATTTCGCATACCCTGGTTTTCAAAATAGTCATCCTCCTAACATCCGGAATAAAATGCCGGCGCAGATGGCCGAGGCGATCTGGCCGGCCACATTCGGGGCCATCGCCTGAAGCAGAATGAAATTGTGCGGGTCGGCCTCGGTGGCCACCATCTGGACCACCCGGGCGGAATCCGGGAGCGCGCTCACTCCGGCCGCGCCGATCAAGGGGTTGATTTTTTCCTTGCTCACCAGGTTCATCAGCTTGGCGAAGAGCACGCCGCTGGCGGTGGAAATAACGAAGGCCGCGGCGCCCAGGGCGAAGATCAGGAGGGAGCGGTAATTGAGGAATCGCTCGCCGGTGGCGCTCACTCCCACGCTGATCCCGATCAGGATGGTGGTGATGTCGGTGATGGAGGTCCGGGCGGTCCGGGCCAGCCGGTCGGTGACCCCGCTTTCGCGGAGCAGGTTTCCGAACGCGAGCATTCCCAGCAACATCGCGGCTCCCTGCGAGATCAGGCTTCCAATCAGGAAGAAGGCGATCGGGAAGATGATTTTAAGGAGGCGGGAAGGCTCGGCCTCGGTTTGGTTCATTTTGATCCGGCGCTCGGTTTTGGTGGTCAGGAATCGCATAATCGGCGGCTGGATCACCGGCACCAGCGCGATGTAGGAATAAGCGGCGATGATGATGGGGGCGAGCAATTCGGGCGCGACCAAGGAGGTGAGGAAGATGGTGCTGGGCCCGTCCGCGGCGCCGATGATCCCGATGGATCCGGCCTGCTGGGGGCTGAACCCGATCAGGATCGCAAGCAGGACGGTGGTGAAGATCCCGAGTTGGGCCGCGGCGCCGATCAGGATCAGCCGGGGCCGGGCCAGGAGCGGGCCGAAATCGGTCATCGCCCCGATCCCGAGGAAGATCAAGGCCGGATAGATGCTTTTGTCCAGGCCCCAGTAGAGATAATAAAACGGGCTGGCCGGACTGTAGGCGTCGGTGGAAAAAACTTCCTTGCCGTTAATCACGATCGCCGGGATGTTTCCAATCATAATTCCCAGGCCGATCGGCAGGAGCAGGAGCGGCTCGTATTTCTTCTTGATCGCGAGGTAAATCAGCAGGCCCCCGATCAAGATCATCACCAGTTCTTTCAAGCTCAGTTGAGAAAAGCCGAACAGGGACCAGATCTGGAAAGCGTCCTGCATTATTTCCCCATCACCTCCAGGCTGGCCAGGGCCTGGTTGAGCTTGACCAATTCGCCTTCTTTGACCAAAACTTCTTTCACCCGGCCCGGCGCGCTGCTCACGATATTGTTCTCCATTTTCATAGCCTCAATCACCAGGACGATGTCGCCTTCCTTGATGGTGTCGCCGGGCTTGACCATAACTTTCCTCACCTCGCCCGGGATGGGCGCGCGAATGGTCAGGAGGCCGGCGACTTCGTTTCCCTCTGAAATCTGCTGGCGAACCACCGTCGGACTTTCTCCGGACGCGTCCGGCCGGTTGCACTGAACCGATTTCAGCTCCGCCCGATACTCCCGGCCGTTGACCGCCACTTTAAAAATATGTCCGGGCTCGGATTCCACTTCCACCCGATAGTCCTTGCCGTTAATTTCTATCTCGTAAATCTTCAATCCCCTTGCCTCCCTGAAATTTTCCAGGCGGACGCCGGCTTAAGCTCCAGCCGCCATTGCGGAGAAATATATTCCCGGTCCTGCTCCAGGTATTTCTCGATCGCGACCCCGATCACCGCCACCAACTCCTCCGGGATCGGCTCCCCGGCCGGTTTCTGTTTTTCTTCTTTTGCCGCGGCCCGGCGCTCGTATCGCAGGAAGGCGCGGAGAAGGAAATACAGAAAGATCAACGACCCGAAGGTAACGCCGATTCCGACCAGGGCGATATGGATTCCGAATTTCAGGGCCGGCTCGTTAATCATTCCGAGACCCCGCTCTCTTTCCAGGCTTGGAGCCAGTCTTTGGCTTTCTCCAGCGCGCGCGGATCAACCCGCAGCCGGTGCATCCCCTGCTTGATCCAGAAAAGTTCCTTGGGAGCGCCGGCTTTCGCAAAAAGCTGTTCCGCGTGCCGGGCCGGCACGATCTCATCCTGGTCTCCGTGCACAATCAAGAGCGGCCTCGGGCTGATCTGATCGACCCAATTGATCGGGGAGACCTCCTCAAATTCCTGGAGCCATTCCGGAACCGATCGCGGGAAATCCGGATCGCGGATCAGGCCGATCTCGCGGAAGGACTTAAGCCAGAGTTCAATCTCCTGCTCAATCTCCAGCGCGGAGAAATGGGCCGGCGAACTGAGCGAGGCCACCGCGGAGATCCTGGGGTCCCGCGCGGAACGGTGAATGGCCACCGCGGCTCCGCCGGAAAAGCCGAGCAGGGCGATCTTTTCCGGATGATGATTTTGCTCGAGCCAGTCCAGCGCGGCTTTCAGATCCTCGCTCCAGCCCAGGATCTGAAAGTTGCCCCCGCTCTCGCCGGCGCCACGGAAGTTGAAAAACAGGGTCAGGAACCCCAGCTCCGCGAGTTCCCGGGCCAACGGAAAATAGCCCGGGTCGCCCGGGGCGGGCTTGCTCCGGGGGATGCCGTGGAGGATGATCACGGCCGGCGCAAAGATCGCCGGGTCCGGCTGAAAAATTCTGCCCCGGAGCCTGATCCCGTTGGAACTGATTCCAATTTCCGCTTCCTTCATCAATTTAAAATATTAGTCTCAACCCCGCCAAAAATCAAAAGGATCGCCGGGAGGAAAAATTTTTGGGGCCGGAGCTTTAAGTTACGGATTTAGGTGCTATAATTATAGCCTGATAAATTATTGTTTTTCAGCGGGTTTTTACCGGCCGAAATAATAAAAAAACGGGTTTGACCAATGAGAAAAGACTACCAAATTTCGGGTTGCAAGATTACGGAAGGCTGTTCCAAGGAACAGTATCAGATCCTGGTGTTCATTGATCCGGACAAAGAGGAAAAGCGATATTTGGTGGAGGAGCTGAAGATTGACGAGCATACCTTGAATTCGGCCCTGGACCCGGATGAGTTGTCGCGCCTGGAATTCGAGCCGGAGCATGTCGCGTTGATTTATAAAAGGCCTAAAAATTATTCGGGCAAGGATCAATTCCTGTTCAAGACCGGCTCCAGCGGAGTTTTTTTGTTCAAGGACCGGTTGGTGGTGGTATTGAGCGATGATACTCCCTTGTTTGACGGCAAGCAGTTTTCGCGGGTGGTTTCCCTGAATGACCTGTTGCTGAAATTGCTGTTCCGGTCGGTCTATCATTTTCTGGAGCATTTAAAAATCATCGGCATGATTTCAGACGAGTTGGAGCAGAAGGTCAACGCGTCAATGGAGAATAAATACCTGATCAATATGTTCACCCTGGAGAAGGGCCTGGTCTATTACCTGAACGCGATCAATTCCAACAGTATGCTGATGGAGAAGCTCAAGATGAACGCGGTGAAAGTTGGGTTCATCCCGGAAGAGACCGAGTTCCTGGACGACCTGATCATTGAAAACAGCCAGTGCATCAAGCAGGCGGAAATCTCTTCCAACATCCTGGCCAGCTTGATGGACGCCCGGGTATCCATCGTCAGCAATAACCTGAACATCCTGATCAAAACCCTGAACATCGTCACCATCGCCATTATGGTTCCCACCTTCGTGGTCAGCGCGTTTTCCATGAATGTGAAAATACCCATCGCTTTTCATCCCCAGGCCTTCTGGATGATAATGGGTCTGGCCGCGGTCTCGGTGATCGGCCTGATCGCTTTCTGGCGTTACAAGCGCTGGTAAAAAGCGCCTTGGCCGGTCCGGCGCGGAAAAGTTTGACTATCCGCCTGAAAGTCCTTAAATTAGAATCTGATTAAAGCGCGTTTGATCTCCGATGAGGGCAGAAATGGGACTGGGAAAACTTCTCGAGCAGAGGGCCAAGACCGACAAAGACCGGATCTTCCTTTATTATGAAGGGGTGCGGTGGAATTACGGGGATTTTTTCCAGCGGGTGAAGGCCCTGGCGGCCGGGCTGACCGAGTTGGGCTTGCAGCCCGGGGACCGGGTGGCGATCTATCTGGGGGCGTGCCCGGAATTTATTGAATCCTTTTACGCCGCGGTTTACGCCGGGGGAGTCGCGCTCCCGATCAACTATCAATGGAAAGCCGGGGAGTTGAATCTTTCTTTGAAAAATTCCCAGGCCCGGTTTTTGATTTTTGCCTCGGAAAAGGCCGACGAGGTTTCCCGGCTGGACCTCTCCGGGCTGAGCCTTTCCAAGATGATCGTCGTGAAAGGCCGGCCGGATAAAAATTGGCTGGATTATTCCAGGGTTTTCTCGGATAACCCGATGGAGTTGAGAGCCGAATCCGACGATCAGCCGGCCGGTATTATTTACACCTCCGGCGCCACCGGCAATCCCAAAGGAGTGATGCTCTCGCATCAGAACTACCTGTCCAATCTCAGTCAGATCAACGGCATCCTGGAAATTCAGGAGACCGACCGCTTCCTGGGCATCCTCCCCCTGTTTCATGTCCTGGGGCAGATGGTGCTGGTGCTGGCCCCGGTTTACACCGGAGCCAGCCTGGTCTTGTTCTCGGAATTCTCTCCCCGCAAGGTCCTGACCGCGCTCCGGGATTTTCAAATCACGGTCTTCGCCGGCGTGCCCACGGTTTACTCCCTGCTCAACAACCTCCCGAGCGACCGGCTCTCAAATCTGTCCGACCTCCGGTATGCCCTTTGCGGCGGCGCGCCCCTTCCGGCCGAGGTCCTGGAGAAGTTTGAAAAGAAGTATCAGGCGGAATTGCTGGAAGGTTACGGGTTGAGCGAGGCCGCTTGCGCCTGCACCTTGAACCCGCCGGGCGGCAAGAGGAAACCCGGTTCAGTGGGGCCGGCTCTTCCCAATCAGAAGATCAAGGTGGTCAATGATGCCGGCAGGGAGTTGGGCCCGGACCAGATCGGAGAGATCTGGATTTCCGGCGGGAATGTGATGCGGGGATATTTCCAGAATCCGGCGGAGACTGAAAAAGTTTTGCAGGACGGCTGGCTCAAGACCGGGGACCTCGGATATTTTGACCGGGAGGGATATTTTTTCATCAAGGGCCGCAAAAAGGAATTGATCATCCGAGGCGGCGAAAACATTTATCCGCGCGAGATTGAGGAAGTCCTGCTGACTCATCCCGCGGTTTTGGAAGCCGCGGTGATCGGGATTCCGGACCGGGTCTGGGGTGAAGAGGTGATGGCGATTATCGTTCCCCGGGATGCCCCCGGGGTCCGGATCAATTTCCTGGAAGACTATTGTCATAAACGCCTGGCTGATTATAAATGCCCGAAGCTCTGGCAGACGGTTCTGGAACTGCCCAAGTCCGCGACCGGCGAGGTGCTCAAGCAGAAGCTTTTGGAAAAATACCGGCTCGGGCAAAAATGAATGCCTCAATTACTGCTGGTCAATCCCTGGATTTTTGACTTTGCCGCCTATGATTTCTGGCTCAAGCCCATCGGCCTGCTCTCCCTCGCCGAAGCCTTGAAAGAAACCGGGTTTGAGATTGAGTTGGTTGACCTGACCGATCCGTTCCTGAACCGGGAATCTCCCTTGCCCAGGCAATTGAGAAGGATGCCGGACGGACGGGGTAAATTTTTTGCCGAGGAAATCCCCAAACCGGCCGCTTTGAAAAATATCGCCCGGAAATATAAGCGGCACGGGGTTGACCCGGCTCGGGCGGAAAGTCTGTTCGCGACAATAACCAAACCGGACGCGATCCTGCTCTCCACCACGATGACCTATTGGTATCCCGGTTATGTCCGGACCTCGGAATTGCTCCGGAAGGTTTTCCCGGAAGCCCCGATCATAGCCGGCGGACTCTATGTCACCCTCCTGCCCGAGCACGCCCGGAAAAATCTGCCCGCGGATTTCTTCTGCGTCGGCGATTATGAAACTTTCCTGCCGGAAATTTTCCGGAAAATTTTCGGGGCCGCGCCCAGGCTCAAAAGCCCGGAGCAAATCGGGATCGGGCTGGAATGGTATTCTTGTCCGGCATACGGCGTGGTCATTACCGGCCGGGGCTGTGCGTCCCGGTGCCGGTATTGCGTCAGTTGGAAACTGCATCCGGCGCTGAGGAGGAAGTCTCCGGAGCTGGCGGTTGAAGAGATTTCCGGTCAGGCGGAAAATTTTGGGGTCCGGAATATCGCTTTTTACGATGACGCGCTGTTGGTGGACCCGGGAGAACATATCATGCCGATCCTGGAGGGGGTGATCCGGAAGAAACTTGCGCTTAATTTCCATACCCCCAACGGCTTGCATTTGAAGCCGATGACCAGGGAGCTGGCGAAGCTGATGAAACGATCCGGGTTCCAGGTAATCCGGTTCGGGCTGGAAACCGCGGACCCGGGCCGGCAGAAAATGCTCGGGCCCAAAGCCGGGATTGATGACCTGGCCTCTGCTTTGGATGATCTTGAGCAAGCCGGTTTTGCGCGAAAAGAGATCGGAATCTATATGTTGGCCGGTCTGCCCGGACAGGCCGCGGAAGAAATTGAGCGGGATATTCAATCGGTGAAAAAACTGGGCGCCCGTCCCTATCTCACGGAATATTCGCCCATCCCGGGGACTGACTTATGGGAAGAGGCGTGTGCTTCGGCGCGGTTTGATTTTGTCAATGAACCCCTGTTTCAGAATTGCAGTCTGCTCTCCTGCGCCCATCCTTCCCTCACCCCCCAGAAACTCAGCCGGCTCCGGGCGCTATGCAAAGAATAAATTTCAGGCCGGGCGAAAATCAGTCCGCGTAATTTTTCCCAAGAAATCTTTTAACTTCCGCGAAACTTTTGAGGCCCTCGATCGCTCCCAGCTCCAAAGTGGACAGCCCGGCAAAGGCGTTGGCGAAACGGACCGCTTTCATCATTTCTTCCCGGGCCGGCGGCAGGCTTGAGAACCGGGTGAGACCCGAGATCATCGCGCCGGCAAAGGCGTCTCCCGCGCCGGTGGTGTCAACCGGTTTGAACTTGAAAGCCGGAACGGTTCCCTGATATTTTTCCGTGGCGAAAAAAGCGCCCTTCCCGCCCAAGGTCACGACCACAATTTTCGCGCCGCTCTTAACCAGCATCTCCGCGCCTTTTTTCAAACCCTTTCCGCCGGCCAGAAAATTCAGTTCGTCCTGGTTGAGCTTGACCAGGTCCACCTTCGGGATCAAGGACCAGGCGATCTTTTTCAAAGCCCGATGGTCCTTCCATAAATGGAACCGCAAATTCGGATCAAAGCTCAAAAGCGCCCCGGCCTGTTGCGCCATCTCGATTGCGCAAAGGGTCGCGCTCCGAGCCGGCTCCACTGAGAGCGAGATGGTTCCGAAGTGGAATACTTTTATTTTTTGAAAGGCCTGATTGCCGATCTCTTCCGAGCTGAGGCCCCGGTCTGCGCCGGGGGTTCCGTAGAAGAAGAAGCGCGGTTTCCTTTTTTTGTCCAGCGCCACGAACACCAGCGCCGTTAGATCGCTATCCGTGGTCTTGATCCATTCGGTGTCCACGCCTTCCTGCTTCAAAAAATCCAGCATCATCCGCCCGAACGGGTCCGAGCCCACCTTGGCTATCAGGCCAACCTTCAAACCCAGACGCGCCAGCCCCACCGCAACATTACAAACCGCTCCGCCCGGCGTCAGCCGCCAGTCCCGCGTGTCCTTGATCGCCTTGCCCGGATCCAAAGACACCAGGTCCACCAGCGCCTCTCCTAAACACATTACCTCATTCTTCCGTCCGGTCTTCATCGGTCCGCTCGCAAACTATCATAACTCCCCGCGCTTGGTCAAGCCGCTCAATAGTGAGCAGTGGATAGCGGGAAGGCGTTCCATTGCATTCCAAGCACTGCCCTGCGAAGCTCGTCAGAGCGAAGCATGGTCTGCTTCCAATATGCGAGCGGCTTCAGGCGCGATAGCCAGACCTCCCTTATGTAAAATGTCAAGGGCCTATTGCCCAAATAGCCCTTGAGTTTCAGATTTAATCATTTATCTATATGCGCCGAATAACTGAATCCCGCGTTCCGCGGGACTTCTCCCGCTGCCCCATCATAAATTCTTCCGCTCCTTGAAATGATGTTTTATCCTGTCCGGTCAGAAGGATTTGGGCGGCAGAGCCTCAAGCCCCGGCCCCGCCGGCTCTTAAAACTGGAAGCAGCATCAATCTGCCAATGCCTGGAGGATTTGGCGAGTTTGGCTCTTGGTCTTCCGTCTTCCTTTGGATAAAATTCGAATGGTAAGGCTGAGGATTGCCTTATCATCCTCGGAAAGATTTTCGGTAATGAGCAAGCGGATTACCTCTTCCTTATTGACATTCATGCTCCGCAATAGCTTTTGCAGATTGCCAATAGTTATATTACGCAAGCCGCGCTCCACTTCCGAATAATATTTGACGGATACTCCAGCTTTCTCTGCAACATCTTCCTGAGTCAGCCCGTTCTCTCGCCGAATCTCCCGAAGCCAAGCCCCCACACTCTTTCGGATATCAACCTTTTGCCTCATTTGGAAAATTGTAGACTGAGGGACTTGACAAAGCCATACCAATATAGTAGTGATAATTGATACCATAATCACCATTTAAATGGGTATCTTAAAAAGAGTAGGGTCCAAAAAAAGGAGAAAAACATGAGCAAAGTCAGTAGCGCAGACCATAGCCCGTTTTGAGGCTAGGGCATTAAAAAGGGTGCCAGCAGGAGCAGAAATTACAAGAATATGGGGATGCCTGCCGAGGGAGTAGGTTCTTTACCAGTAAAAGAGCTAATCAAAGGAGGGAACAATGAAAATTGAAAGGTCAATTAAGAAAGCAAATTTTGCTGCAATTATTGGAATTTTACTTTTAGTCAGTGCGAGTGGAATTATCGCATTAGCCTCTGATTATAAATATGTTGGATCCTCAAAATCCAATAAGTATCATTATCCAACCTGCCAATGGGCGCAAAAAATTAAGCCAGAATATCTTGTTAAATTTCAGTCCGCCAAGGAAGCGTTGAATGCTGGATACATACCATGCAAGGTCTGTAACCCACCAACCAAGGAATGATGTCAATGAAGGGGCTATTTAAATCTGTTATCATATCCTTAATTCTAATCCCAGTTTATCTCTTGGCTGATGGCAATGGCCAGCAATCTTATTGCAAGTTCGGCTATCCCAAAGGATCCCCTGGAACTAATAAATTGATTCAACACAACTGTTACACTTTGATGAATAATGGTGATACAAAATTTGCAGACTGGGTTGCTTACCGGCTTGATAAAAATACTGTGACTGGGAAGGTTAGGCAAATCCGAATTTGGAAAGTTGATCCCTTGCTGAGCAAGGATGAAGCCTTAGAGCCAAAGGATTATTTGGGAGCTAACAATGCTCTTAAAGCAGATAGAGGCCATCAAGCTCCCCTTGCTTCATTCAGGGGAACTGATTGTTGGCAGGAAACTAATTATCTTTCCAATATTACCCCGCAAAAGTCAGAGCTTAATCAAGGACCATGGGAGAGACTTGAAGAGAAAGAGCGCTCTCTAGCTGAATCAGATACAGCATATACCATAACTGGCACTTTAT